>CAIMEA010000081.1 GCA_903839845.1 uncultured Hyphomicrobiales bacterium
CAAAAGCCCCAATTTTGGCCGCGCACGTTAACACTGACGCGTGTATTTGGGCCACTTTGCATCATTCTGCATTGACTACCCCCCTGATACCTATAAGAATTTGTTAACCAGCCTCGCCGGTGGCTTTCGCAGCAATAAGAACAAAAACGGGGTCGTTCAAGGCCTTGGGGGCGCGCGGTCATACTACGCAGCTTTGACGGATGGGATGGCGAACATTTTTCGTTCGGTGACTCGAATGCGTCGGCGGCGACGCCTTCGGCATCGGGTCCAGCCCCAACGTCGATCGCCATTGACAATGGGTCGGACGGACCCAGCGCGACCATCCCCGACAGCCATTTGCTATTCACCGCACAATTCAGCCGCGCCGGCGCCGACCTGCTCCTGACCGGCGAAGACGGCAAAGCCTTTGTCGTCCATGACTATTTCTCCGCCGATATCCGTGCCCGGCTGCTCTCGGCCGAAGGCGCCGCGTTGTCGCCCGATGTGGTCGCCGCGCTGGCCGGTCCGCTGACGCCGGGGCAATACGCCCAGGCCGGCGCCGCGCAACCGGCGGCCCAGGCGGTCGGCCGCGTCGTCCAGGCGAGCGGTGACGCGACCATCGTCCGCAATGGCGTCGCCATGGCGGCGCAAACCGGCGAAGCCATCCTCAAGGGCGATGTGCTGCAAACCGTGACCGGCACGTTCGGCGTCACTTTCAACGACGGCAGCACGCTCAATCTGACCGCCAATTCGCGCCTCGTCGTCAACGAATTCGTCTACGACCCGAAGGGCTCGGCGAACTCGCAGCTGCTCGATCTGGTGCAGGGCTCGCTAACCTTTATATCCGGCGAGGTCGCGCACAATGGCGACATGAAGATCGGCACGCCGGTCGCCACCATGGCGATTCGCGGCACCGTCGGCGGCGTCACCACCGCCAATGACGGCACGGTCAATTTCTATGTGTCGCAGAGCGCCACCGGCGCCGTCGTGCTCGACAGAAGCGGCACCATCATTGCCAACGTGGTGCAAGACGGTCCGCTGATCATCGTCCGGCCGGTCGGGCCATTGCAGGTGCTGGCCGAGGAAGTGCAGAAGTCGCCGGCCCAGTTGGCGACCGAACTCTCGGCGCTGCAGCAGATCGTCAGCATCCAGGCGGTCGGCCAGCAGATCATCCAGCAATTTTTCCAGCAGGATCCCAACGCGACGCCCAATCCGAATCCGCAATCGACCGACAAGGTGCATACGCAGATTCAGATCGAGCTTCAAACCAGCCCGACGCCGTTAAACGATCCCAGTCACACCGGCGACAACGCCGCGCCGCAGCAGATCACGGCCACCGTCACCGTCATCACGCCGCCGACAGTGCCCGGCACGCCGCCGACGGTCGAGCACGATCCCATTGTCGTGACGATTCCGGCCAATCTCGCGCCGATCAATTTTGGACCGCTGACAGCGACGGCCACCGCAGGGCAGGCGCTAACCTTTACCGGGCAGTCCGCGATTTCCGTGTTCGATGCCGATACGGCCAATTTGACGGTGACGCTAAGCGCCCAACACGGCGTGCTGACGCTAAGCGGCACGGCCGGGCTGACATTCGCCGCCGGCGACGGCGACAGCGATGCAACGATGACCTTCTCGGGCACGCAGGCCGACATCAACGCCGCGCTCGACGGCATGAAGTTTACGCCGGACGCGCAATACACCGGCGCGGCGAATGTGACGGTGACGACCAGCGACGGCAATTCGACCGCGGCGGAAACTATTGCGATCGATGTCGACAACTTCGTTCACTGGAACAGTACGTCGGGCGGCGATTGGTTCGACAACGCATCGAATTGGACCAGCCAGCACATTCCGGGGACCACCCAGAGCCTGGATAACGTCTCAATCACGCTGCCGACAGGCCAGATCGTCACGCTCGGTGGTATCGGTTCTATCAGTTCTATCGGCGATCTCGCCGTCGGGCCGGGGGTGACGCTCGATGTCGGGCGGGGGATGACGCTCGACGTCAATACCTTAAATGAGGGGGCCCCTCCGCAATTGTATGTCTTCGGCCAGACCGACAATGACGGATCGATCAAGGCGTCCAACGGCATCATCGATTTCCAGGGCGATGTGGTCAACAATTCCGCTATCGAGGCGTCCGATAACGGTTACATCAATTTCGAAGGCGCCGTCACCGGCGCGGGTACATTGACCGCGCGAAATTACGGCGCCTTGTTTTTTTTCGGGGCCGTCGCTGGCGCGGTCCTGCTCGACGGTGGCAATGTGGAATTTGCCGCCACCAGCGACGCCAGCGACGCTACGGTGGCGTTCGGTGCTTTTGGCGGCGCTTTGACGCTCGACGATGCCGCGACATTTGGCGGCACTATTACCGGGTTTCGACCGGGCAGCCTGATCGATTTCGGCGTTTTCGGCGACACCGTCATGGCGGACGCGCACGTCTCTTATAATTCAGAGAGTGGCGAGGTTTTATTCTCCTATTCAGTGGGCGAAGACGCACAGCCGATCATCGATATAGGCGTCGTTTATTCAAACGACGATTACCACCTTACGGACGCCGATTTCGCGCTGCTTCCCGACAGCACCGGCGGCTTTAGTCTCGCCTTCAACGACTTCTGGATCGGCGGCGACGGTGCGGCGGTTGGCAGCCCGGACAACTGGAGCCTGGGCTATGTTCCCGACCAGAACACGGCCGTGACCTATAACGACAGCGAAACGCCGGCCTATCTCGATCTTGGCGAGGGCGCCTTTCAAATAGCCGGTCTCATTCTCGGCACCGGTGTCGAAGTCACCATCGTCAATGGAATCCTCGGTATCGGCGCGCTCGATAATTCCGGCATGCTGACAATCGACGGCGGCGAAACATCGACGCAGGTCGGTCTTGATCTTCCCGCGATCAACCATGCCGACGGCAGCATCGTCGTTAACGGTTCTGGTGCGGCGCTCGGCATTTACGGCGGCTTTGACAATTTCGGCACCTTCGAGGCCAATAACGGTGCCATGGTCTATGCCTACAGCGACATCACAAACGAAGCCAGCGGCACCTTCAACGTGCTCAATGGTGCTTCATTCACCCTGACTGGCACCTTCACCAATTACGGCACTGCACTGGTCGACCCGGCGACCTTTACCGTGATCGGCGACGTCCACAATACCGGTACGATCGAGGCCGGGCCCGACGGCGTCTTCCATGCCACGGGATACGTCGAGGGCTCTGGCCAGTTTCTGATCTGCCGCGGCTCGATGGAGTTTGGCGGTGCAGTCTATAGCGACGTCAAAGTAACCTTTGCCAGTTCGAACCCCGATAAATTGATTCTCGATGATTCGAGCGCGTTCGCCGGCACGCTGTTTGGCTTCGGCGCCGGCGACCAGATCATTGTTAATGACGGCATCTCCGTAAGCGATTTCCAGGTTTGCATCACCGAAGGCGTCGCCGTTCTGCACTATACGGAGAACGGTAACGTCGTTTCGCTGGCCCTGTCCGGCGATTATTCGAGCAACAACTTCGCCGTCAGCTACAGCGGCGGCGGCATCGACATCGCCTACAACCAGCCGCCGACGATCGCCGCGCCGGCCACGCCGGTGACAGACGAAGATACGCCGTTGACTTTTGGGGGCGAAGCCAAGATCGCCGTGGTTGATCCTGACACCGGCGAGTTGACGATCACTTTGTCGGCGGACCACGGCGCCATCAGTTTGAACCAGCTGGCCGGGCTTCACTTCTCAAACGGCGATGGCACCGCCGATACAAGTATGACTTTCAGCGGCTCGACCGGCGCGATCAATCAGGCGCTCGATGGACTGAAATTCACGCCGGACGCGAATTACGATGGTAACGCCGCGGCCATCACGGTCGCGGCCAGCGACGGCGTTGGCGCGCCCATAGAGCATACCATCGACATCACGATCAATTCGGTCAATGACGCGCCGGAATTGACCGGAACGTTGACGGCGGACATCAGCATTGGCGGCTCGCATACTTTGACGACGGCGGAGCTCAACTTTGCCGATCCCGATGACATTGCTTCCGGCGTGATTTTCTCGGTGTCGAATCTCGATCATGGATCGGTCTATGTCGACGGGTCTGTTTCGACCAGTTTCACGGGGCAGCAACTCGCGGGCGGGCAGGTCTCATTCCTACAGGACGGTTCAGGCGGCGCGGACGCCGGCTTTTCGGTTTCCGTCGAGGATGGAAATGAGGATCATTCGACGCCGGTTGCCGACGCATTCCATTTCGTGGTTGGGCCGACTCGGGACTTTGAAGCTGGCCTGCAAGGCTGGTCCGTCGTAGGGGCCGTCAATACAACCACAGCCGAGCATTTCGACGGTGCCTCGTCCGCGAATCTTGCCAGCGCTGTTTCGCAGACGGTGGCGACTTCCCAGATTGAGAGCTTTGTTGGCATCGATTCCGGCACACTGGCCGGTCTGAACAATAATAACAATAACGAAACGCCGGTTGCCGGCTCAGCCATGAAAGCGACGTTCTATTTGAATGGAGGCGATACCTTTTCATTCGATTGGAAGTTTCAGACCCACGATTATTTGCCCTATAACGATTTTGCGTTCTTCTCCGTGACCAGCGGTGGAGCAACTGAGTTGGCCGATGTTGCGTCGCTTGGAAATACGAACGGCCACGTGTCTGCGACCGGTTGGCATGAGACAAGTTTCACCGCGCAAGACTCGGGACAGTACACCTTCGGGTTTGGCGTGATCGACGTGCGCGACAGCAACGTTCAGTCGAATTTGTTTATCGATCACGTTCATATTGCCACGGGCACTGCCTGACTTTTTCAAGGCGGCGCTGGGAGCGGTCGCGTCGCAAGAATATCTTAATATTGATCGCGCCTGATGTGTGAAGAAGTGGCTCGTGGACGTTAAACGTTCTATCTTGCGACTCTACAAGTCTCCGGAGAGTGTGGAAGGATGTCGATTACTCAGAGGCCGGCGATAGCGCGGCCCCTTTCCGAACTCTCGGCGGCGCTTGCCGCCTGCCGTGGCGCCTTTGTCGGCACCGCGCTGCTCAGCGGCATGAGCAACATTCTGATGCTGTCCGGCGCCATGTTCATGCTGGAAGTATATGATCGCGTGCTGCCGAGCCGCTCGACGCCGACGCTTGTCGGCCTGACGATTCTGGTTGCCGGTCTGTTCGCGGCGTTGGGCCTGATCGACGCCATCCGCGGCCGCATATTGGGCCGTATCGGCGGCGCGCTGGACGAGGCGCTCAGCGGCCGGGTCTATGACACCATGGTGCGCCTGCCGCTGCGGGCGGGAAACCGCGGCGACGGCAACCAGCCTTTGCGCGATCTCGACAGCATCCGCTCCTATCTCTCGGGCCTGGGTCCCGTCGCGCTGTTCGATCTGCCATGGATCCCGCTTTATCTGGCGATCTGCTTCATCTTCCATCCGTTGATCGGCCTGACGGCGCTCGGCGGCGCGGTCGTGCTGATCGCCCTGACCTTGCTGACCGAGTCCTTGACCAAGGCGCCGTCCAAGGCCGCCCTGGAATCAGCGGTCGCGCGCAACAGCCTGGCCGAGGCCAGCCGGCGCAATGCCGAGGCGCTCATCGCCATGGGCATGTTCGGCCGCATGGCGGAACGCTGGGGCAAGGTCAACCGCGATTACATGAGCAGCCAGCAGCGCACCAGCGACGTCGGCGGCGGCCTCAGCGCCATCTCCAAGGTGCTGCGCATGATGCTGCAATCCGGCGTGCTCGCGGTCGGCGCCTACCTCGTTATCAATCAGCAGGCCACCGCCGGCATTATCATCGCCGGATCGATCCTCAGCGCACGCGCGCTGGCGCCGGTCGATCTGGCAATCGCAAATTGGAAAGGATTCGTTGCCGCGCGGCAAAGCTGGCAGCGCTTGAGCAAACTTTTGGAGGCGATGCCTGCCCAAGCGCCGCCGATGGCCTTGCATCCACCTTCGCATCGCCTGGTGATCGAGAGCGTCAGCGCGGCGCCGCCCGGCGCCAACAAGGTCATGCTGCACGATGTCGCCTTCAAGCTAGAGGCCGGGCAGGGCCTCGGCATTATCGGCCCGAGCGGCTCCGGCAAGTCGTCGCTGGTGCGATTGCTGGTCGGCGTCTGGCAGCCGCTGCGCGGCAAGGTCCGGCTCGACGGCGCCGCGCTCGATCAATGGTCGCCGGACGTGCTTGGCCGCCACATCGGCTATCTGCCGCAAGACGTCGAACTGCTGACCGGCACGGTGGCGCAGAACATCGCGCGCTTCGAATCCGAACCCGACCACGACGCGGTGATTGCCGCCGCCAGGGCCGTCGACGTTCATGACATGATCGTCGGCCTGCCGCAGGGCTACGACACGCCGGTCGGCGAATATGGCACGTCTTTGTCGGCCGGGCAGGCGCAGCGGGTGGCGCTGGCACGCGCGGTCTATCGCGATCCGTTTCTCGTCGTGCTTGACGAGCCGAATTCGCATCTCGACTCGGACGGCGACGCCGCGTTGACGCGTGCCATCCTCGGCGTGCGCGAGCGCCGCGGCATCGTCATCGTTGTCGCGCATCGTCCGAGCGCCATTGCCGGCGTCGATCAGATACTGGTGATGAAGGAGGGACGGACGCAAGCCTTCGGCCCGAAGGATGAAGTCCTGAGCAAAGTCCTGCAACGGCCGGCGGTGCCGCAGCCGCTGAAAATCGTGCCGGAAAGCGGGAGCGCCGGGGTATGATCGCGCGCGCGCAGAAATTTGCCGCCGACGGCTGGCAGACCGCCAAAAGTGAGTTTGCCGCGCGGCCGACCGGATCGCGCGCGTCGATCCGCCGCCATCTTCTTGCCAGTGTCGCCATCCTGCTGCTGCTCGGTGGCGGCGTCGGCGGCTGGGCGGCGACAATCCAGATTTCCGGCGCGCTGATCGCGCAAGGCTCGGTCGTCGTCGATCAAAACGTTCAGAAGGTGCAGCATCCGGCCGGCGGCATCGTCGGCGAACTGCGCGTGCACGATGGCGACCATGTCAAGGCGGGCGACATTCTGGTGCGGCTCGACGAAACCGTGATGCGCGCCAATCTCGCCATCATCACCAAGGGCCTCAACGAACTAACCGCTCGTAAGGCGCGTCTCGAGGCCGAGCGCGATGGCGCCGACGAGATCGCGTTCCCACCCGCGCTTCTGGCGCGCACCGACGATCCCGACGCCGTTTCGGCGGTGCGCAGCGAGCGCAAACTGTTCGAGTTGCGCCGCACCGAACGCACCGGTCAGAAAGCGCAATTGCAGCAGCGCATGGCGCAGTCGAACGAGGAAATCGCCGGCATCGAGGCGCAACAGGCTGCAAAAAGTCAGGAACTTGTCCTGATTGAGCGTGAACTGAACGGCGTGCGCGATCTCTATGCCAAGAATCTGGTGCAGTTGACGCGGCTGACCCAGCTTGAGCGGGAAGCAGCGCGGCTGGGCGGCGAGCGGGCCCAACTGGTTGCATCGGCGGCGCAGGCCAAAGGCAAGATCGCGGAAATCAGTCTGCAGATCATCCAGATCGACCAGAACCTCAGCAGCGAGGTCGCCAAGGAAATGCGCGATATCGACGGCAAGATCGGCGAATTCGTCGAGCGCAAGGTGACGGCCGAGGATCAGCTTCGCCGTACCGACATTCGCGCGCCGCAGACCGGCGCCGTCTTCCAGTCGACGGTTCACACCATCGGCGGCGTCATCACCGCCGGCGATCCGATCATGTTGATCGTGCCCGACGCCGACAAGTTGCAGGTCGAAGCCAAGGTCAATCCGCAGGACATCGATCAATTGCAGATCGGCCAGCTCGCGGTGCTGCGTTTTTCCGCGTTCAACAGCCGCACCACGCCGGAGATCGACGGCAAGGTGACGCGCGTTTCGGCCGATACCTCGACCGACCAGCGCACCGGTCAATCATATCATACGATCCGCATTGCCCTGCCGCCGGAGAACGTTGCGCTGCTTGGCGATGTGCGATTGTTGCCGGGCATGCCGGTGGAAGCCTTCGTGCAAACCGGTGAGCGCACGGTCATATCCTATCTGATGAAACCGCTGCGCGATCAGTTCATGCGGGCGTTCCGTGAAAGGTGACCATCCGTCATGAAACCGGTCCGGACCGCGCGTCATCATGAACAGGATTAAGCGTTTCGCGAAAAGTTTCGGACTTGGCCGGCTGGTCTGCTTGATCCTGCTAGGTGCGCTGGTCGCGTTGCGCATCGCCAATCCGGCGCCGCTGGAATCGATGCGCGTCCGCACGTTCGATTTCTATCAGGTGATGAAGCCGCGCCAGGCGACCGTGCAGCCGGCCGTTATCGTCGACATCGACGAGGCCAGCCTGAAGGCCTATGGCCAATGGCCTTGGCCGCGTACGCTGCTGGCCGACCTGGTGACCAAGCTGACCCGGCTTGGCAGCGCGGTGATCGCGTTCGACATCATCTTCGCCGAACCGGACCGGATGTCGCCCGCGGTAGCGGCGGAAAGCTTTCGTAATCTGGACACGGAAACGCGCGCCCAGCTCATGAAATTGCCGAGCAACGATGACGTGCTCGCCGATGCCATGCGCCGCACGCGGGTGGTGATCGGCGAATCCGGCTTCCATCTGGCATCGCCGCCATCTGCGACGCGGCCGCCGGGCGTGGGCTTTGCGATGATGGGTCCCGACCCGCGCCGTTTTCTCATCACGTTTCCCGGCGTGATCAACAACGTTCCGCCGCTCGAGCAGGCCGCGGCCGGACGCGGCATGGTGACCATCCAGTCCGAGCCGGATGGCATCGTGCGCCGGGTGCCCATGGTGATGAACGCGCAAGATACGTTGGTGCCGGCCATCAGCCTGGAAATGCTGCGCGTGGCCACCGGCGCCGGCGCCATCCGGGTCAAGACCGACGCGGCCGGCGTCAACAGCGTCGCCATTCCGGGGCTTGAACTGCCGACCGACCGCAACGCGCAGCTCTGGGTTCACTACGCGCCTTACAACCAGAACCGTTACGTGTCGGCCAAGGACGTTCTGGAAGACCGCGTTTCGCCCGGGCGCATCGGCCGCAGGCTGGTGCTGATCGGTACGTCGGCGGTCGGCTTGCGCGACATCAAGGCGACTCCGATCGATCCGGCGATGTCCGGCGTCGAGGTGCATGCGCAAATCCTCGAAAACATTTTGACCAAGTCGATGCTGGTTTATCCGAATTACGCCATCGGCGCGGAACTGGCGGCCGCGGTATTGCTCGGGCTGATCATAATCGCTATCGGGCCGATCCTTGGCGCTACAACGATGTTGGCGCTGGGCGCTGTTATAACCGTGGGGCTCGCCGCCGGGTCCTGGTATTTCTACACGCAGCAGCTTGTTTTGATCGACGCCACGTTTCCCTTCCTGGCGACTTTTTTGATCTACCTGACGCTGATTTTCATCAACTATTTTCGCGAACAATTGCAGCGCAAGCGCATCCGCTCCGCGTTCGGCCAATATCTGTCGCCCTCGCTGGTCGACAAGCTTGCCCATAGTCACGAGACGCTCGTGCTCGGCGGCGAAGATCGAAACATGACCATTATGTTCAGCGACGTGCGCGGCTTCACGTCGATTTCCGAACTCTACAAGGACGACCCGCAAGGTCTGACGACCTTGATGAATAATTTTCTTACGCCGATGACCAACGCCATCGTCGAGAAGAACGGCACGATCGACAAATATATCGGCGACGCGATCATGGCATTCTGGAGCGCGCCGCTGCACGATCCCGCGCACGAGATCAATGCCTGCGCCGCAGCTTTGGAAATGCTGGCGCGCGTCGATTTGCTGAACGAAGAACGGAAAAGGGATGCCGAGGCGTCGGGCCAACGCTTTATTCCGCTGAAGATCGGCGTTGGCCTCAACAGCGGGCGCTGCGTCGTCGGCAATATGGGCTCCAATCTCCGCTTCAACTATTCGGTGCTGGGCGACTGCGTCAATCTGGCGTCGCGGCTGGAGGGGCAAACCAAGTCCTATGACGTCCCGATCATCATCGGTTCAAAGACGGCGCAGGCGGCGCGCGGCAAATTCGCGCTGCTGGAACTCGATTACATCACGGTGAAGGGAAAAACCGAACCGGAAACGATTTATACAATTCTCGGCCGTGAGGACGTCGCACAGAGCGAAGGCTTCCGGCGCATGGAAGCGCTGTTCAACGAGATGCTCGCTTTATACCGGCGTCAGGATTTTGCCGCCGCCGGCGAAGCGATCGTGCGCTGCCGGGCCGCAGGCGAGGGCTTCAGCCTCAACCGGCTGTTCGATATTTACTCCGTGCGCATCGGCGGCTTCCAAAGGGATGCGCCGCCGAGCGACTGGAACGGGGTCTTCGCGCTGGACAGCAAATAAAGCCCGCGTGCGCGCTGTCGGCTTCTATACGCCGAGATAGGCGCCGCCATTGATGTGAATTGTCTGGCCGGTTACGTAGCGCGCCCCGGGACCGCACAGGAAACAGACCATGGCGGCGACGTCGTCGGGCTTGCCGCGCTCGCCGGTGATGGTGCCGTGGGTGAGATGATGCGCCGGTTTCAGCGACGTTCCGGGCCTGGCGGTATCGATAGCGCCCGGCACGACGCAATTGGCGGTGATGTGGTACGGCGCAAGATCATGCGCCAGACCGCGCGTGAAGCCGACCAGGCCGGCCTTGGCGGTCATGACATGGGCGCGGCCGGCCGAACCGATATGTGCGCTCATGCCGCCGATGTTAAGGATCGTGCCGCCGCCGGCCTTTTTCATTGCCGGAATGCAGGCGGCGACACAATGAAAGGCGGAATCGAGCGTCGTGCTCATCACTTCGCGCCAGTCGGCGTAAGTCATCTGATCGACCGGCTTTTCGCGGCGCAGTGCGGCATTGTTGACGAGTCTATCGATACGTCCGAACTGCTTCAGCGCTGCGTCCACGATCGCCGCGACGTCGGCCGGGTCGGCGACGTCGCCGAGCGCGGCGATGGCCTTGCCGCCGGCTGCCTCGATCGTACGAACGACCTCGTCGGCCTCAGCTTTGTTCGAGCGGGCATTGACCACCACGGAGGCGCCGGCCTGCGCGAGTTGCAAAGCGATGGCGCGGCCGATATTGCGGCCGGCGCCGGTGACGATGGCGACTTTTCCGGTGAGACTATTTTCACTCATGCTTTGCCTCTTTGCCTCGTCATGCCCGGCCTTGTGCCGGGCATCCACGTCTTTCTTTATCGCGTCAAGCAAGGCGTGGATGGCCAAGACGAGCCCGGCCATGACGGCATTGGGTTATCCGCGTAGCGCCACTAGATCGATCTTGCTCTGGTACAATGTCGACAGAAGTTTCAACGCGCCGCCGCTGCGCGCAGCATCCCAGCCGCCGTGGCGGGCGTTGAGGGTGAACTTCTCCAAAATATCTGCGCGCGTCAGCGGCTCGTCGGCGCCGCCTCGGAAATGCGGCTGCCGGTCTTCGATCACCGTGCCGTCATTGAGGACGCAGCGGATGTGACCGGTAAAGGCTTTCGGATAAAGATTGTCCGGATCGATGACGTAACGGACCTTGGCGGCAAGCGCCAGCACGTCCGGATCGCGCACCGCCTCGGCCGTAAAATCGCCGAGGCCGACGCCGCCCTTCACAAAGCCTGTCGCAAGAATGTACGGCGTGGCGAATTTCGCCGCGTAGCCATTCGGCGGGCGTTGCTTGGCGGCGAGCGGCTCCCACAGCCGGTGCACGGTGCCTTCGGCCACTTCGCAGACAAGCTCCTTGATATCGGCGGTCTTGATGCCGCGCGCCGCCAGCCGTTTGGCGCAGTCGATGTAAGGATGCGCCATGGTGCCGCAGGGATAGGGCTTGAAGGCGAGTGTCTTGGTCACCCACTTGGTGCCGAAATCGCCGATGAGCGCATCGTAATCGCCCTTGGTCGTATGGGCGAAGCCATGGAACAGGCCATGGACGCCTTCAAACACCGTGCGCGGTCCGAAGAACCCGCCGCGCGCCAGCAATGCGGCGCGAATGCCGGACTGCGCCGCCCAGCCGGGATGCAAACGCTTGGTCCAGGCGCCATCGGTCAGATATTCAATGATGCCGCCGGCAAAGCTGCCGGCAATACCGAGCGCGTCGACGGTTTGTTTGGCATTGAGCCCAAGCGCGGCGCTGACGCCGGCAGCCGCGCCCATGACGCCGAAGACGGCGGTCGGGTGAAAGCCGGCCTTGTGCACCGCTTTCGGCACCACGGTGGAGAGGCGGCACATGGTCTCGGTGCCGATGGCGATGCCGAGCAGGGCGGATTCGCCGTCGCGGCCGTGCCGCTCGCACGCCGCCAGCACCGCCGGCACGATCACCGCGCCAGCATGGACCGGACCGCCCTCAAACGTATCGTCGAAATCCTCGCCATGCGCGGCCGTACCATTGACGAAAGCGGCGCTGGCGCTGCTGAAGGTGCGCGCGTGCCCGATCGCGGTGCAGGGTCCTTCGTCGTCGCAACCGACCAGCGCGCTTGCAATGTAGTCTTCGTTGCGCGCGGTCAGACAGAGGCCGACGACGTCGATCAGCAAATCCTCGCATTTGACGCGGACCGCTGGCGGAAGCGTGTCGGCGCGCAGCGCGACGATGCGCGCGGCCAATTGCTCGGCGACGGAAGGCGATGCAGGCGTGTCAGGCATGAATTCTGTTTCTTTAAGTGCGGAAACGCACGTTGCCAAAGCCGGGGATGCGGTTCACCGCGATCACGACGGCAAAGGTGATGATCAGCATGCCGATGCCGATCACCGAAATGGCGCCGAGATCGCCGCTCTCATTCAGATCGTAGATCAGCACCGAGATCACTTTGGTCTCGGAAGTGAACAGGATGATCGCCGCCGATAATTCGCGCATGACGCCGACAAAGACGAAGCACCATGTTGCGATGACGCCGGTCCGCAGCAAAGGCGCGGTGATCTGCCACAGCGAGCGCAGCCGCGTGGCGCCAAGGATACGGCTGGCGTCCTCAAGCTCGGGATGGATAGAGCGGATCGCCGCGCGCAATTGTTGATAGGCCGATGGCAGCGCGATGGTGACGAAGGCGATCAGCAGAATCCAAAGCGTGCCGTAAAGCACGAAAGGCGGCCGCGTATAACTGAGGAACAGGCCGACGCCGAGCACGATGCCGGGGATGGCGATCGGCGCGGTGGCGAGGAAACCGAGCAGGCGATGGCCTGGGACCGCCTGGCGCGCGGTGACGTAGGCAATCACCAAAGCGATGGCGGTGCCGATGGTGGCGGTCGCGGTGCCGAGGATGACGGTGTTCTTGAGCGCCAAAGACGCCGCCGACAGTTCGAACAGCACGAAATAGATGTTGTGCATGGTGGCATTCTTGAAGGTGACGAAGGTCGTCGCCACCGGCGAAAACGTCGCGTTCAAAAGCGCAGCATAGGGCAGGAACACCGGCAGCATCAGTACCAGCAGGCACAGGATCGACGCCGGCCAGCGCCAGCGATGCAACGGGATCAGACGCGGCGCGCCATATTTGCCGCCGACGATCGAATAGCCGCGGCGGCCGAGGATCATGTGTTCGGCGCGCAACAGAAAGACCGTGAGGATCAGCAACGGCAGCGATGCCGCCGCCGCCAGTTCGGGTTTCGGCGGAAACTGGAACAGGCTCCAGATCTTGGTGGTCATGGTGTGGAAGCCGGCCGGCAGCGCCAGGATCGCCGGCGAACCGAACAAAGTCATCGCTTGCAGGAACGCGACCAGGGCGCCGGCAAGCAGCGCCGGCAGCACCAGCGGAATGGTGACGCGGCGCGCGGTGTACCAGCGGCCGCCGCCGAGGATAGACGAGGCGTCTTCCAGTTCGCCGGGCGTGCGGTCGAGCGAGTTGGCGACCAGCACGAAGACGTAAGGAAACGTGTAGCACGAAATAACGAAGATGATGCCTTCAAGCGAATAGATGTTGAAGATGTGCGAGTCCTGTTCGGCGCCGGTGACGGCTCGATAGATCTTGTTCAACAGGCCGCTGTTCGGCGCAGCCAGCAACTCCCAGGCGATGGCGCCGAGAAAGGGTGGCGTGACGAAGGAGGCGGTGACCAGCGCGCGGACGAGAGAACTAAATGGCAGATCGGTGCGTGCCACCAGCCAGCCCATTGGCGCGGCCACGGCGCAGCAGATGATGGCCGATGAGGTGGCGATGATGAAAGTCGTAATCAGCGGTTCAAGGAAGGTCGACTCGGTGAACAGCCGATAGAAATTCGCCAGCGTGATGGCGCCACTTGCGTCCGTAAAGCTGTAGAGGATCAGCCACGACAACGGCAGTACGATGAGGACGCATAATACCGCCGCGAAGGCATAGAGAACGGGCTTCGAAACATCGACGCCGAATTTGCGCGGCGCCGGTGCGTCCGGAAGGGCGGCTGTCGTCATACCCTGAATATCTCCGCGTAGCGCTGCTTGACGGCGTCGCCCTGCGTCAGGATTCCCTCCGGCTCCTCCACCATCAGCTTGATGTCGGAGAGCTTGCGCACGCCCGGCTTTTCGACCGCCTGAGAGTGCGGCGAATACTGACGGGCGAAATCGATCAATATCTGCTGGCCTTCGCGCGAATGCATCCAGTTGTGGAACAGCTTGCCGGCGTTCGGATTCGGCGCCGCTTTCATCAATACGCTGGGGCTGGTTGCGAGCGGCGTGCCCTCGGCCGGATAGATGACGTCAACCGGCTTGCCCGCTTCCTTGTCGCGGATGACGAGATAGCCGGCGCCATCGATCATAATGGCCCGTTCGCCGAGCGCGATTCTCTTTGGTGTGTCCGTTGCGGATTGCACCTGCATGACGTTCTGCTTGGCGAGCTTTTCGAAATAGTCCCAGCCCATCACCTGCGCGGTTTGATAGGTCGAGTTCATGATGGTGCCGCTGTAGGCCGGGTGCGCCTTCACCATCTTGCCGTTCCATTTCGGATCGAGCAGATCGGCAAAGCTCTTGGGCGCGTCTTCCATCTTCACCAGATCGGTGTTGATGCCGAAGGGCGAGACCAGCACGCGCGTGACCAGTTCGAAGCCTTCGGCGTCGTAGAATTTCTTGTCGTAGAATTTGACGACTTCCTCGGGCAGGTATTGCGCGAGCCAGCCGTTGCGCTTCCACAAGATGACGTGAGCCTGATCGGAGGTGTTGACGACATCGACGGAGTGGATGTTGCTGGCATATTCCTGGCCGATGCGTTGAAATACGCGCTCGGCGCCGGAACGCTCGACGCGCGCCGAAATGCCCGGATATTTCGCCTCGAACGATCGGCCGAGACGCTCGGCGAATTGCAGGTCCATCGCGGTATAGAAGACGACCTTGCCTTCCTTCTTGGCCGCCTCGATCAGCGCCGGAGTGATCGCCTCCGCCGCGGGTGCGGCGGAGACGCGCACAGCGAAGGCGCCGAAGCTCAGCGCCGCAGCGCCTTTCAATACGTTGCGTCTCGACGGCTTCTTTGTCATGACGTCAGACCTTGAAGATCTTGCTGTACTTCTGCTTGATCTCGTCGCTCATCGCTTCGACGCCGGCCGGGTCGTCCTTCATCACCTTGATGTCCTTGAACGGAATGCGGCCGGGCTTGTCCTTGGTCTGCGGGTGAACGGAGCGCAGGCCGCCGACATCGATGATCAGCTGCTGGCATTCTTGCGAGAAGCTGTAGGCGGTAAACAGCCGCGCCGCGTTCGGATTGGGCGCTGCCTTGAACACCGCCGTCGGCCCGACGATCAGCGGCGAGCCTTCGGTGGCATAGACCGGCGCGACCGGTCCGCCTTTTTCGCCGATTTCAAAGATGTTGTACTCGTTGCCGTCGGCCATCACCGCGCGTTCGCCGAGCGCCAGACGCTTCGGCGGATCGGCGGAGGACTGCACCTGCATGATGTTCTGCGCCGCCAGCTTCTCGAAATAACCCCAGCCGAGATCGCGCTGCATCTGGAACGTCGCGGTCATGATGGTGCCGCTATAGCCCGGATGCGCCTTGACGATCTTGCCCTTCCATTTCGGATCGAGCAGGTCGGCGAAGCTTTTCGGCGCATCTTCCTTTTTCACAAGATCGGTGTTGTAGGCGATGATCGATACCCAGACGCGGAAGCTGGCGAATTGCCCATCGACGTCCTTGTGCTCGGCCGGATAGAACCTGGCGACATCTTCGGGGACGAAGGCCTCGAGCATGTTCTGCTTCTTCCAGACGATCGAATGCGCCGCGTCGGAGGAATTGACCACGTCGCAAGCATAGATTTTGCTGCCGTATTCCTGTCCGATGCGCTGGAACACGCGCTCGGCGCCGGAACGCTCGACGCGTACCGCGACGCCGGGGTACTTGGCTTCAAAGGCCTTGGCGACTTTTTCCGCCAGCGGCAGATCGACCGAGGTGTACCAGACGACCTTGCCTTCCTTCTTGGCTGCCGCGATCAGTTCCGGCGTGATGGCGGTCGCCGGCGGCGCGGCCGACATGACCTTGGTCGAAAACGCGGCGCCCATGGCGAGGGCGCTTGAGCCAATCAGAACGTCGCGGCGTGTCAGATTCGAGAATCTCATCGAGGTCTCCTCCACTCGCTGCCCATTATGGGCCTTGTTGTTCGCCCCCGCGAAATCGTTCAGCCCGCCAGCGCGCGGCACCGTTCGGCCGGCAGATGCAGCCACACGGCGCTGCCGTGCGGGATATTATCGGCCGGAGCGGTGACGGTGCGCAATTGGGTGCCGTCCTTGAGTTCAACCATATAATCCCGACTGTCGCCGAGAAAGACCTGGCGCACCACGGTGGCGGGCAGGACATTGTCGGCATTCTGTGGCGGCGCGGCGGTCAGCGTAATGCCATGCGGGCGGATCGACACCGCGGTCGGCGCGCCGGGCACGACGGGTTCGCCGCTGCATTGCAGGGCGATGCCGGCGAGTTCGATGCGGCCGCCGTCCAGACCTTTGCCCTTGACGACATTGCTGGAGCCGATGAAGCGCGCGACAAATTCGGAACGCGGCCGGTCGTAGATTTCCTCAGGCGATCCGGCCTGTTCGATCTTGCCGCCGTTCATGACACAGATGACATCGGCCGTCGTCATTGCTTCCGACTGGTCGTGCGTGACGTAGACGGTGGTGTAGCGATAGGTGTCGTGCAGGCGGCGCACCTCGAAGCGCATCTCCTCCCGCAGATTGGCGTCGAGGTTGGACAAAGGCTCATCGAGCAGCAAGGTTTCTGGCTCGACGATCAGTGCGCGCGCCAGCGCCACGCGTTGCTGCTGGCCGCCGGACAATTCGCCGGGGTAGCGCTCGGCCAGAGCGGCGAGCTTGGTGGTGGCGAGGATGGCGTCGAGCTTTGCACCTATGACGTCGCGCGGCAATTTGCGGAGCTTGAGGCCGTAAATGATATTCTCGGCCACGGTCATATGCGGCCAGAGCGCATAGCTCTGGAAGATCATCGACATGTTGCGCCGCTCGGGCGGCACGGTGTTGGCCGGCGAGGAAATCAGCCGGTCGCCAACGCGGATTTCGCCGGCACTTGGGTCGACGAAACCGGCCAGAAGCCGCAGCGTCGTGGTCTTGCCGCAGCCGGATGGCCCGAGCAGGCAGACGAGCTTGCCGTGCTCGATGGTGAGCGAGATATCGTCGACCACGGCGAGCGAACCGTATCGCTTTGTCAGATTGCGTAACTCGACCGAAGCCACACTTCCCCCCTGCGCGCAGCCGCTTTTTGCGACTATTATGATCTGGCGCCCGAACGAAGCCGGTCTGTCGGCGCATCATCACAATTCCCGAACTGGTCCGGCTTGTCCATGGGCGGCAGAGCCGGGCGACGCCACGCGTTCGTGTTCTCCGCGTTCCTGCTCGAACCGGTCGACCTTCATTTGACGATGTGAAAACAAGAGCTTAGCCCTGCTTGCCAGCAAGGCACTTTGCCAAAACGAGCAGCCGAGGTTCCCGGCGAGGCTTTCTACCAATCAACCGGCATGTTGATCGATGAACGCTTCCATTCGCGTGGCAAATGCGATGGGCACTTCCTGCATCGGATAGTGCCCGGACCGGTCGATCTTTTCGATCCCGGCGTGTGGAAACAGGCCGGGAAACACGGCTTTCACCATGGCCTCGCTGACGCCATTGTCGAATTCGCCGTACAGCACCAGCATCGGCGCCTTGACCTTCGCGGCATCGGCCGACAGGTCGTCCTTGATGAATGAGCGCATATAGTTTTTGAAAGCTTCGGCGCGGGCGGTTTCGCGGGCGCGGCGCAGCATCAAATTCAGCCAGACTTTAGAAAGCCGATTGCCGACCGAGTCGCCCATGATCGCCAGCGCGGCGTCGTCGCTGGCGCAGGCAGACGAGAAAAAGCCGAATGTCGCGTCGTCGAAGGGCAGGGCGATGGCCGGGACCGGCGTCACCGCGACAACGGATTTGACCCGGCCGGCGGCATCCATCGCCACTTTCTGCGCGGCCTTGCCGCCCATCGAGTGGCCGACGACATGGAAATCACGCCAGCCAAGCCGGTCGGCCAAGGCGATCACATCCGCCGCGACTTCGCCGATGGAGTAGGACCCGGCGGCGTCGCGCGAATTGCCGTAGCCGCGGATGTCGACAAAGGCATAAGTGTGCTTGTCGGTATCGAGCGCATCGAAGATCGGCGTGAATACCCTGTGGTCCCAGATCCAACCGTGAACGACAACGACCTTGACCGGGCCATTGCCGACTGCCGTGTGCCAAATCATGCTCGCCCCCTAATCCCCGTCTCGACAACCAAATGCTAGCCGAGCGATTGTTCGGGCGCCATATCCTGTGCCGTAAAGGCGACGAAAGAAACCGCTGTTGCGCCGCCTATTTTTTGTCTTCGGCGGCAAAGACCTCGCGGCAGGCGGCGACGCCGTTGATCGCCGCGGCGACGCCGACATAGGGGACGAGCTGCATCATGATTTCGACCAGCTCTTCTCTCTTGACGCCGCAGCGCAGTGCGCCGCCAATATGCGTTCGCAATTGCGGCGCGGCGGTACCGAGCGTCGCCAATGCCGCGACGGTGACGATCTGCCGCGTGCGCGAATCGAGCACGGGGCTTTGATAGATTTCGCCATAGATCGTGTCGAGGACATAGGCCGCCAATCGCGGTGCAATATCTCCCAATGAGCGCTCGACTTGTTCCGGCGCCTGGCCCAGGATTTCACCAAGTTTTTGCGCGCCTCGCGCGCGGCGCTCGGGATCGGAATGCATGCTGGTTTCCTTTCGTCGTCGGCTGCGATAAGAATTGGACGGCACAAAAGCGATCAAGCTGTAGGGCCGGGGTCGGCAAGCGTCAACAAAGCGACAAAGCCTCAACAAAGAGAATTGCGTTAACAAAGCGATATGCGGAAAAACCGCAACGCGGATCAGCCGGGGGGGGACGATGTACAGCCGATATTCGATGCTTGTCGCGGCGTGCCTAGCCGTTGCGATGAATCTTTTCGCCGGCATGGCGCCGGTCGCAGCGCAAACCTATCCGTCGCAGCCGATCAAGATCATCATCGGGTTCGGGCCGGGATCGGCCGCCGACATTCTTGCCCGTCTTATCGGCAAGCACATGGAAACCAAACTCGGCCAGCCAGTCGTCGTGGAAAACCGGCCGGGCAACAGCAGCATGATCGGCGCGGAGTTCGTTGCGCGCGCGCCTGCCGACGGCTATACGCTTTTCATGGCGACGGTGGCCAATACACTCAACCCGGCGCAGACAAATTCGGCTTTCAATCTCGGCACCGATCTCGCACCGATCTCCCTGCTCGCCGTGGTCCCCAATGTGCTCGTGGCGCATCCGTCGGTCCCGGCAAACAATTTGCAGGAATTGATTGCCCTGGCGAAAGCTAAGCCGGAAAGCCTGACGTTTGGCTCGTCCGGCGCGGGCACGGCAAGTCATATGGCGGCCGAACTGTTCAATCAAAAATTGGGCACAAAGATTGTCATCGCGCCCTATCAAGGCGGCAGCAACCAGGCGGTCACCGATCTTCTGGCAGGGCGCATTACGCTGATGTTCAACGTCGCCGCTACTTTGGCGCCGCACGTTCAGGCGGGGAGCCTGAAGGCGCTGGCGGTCGCGCAGCCAAAGCGCGCGACGATCATGCCGAACGTGCCGACGCTCACGGAAGCCGGGACGACAGGCTATGATGCGGGCATCTGGATTGGCCTGCTGGCGCCGGCCAAGACGCCGCCGGCCATCATTCAAAAACTGGCCGATGCCGCGAATGAAGGTCTCAAATCCGAGCAGGTCCAGACGGCGCTCAAGAGTCAAGGCACCGATCCGCTCGGCAGCACGCCGAAGGAATTCGCCGACTTCATCAATGCCGACATTGAAAAATGGGTCACGGCGCTGACCGCGGCCGGCTTGCGGAAGTAGGTGGCGCCAGCCGACTAATCTGTAATCTATTTTGTCCCATAGGCGCGGTCGCCCGCATCGCCAAGACCCGGGACAATAAACGCCTGTTCGTTCAGCCCCTCATCGATGGCGGCGGTCCAGATGCGCACATCCGGGTGGATGCCGCGCAGGCGCTCGATGCCTTCCGGTGCGGCGACCAGGCAGACGACGCGGATGTCGCGCGCGCCATGCTCCTTCAAACGGTCGACGGCGGCGACCGCGGTGTTGGCGGTGGCGAGCACCGGCACAATGACGATGACCAGCCGCTCGGCGATATCGGACGGTGCCTTGAAAAAGTATTCGACCGCGGCGAAAGTTTCCGGCTCGCGGTAGAGGCCGATATGTGCGATGCGCGCCGCCGGCACGAGGTCGAGCATGCCTTCGGCGAAAGTCAGTCCGGCGCGCAGGATCGGCGCGAAGACCAGCTTCTTGCCGGCGAGGACCGGGGACTTCATGCGCGCCAGCGGCGTCTCGATCTCCACCAGTTCCAGAGGCAGATCGCGCGTCACCTCGTAGCAGAGCAGCATGCCGATTTCGCTGAGCAGTTCCCGGAACGATTTGGTCGACAGGTTCTTGTCGCGGATCAAGGTCAGCTTGTGCTGAACCAAAGGATGATCGACGACGGTGACGCCTTCCATAATTATCTCCTAAAAAACCGTGCCGTCGCTGGTGACATTTATTAGCGGCGTGCCATCCCGCCGTTTTTCAAGGGCGATGGCGCGGCCGGCCGCCCAGGTGCCGCCCTCGAGAATTTTCGCCAGCGGCAATGTAAGCGAGTCCATGTTCAATCGCTTGCGCACGGTGGCGGCGAGGCGGTCGAGAAGAGCAACGGTCAATGTGCGCCATTCGACCACGAGTTCGGAGCCGGCATCGTGCGCAAACGCTGCTTGCGATGGATCGCGCAAGAAGAGAACGCCGGCATCGACGAACAGTCCGCCGTTGCGGTATTCGGCGAGGCCGGTCAGGCCATCAATGTCAGTGACTGTAATGCCGCCGCGTTGCAGCGGTTCGATGAGCGAATAGGCCAGCCACTGCGACAGTTTGTGCAACGGCACGAGTCCATTCGTGGCGTCGGACGTTTTCAGCGACGCATGCCGCCAGCAATCGCCAAGCGGAATACCGCCGAGCGACAGGCGCGACGGCCAGATCGGCCCGAGTTCGTGCAGCAGTTCGGACAGGATATCCGGCGCGGCGATCGTCTTGCCGTCATCCAATGCGGCGAGATGGTCGAACAGGCCGCCGGGCCGCGCGCCGTCATTCCGGGCAAACACGCCGGGACTTTCGGCGATCAGCGTGCCAAGCCGGCGCAGCAACGCGGCGCGGCCGTCGAGACCGATCAGCGGATTGTCCGTTGTCACCTGAAAGCCCTGCGCCAACTGGTCGGCGCTAAGATGCGCCAGCACCCCGGCATCGACGCGAAGAGGCTGCGCCGAGTCGGCCGAGAACGCGCCGCGCATGAACATGTCGAGGCTGGCCAGCGCCAGACCTTCGGAACGGCCGATGCTCTGGCCGCTTTCCCGGTCGGCATAACGCCACTGCGGGCCAGCGCCGGCATCGAGGAAGACGCTGATAATGGCGAGATCGAATTCGGCGCGCGCACGGGCGGCGGGATCCTTGAACGTCGCTGCCTTGGCAATTGCCGCGAAACGATCATTCCCGTTGACGACAAAATGCCGCCAGCGCGAGTGAAACGGAATGTCGAGCGACGGATAGTTTTGCCGTGTGACGGCAATCACCCGCTCGGCTGTGGAGTCCATCTGCGAGAGATCGACACGGAAATTCGGCAGCTTGTCTTCAAGCCCGAGCGCGAGCATGCGCTGCGCGCGCGTGCGAACGGCCTCGGCGCTGAGGAGAGAAAAGGCCGCGGCCGTTTCGGGATTCATGAGGAAGGTCCGCTCACGGGTTCTTTCAATATTTGTCGAGGCCGCGGCCGACGGAATCGGCGAGGTCGTCGGGCTTGGGCGGTTCCGGCGAGTAGTAGCCAGCGGCCTTCTTGGCGGCGATTTCGACATGCGCGTCGGCCGGCACGAGATAGTCGGGAATTGCCACGCGCTCGACGATCTCGACGCCCTGGCTGACCAGCGCGTTGTATTTCATGTCGCTCATCGAGACGAAGCGGTCGAGCCGCTTGAGGCCGAGCCAGTTGATCACATCGGGCATCAATTGCTGGAAACGGGCGTCCTGCACACCGGCGACGCACTCGGTGCGCTCAAAATAGGCAGACGCGGCGTCGCCGCCTTCCTGGCGCTTGCGCGCATTGTAAACCAGGAACTTGGTGACTTCGCCCAACGCGCGGCCTTCCTTGCGGTTGTAGACGATGATGCCGAGGCCGCCTTCCTGCGCGCCGCGTGCGCATTCCTCGATGCCGTGAATGAGGTAGGGCCGGCAGGTACAGATGTCCGAGCCGAACACATCAGAACCGTTACATTCGTCGTGGACGCGGCAGGTGATCTTGGTCGCCGGGTCGTTGAGTTTGGCCGGATCGCCGAACATATAGACGGTGATGCCGCCGATCGGCGGCAGAAAAACTTGCAAATCGGGCCGCGTCACCAGTTCGGGAAACATGCCGGCGGTCTGCTCGAACAGCACGCGGCGCAGGGCATTTTCCGTCGTGTTGAAACGCTCGGCGATGCCAGGCAGATACCAGACCGGATCGACGGCGATCTTGGTGACGCCGACGCTGCCATTGGCATGCACAATGTCGTTGTCGACCTTGATGCGGCCGGCGCGGATCGCGTCCTGCATTTCATGCAGATCGAGGCGGGCTTTGGTAATGGCGATGCTCGGCCGGATATCGATGCCCTCGGCGATTTCGTCCTTGAAACTATCGGCGGCCAAATGGCCCCACGGATCGAGCGAGACGATGCGCTTCGGATCGCTCCACTGCGCGAAGGGCCCGATGGTGGCGGCCGGATAGGTATTGGTGAGATCGGGGCGGCGGATTGGATCGAGCGCGCCGGACGATACTGCCAGTGCGCGGTACAGCGCATAGGAGCCGCCATGCGTGCCGATGACATTGCGGTCGCCGGGCCGCGACACCGTGCCGATGACGGGCCCGCGTTCGCGCGCGGTCGGTGCGCCCCAATGAATTGGAAAACGCAGTTTGCCGCCAGGCGCCGGGTGCGACGTGAGGCGAATATGATCGGGCCGGTTTGATCGGGTCATTGTTTTAAAACCATAAGCAGAAGCAAAAAGGATATGGCCCGCCAGGGAGGACGGGCCAGTACGTTTCAGCGCTTACTCGGTTTTAAAGGCCGGCGTTCGTTAACCCGGCCCGCGATGGGCTGGATGAAGCCGTCCCTTAAAAGAAAAGTATAACCCTTAATTTTTCAAGCGCAAGACCATGCGCATGTTCGTAGGCCATACCATGTTGGCGGTATCCGCATTGCAGCCAAGTAACGATGCCTATGGCAGCATTGCGCGCAGGCGGCGCGTGATGTGCTCGGCGAACACCGCGGTCGCCACCGGCAGGTTGCGCTCGCGCAATTGGCCGAAGACGAGCTTGGCGCTCGGCACGTCACGGTCGTCGATCTCGCGCGCCACCAATCCCAACCTGTTGCCGTCCTTTAAGGTCCCGATCTTGATTTGAAACGACAGCAGTCCGGCATGAATGGCCAGCCCGCGCAACATTTCGAATGAATTGGATTCAGCAGCGATATTGAATGTGAGGCCCGTACGCGCCGCGACCTGATCGAGCAGTTGCCGTCCGCCGATCGAGCGCTCGGGCAGTGCGACGGGATGCGCCGCGCAATCGCGCAAGCGCAATTTGCGCAGCTTGGCGAGCGGGTGGTTCTTCGCCATCACCGCGACCAGGCGCTGCTCGATTGTCATCAGCGGCTGAAAGTTAGGCAGGAATGGCGGGCGAAATACCATGACCAGGTCGACTTCGAAGGCGGACAGAGCCGCCATCGCATATTCATGATCGACTACTTTAATGTCGAACTCGACTTTCGGATGTGTCTTGCGGAATTCGGCGACGGCGTTGGGCAGAAAGTCCAGCGCCAGCGCCTGGCTGCAGGCGAGGCGGACCGTGCCGCGGCGCAGACCCTTGAGGTCCTCTATTTGCGATTTCATCCGCTCGGCTTCGCCGCCTTGCTTGCGCAAATAATTGACGAAGACTTCGCCGGCGGCGGTCAACCGCACGCCGCGCGGCAGGCGTTCGAACAGCAGCGCGCCCAGTTCTTCTTCGAGATCGGCGATGCGGCGGTTAACCGCCGAGGCGGTGACGTTGAGCTGCTCGGCGGCCTTGCGGATAGAACGGGCGCGCGCGACCGCGTCGACGTAATCGAGAATGCGCAGATGTTTCATGCCGCAGTCGCTTTCCGCCAGTGATGCTTTTTCGGCACCAGTCTAGCAAAAAAACAGCGGCAGATGGCAACGCTCCTCCGGGCTACGCTTTTTCCGGCACCACAATTGCATGGACAGATTCATGGTCGCGCCGAGACGAAATCCCTTCGCCAACGCCGACATCCACTGCGGACGGACGGCAGGCCGGACCGGTCGACCGCGAAAATGCTTCAGATGCTCAACAGGAGTACGCCAATGACCATTTCTTCCCGTTCCTTGCTGATTGCCGCCGCGGCCGCGATCAGCATTGCCGGTCCGCTCGCCTCGGCAGCGCCCGCGGCGGCCCAAACCAAGCTCAAAGTCGTGCTGAACTGGAAATACCAGGGTCCGCAGGGGATGTTCTTCCTCGCCGACGACCGTGGTTATTTCAAAGCCGAAGGTATCGAGGTGCAACTCGACCAGGGCAACGGTTCCGGCGGCGTGCCGGCGCTGGTCGCCAATGGCACCTATGACGTCGGCTTTGGCGACATGAACGCGCTGATCGAACTCGCGGCCAAGAAGCCGGATGAAGCGCCGGTTGCGGTTTATGTCATGTACAATCAGCCTCCTTTCGCCATCGCGGTGAAGGCCGACAGCCCGATCAAGACCGCGAAGGATCTCGAAGGCAAGTCGATCGGCGGTCCGGCTAACGACGGCGCGCTCAAGCTGTTCCCGGCGTTCTGCAAAAGCGCCAAGATCGATTGCACCGGCGTCAAGCTCTCGAACATGCAGCCTAACCTGCGCGAGAACATGCTGATGCAAGGTCAGGTCGACGGCGTGTTCGGTTACATGAACACGATTCGTTTCTCGGCCAAGCTTGCCAAGATCGAAGAAGACAAGATCCGTTACATCAAATATGCCGACTATGGCATGGATCTCTATTCCAACGTCATCATCGTGCCGAAGAAGATGACCACGGAAAAGCCGGAAGTCATCAAGGGTTTCCTGCGCGCGCTCAACAAGGGCATGCAGGATTCGATCAAGGATCCCGATGCCTCGGTCGCGGCGGTTGCCAAGCGCGAGCCTCTGATCAACGTGAAGCTTGAGCGCGAACGTTACGACGCCACCGTTGCCGACGAGATGAACCATCCCGAGATCAAGACCATCGGCCTCGGCGCCGTTGACGAGGCGCGGCTGAAAAAGTCGATCGGCATTATCGTCGAAGCGTCGTCGCTGCCGCGGACTCCGGCGATCAGCGAGGTCTGGAACGGTTCGTTCCTGCCGCCGGCCGCCGATCTGCCGCATAAGTCGTTCTAAGGCGCTCCCGCAAACTCGGCCGTTCCTCTCTCGCGGGAGGAACGGCCGCCTTCCTGAAATTCGCAAGGTGGCGCGATGGAATTGAAGCTCCAAGGCAAAGTCGCGATGATCACCGGCCCGGCCAAGGGGATGGGCGCGGCGATCACCACCGCCTTCGCTGCCGAAGGCGCGAAATTGGCCCTTCTTGGCCGCGATGTCGCGGCAATCGAGCCGGTCGCCGCTGAAGTCAAGAAGATGGGCGCGCAGGCCATTGTCATAGCGTGCGATCTCACCGATCCAGTGCAATGCGACGTTGCTGCGGCGAAGACGAAGGAAGCCTTCGGCGACCGCATCGACATTCTCGTCAATGTCGCCGGCGGCTCCGGTCCGGTCGGCAAGACCGGCGTCGAGACGACGCCGCAGGAATTCGACGAGATCGTCACCCTCAACATGAACGGCTGCTTTCACACCATGCGCAGCGTTCTGCCGACCATGATCGCGCAGCGTTACGGCAAGGTCGTGAATGTCGGCGGCACTTTCGGCATGCGCGGCCGGGCCGGGCGCATGGCCTATTCGGCGTCGAAATGGGGCCTGCGCGGCATTACCAAGAGCTTCGCGCTCGAGGTTGGACAGTACAACATCAACGTCAACAACGTCGCGCCAGGCATGGTCGATGGTCCGCGCTTCCGCGACAAGGTTTGCGCCGACATGGCCAAACGTCTTGGCATCACGCTGGAAGAAGCGATGGAGCGCCACGCAGCCGATTACGCGCTCAAGCGCGTGACCGAGGATGCCGACGTCGCCAATGCCTGCCTGTTTCTGGCGAGCGATGTCTCGCGTCAATTGACCGGCGTCGACCTGCCGGTCGATGGCGGCTGGGCGATGCTGTGAGTGACGCGATGAACGCCCTAACCGCGACGACGGCTGACCTGGTGATCCGCAACGGCAAGGTTGTGACGCCGGATGCTGTCCTTGATGCCTCGATCGCCATCAAGGATGGCAAGATCCTCGCCATTGGCACCGACAGCGCGATGCCACCGGCGAGCGAAGTTTTCGACGCGACCGGCATGCATATCCTGCCCGGCGCCATCGACGACCATGTGCATTTCCGCGATCCCGGCTATCCGCACAAGGAAGACTGGGAAAGCGGCACGGCGGCGGCGGCATTCGGCGGCGTCACCTGCGTGTTCGACATGCCGAACACCATTCCGCCGACGGCGAATGGCGACATCCTGGCCGCCAAGCACGCCATTGCAGAGGCGAAGGCGCATGTCGACTTTGGCCTTTATGGTCTGCTTGGCGACGAGAACCTCGCGACCGTCCCCGAACTGCTTGACGGCGGCATCATCGGCTTCAAGCTCTATATGGGCAACACCTTCGGCAAGATCGCCTCGCCCGATACCGGCGCGACGTTGGAGCTGTTCGAGGTGGCGGCGGCGAGCGGCAAGCGGGTGTCGCTGCATGCCGAGAACAACGACATCATGGAGCGTCGGCAAAAGCGGCTGATGGCCGCCGGCATTCACGATCAGTTCGCGCATCTGGCGGCGCGGCCGCCGGTGGTCGCGATCGAGGCGGTCAGTCGCGCCGCGATCCTGGCCGAATGGACCGGCGCGCGCATCCATGTATTGCACATCTCCAGCGCTGACGAGTTGCGGCCTTTGCGCGAGGCCAAGGCGCGCGGCGTCGACATCACCGGCGAGACCTGTCCGCATTATCTGATGCTGTCGACCGACGACTACACGCGGGTACCCGGCATCATCGCGGTCAATCCGCCGGTGCGCGAGAGCCGCAATCAGGAGCCGATCTGGCAGGCGCTGCTTGACGGCGCAATCGATGTCATCGCCACCGACCACGCGCCGCATGCGCCGGAAGAAAAAACCCGCAACGACATCTGGACCGTCGATTGCGGCTTTCCCGGCGTCGAGACGCAGATGCCGCTGATGCTGACCGAGGTGAATGCCGGGCGCATGACCATTTCGGATTATGTGCGCATGAGCGCCTATAACCCGGCGCGCATCTGGGGACTTTACCCGAGGAAAGGCGCATTGCTGCCGGGTTCCGACGCCGACATTGCGATTGTCGATCTCGGCCGCGCGCACACGATCCGTGATGCCGACATTCAATCGCGGTCGAAAATATCGCCCTGGGACGGCCGCAAGGTGAAGGGCTTACCCGTCCACACGATCGTGCGCGGCCGCTTCGTCATGAAAGACCGTAAGTTGATGGACACCAAAGGCTGGGGCCGCTCGGTGCACACGATCCAGCAGATGCCGGCGCCGCAAATCCGCAACGCCGAACACACGATGCAGGCGATCACCACTCAACGCCAAGCTTCAACATCTGCCGGGCGAAGGGAATAGATGGCATGACGACTATGACCGAACTGCCGAGGACGGAAGACACCTTCATCGAACTGGAGAACGTTACGCTCACTTACGGGCGTGGCGACAAGCAGGTGACCGCGCTCGGCCTGACAAACTTGCGCGTCAACCAGGGCGACTTCGTCGCGCTGGTCGGGCCGTCCGGCTGCGGCAAGTCGACGATCCTCAAGCTGGTTACCGGGCTAATCAAGGCGTCGGAAGGCTACGTCTATGTCGCCGGCCGCGAGGTCGGCGCGACGCCGATCCGCGTCGGCATGGCGTTCCAGAACCCGACCATGCTGCCGTGGCTCACGGTGCGCGACAACGTCATGATGCCGCTGAAGATCGTGCCGCCGTTCCGCCAGGAATACGGCGCCAAGAAAAAGACCGAATTTCGCGACCGCGCCGACTCGCTGCTGAAGGAAGTCGGCCTCGCCAATTTCGGCGACAAGCATCCCTGGCAATTGTCCGGCGGCATGCTGCAACGGGCCTCGCTGTGCCGTGCATTGATCCACGAACCGCAATTGCTGCTGCTCGACGAGCCGTTCGGCGCGCTCGATCAGTTCACGCGCGAGGAATTGTGGGCGGTCATGCAGGAATTGTGGATGAAACTGAAGCCGACGGTCCTGCTCGTCACCCACGATCTCAAGGAAGCGGGCTATCTCGCTACCCGCATCTGCGTCATGCGGACACGGCCGGGCCAGATCGTCGACGATGCCGCCGTGCCGTTTCCGCGGCCGCGCACCATCGACATGTCCTACACGCAGACCTTCGTATCAATGACGCAGCGGTTGCGCGAACTGATCGTTTCGCAGCGGCCGGTAAAGGAGACCGTGTAATGAGCCCGCAAGCCCGCCGGAAAGTCTGGTCCGCTGTTCTCATTGTCGGCTTCTTCGTGCTGTGGGAGGCGCTGTGCTGGCTGTTCAATGTCAGCGATATCATTGTGCCGAAGCCGAGCCAGATCATCGTTACCTTGTGGCAGCGCGGACCGGCGCTGTGGCCGCATACATTGCAAACGCTTTACACGACGCTTGTCGGTTTCGGCTTCGGGATATTCATCGGCATCGCGCTCGGCGTGCTGATCGGCTCGTCGCGTTTGGCTTATGACGTTGCTTACCCGCTGCTGGTCGGCTTCGCGTCGATCCCAAAGGTCGCGGTCGTGCCGATCTTTGTGCTGTGGTTCGGTTCGGGCACCGTGCCGGCGGTGCTGACAGCGATGATCATGTGCATCTTCCCGATCGTCGTTAACGTCGCAACCGGGCTGGCCACCACCGAGCCCGAGCTTGAAGACGTGATGCGGGCATTGCGCGCCACGAAGCTCGACATTCTCTGGAATGTCGGTCTGCCGCGCACCATGCCGTTCTTCTTTGCCTCGTTGAAAGTCGCGGTGACCTTGGCCTTTGTCGGCACCGTCATTTCGGAAACCGTCGCCTCCAACCGGGGCATCGGTAACGTCATGATGATCGCATCGTCGAATTTCGACGTGCCTTTGGTGTTCGCCGGTTTGATCATTCTCGCCATCCTCGGCGTCGCGCTCTATGCCGTGTTCTCTTTAATCGAATCGAGAATCACCGGTTGGGCTCACCGCAAAGACGAATTTGCGATGGGTTGACCGCGCGCTTCCGACATGCCGGCTAACCAGAGCTTCAACAGGAGTGTTTCATGTCCTTCGTTCGCAAGAGTTTGCTGATTGCCGTGGCGCTGTGCTGCGCCATTTCCGGCGCCAGCGCGCAAGAGAAAACCAAGATCCGTTTTACCCTCGACTGGAAGTACCAGGGTCTGCACGCCTACATATTTTGGGCAAAGGACAAGGGTTACTTCGATGCCGAAGGTCTCGACGTCACCATCGACCAGGGCACAGGCTCGGCGGCGACGGTGTCGCGCATCGCGTCCGGTAGCTATGACGCCGGCTTCGGCGACATGAACGCGATCATTCAGTTCGCCGGCACCAAGCCGGGCGAGCAGCCGGTGATGGTCTACATGATCTACAACACGCCGCCGTTCGCCTTGATCACCAAGGCTGACAGCCCGATCAAGACGCTGAAAGACCTCGAAGGCAAGAAAATGGGTACGCCGGCCGGAGGCGCGGCCGGTGTCCTGTTCGCGGCGCTGGCGGCGCAGAACGGCGTGGACCCGGCGAAAGTGCCGGTCGTCAACATGGCGCCGAATCTCCAGGAGCAGATGCTGGTCAAGGGCGACGTCGATTTCTCGGCGATCTTCACCGTCACGAGCTACGCCAATCTCATCGGCATGAAGCTCGATCCGATGAAAGACTTCCGCTGGTTCTACTTCTCGGACTACGGCATCGATCTCTATTCCAACGGTATTATGGTGTCGAAGCAGTTGCGCGCCGAGAAGCCGAAGGCGGTGGCCGGATTGGTCAAGGCGTTGAACCGGGCGATGATCGAAGTCGCGGCCAAGCCGTCGGCCGGCGTCAAGGAGATGATGAAAGTCGAGCCGCTGATGAACGAGGATATCGAGACCCAGCGTCTGGTCTATGCGCTCAAGACCCACTTCGTCTCGAAGGAAACCGACGCCAACGGTCTCGGTGACGTATCCGACGCGCGCATGGAGAAGGGCATCAAACTGCTGGTCGATACCTACAAGCTGCCGAACACGCCGGCGGCGAAGGACGTGTTCGACCGCTCCTTCTTGCCGCCGAAGGCGGAGCGGATGCTCAAGCTCGGCGCGATGTAACCGGCTTCATGAGCGAGCGAACCATCAATGCGTCCTGGGTGCTGTCTGGCGCCCAGGCAGCGGCCTTGGCGAACCAGTCGATGGCGATCGACGGCGGCAAGATCGCGTCGATAGAGCGGGGCCCAGGTGAGATCAATGGTGACGGCGCGCTGGTTATGCCGGCGCTTGCCAACGCCCACGATCACGCCCGTGTCGCGCGGCTGAGCCAGGTCGGCAGCTACGACGTGCCGCTCGAGGCCTGGCTGCCCTATCTGACGCTTATTCCCGCGGTCGACCCTTATCTGGCCAGCGCGGTGTCGTTCGGCCGCACGGCGCGGGGTGGCGTCGGCGCGGTCATGGCGCACTACACGCGCGTTCAGGGCCTAACCGATTTTCCGACCGAAGCGAAGGTCGTGGCGAAAGCGGCCCGCGATGTCGGCATTCGCATGGCATTGGCGGTCCACTGCCGTGATCTCAATCCGCTGGTCTACGATCCACATGAGGCGCTGCTGGCGGAGCTGTCGCCGGCCGCTTGCGAATGCGTGGCGCGGCGCTTCCTGCGCAAGCCGTTGTCGCCGGCCGATCAGGTGGCGATGGTCGAGACGGTGGCCGCCGAGGTCGAAGGCGACGGCGTCACCGTGCAATACGGGCCGGCTGGCGTACAGTGGTGTACCGACGCGATGCTGCGGCTTATTGGCGAAGCCTCTGCGCGGACGGGCAGGCGGGTGCACATGCATCTGCTGGAGACGAAGTACCAGCGCGCCTGGGCCGACCGTACATTCCCGCAAGGTATCGTGCATTATCTTGACGAGATCGGGTTGCTGAACGAACGAATGTCGTTCGCGCATTGCATCTATCTGCGCCCGGACGAAATGGAGTTGCTCGCCGAACGCGGCGCGACCATCGTCGTCAACACCAGTTCGAACCTGATCGTCAGTTCCGGCATCGCGCCGGTTGCCGAATTCGTCAAGCGCGGTTGCCGCGTCGCCATGGGCCTCGACGGGCTCGCCTTCGACGAGGACGAGGACGCGCTGCGCGAGATGCGGCTCGCCTACGCGCTGCACAAGGCGTCCGGTTTCGATATACGCCTGGCGCGCGACGAACTGATGCGCTTCGCCACAAGCAACGGCCGCTTCGCCATCACCGGCGAGGCGGATGCCGGCATCGTGTCGGGCGCTGCCGCGGATTTTCTGCTGCTGGACTGGAAAGCCTTGTCGGCCGAGTTGATCGAACCGGAGGTCCCGCCGCTTGACGTCCTGCTCGCCAAGGCGCGGCAGCAGCACATCAAGGGCCTGTTTGTCGGCGGCCGCGAGGTGGTGCGCGACGGCAAGGTGACGGGCGTCGACCTGCCAATGCTGGAGGCCGAATTGCTGGAAACGATGCGCGCGGCCTATCCGAGCACGGCGGACGTGCGCGCCGCCATGCCGGAGCTGAAATCCGCGCTGCGCAAGCATTATACCGGCGCGTTCTATTGTGGGTGAGATGTGATGCGTGTCGCCAAAGTTCATCGTATCGCTGCCCGGTCGCCGGATGACGTCAGCGGCATCGAGGCCGCGATAGCCGCCGGACACATCGGCCCCGGCGGAGTGATCGCCGTGTTTGGCAAGACCGAGGGCAACGGGCTGGTCAATGATTTCAGCCGCGGTCTGGCGACGACAAGCCTGAGTGCGCTGTTTCGCCGTCATTTGCCGGCGGAAGACGCCGATCGCATCTGCCTGGTGATGTCGGGCGGCACCGAGGGCGGGATGGCGCCGCATTGGGTCGTGTTCGAGCGTGCCGAAGGCGGGAATGGTGCGTCGCCGGCGCTCGCCATCGGCCGCGCGCATACAGCGGCGCTGCCGTTCGAGCAGCTCGGCCGGATCGGGCAGGTGCAGCAGGTTGCCGCCGGCGTGCGCGAGGCCATGAACGATGCGGGGTTGACCGATGCCGGCGATGTCCACTTCGTCCAGATCAAGTGTCCGCTACTGACGGCCCAGCGCATTGCCGACGCGGATGGGCGCGGCGCCAAAGTCGCCACGCGCGACACGTTAAAATCGATGGGCCTGTCGCGGGCGGCGAGCGCGCTCGGCGTCGCCGTGGCGCTTGGTGAAATCGACGCGGGCTCGATCGGCGAATCCGAGATCGGCGTCAACTGGGATCTGTGGTCCGGCCACGCCAGCACATCGGCGGGCATCGAACTGACCAATCATGAGATTGTCGTGCTCGGCATGTCGGCGCAATGGTCCGGGCCGCTCGCCATCGATCATGCGGTCATGGCCGACGGGATCGATATCGAGCCGGTGCGCGCCGCGTTGTCGCGCCTTGGACTATCCTCGCCAGGGCAGATCAGTGCCGCCGACCGGCAGCGGCTCGTCGCCGTGCTCGCCAAGGCCGAAGCCAGCCATGACGGGCGCCTGCGCGGTAACCGCCATACCATGCTGGACGACAGCGATATTTCATCGACGCGGCATGCCCGCGCTTTTGTCTGCGGCGCGTTGGCCGGCCTCGTCGGACACGCCGAAATATATGTGTCCGGCGGCGCCGAGCACCAGGGGCCGGACGGCGGCGGGCCGGTGGCACTGATTGTAACGCGCGACGAACGTTAGCGAAGTCCCAAGGCCGATTTCGCCAGCATCGCATGCGCGCCCTTATGAACGTTGACGAGCTGCGTCACATGAACGTCGGCGGCGACGCTGCATAATGTATAGGCGTCGACGGCGGCCAGTCCACCAAGACGTTCGATCAGCCGCACCATGTTGCGCACCGCCGATTGGGCCGCGACATCAAGATCGGGGTCGAACGCCATCGCGATAATATGCGTCGGTGTCTCCGCCCAGGGACCGGCAATGCCGGTGCCCTTGACGACTGTGAGACGAAAGGTGCCGCGCAACCCCGTCTCGACAGCGGTCAGGCAGACTTCGCCGTCGCCCTGCGCCGCGTGTCCATCGCCGGCCGACAGCAACGCGCCTTCGTTGAACACCGGCAGATGCAGCCGCGCGCCGGCGCCGAGATGCCTGCAGTCGATATTGCCGCCCCAGGCGCGCGGGATCACCGACGTCTGCGGCCCGTCGCCCGGCGGCGGCGCCACGCCGACGATGCCAAAAAACGGCGCGGCGGGAAGTTCAAGCCCCCACGGCATCTTTATGACCCGGCGCTCCCGGTCGATGCCGATATGCATGCGGCGCTCGTTGGGAAAGTCGTCGGGCAGGGTGCCTTTGCCGGCGCGGATCAGGTTCCAGCCCCAATCGAAAGCCAGATCCACGGCCAGAATATCGACGATCAATTCGTCGCCCGGCATCGCGCCGTTGACGGCAATCGGCCCGGTCATGAAATGCGGCCCGTGACCGGTCGCAACATGGTCGAGCACATTGCGATGCGCGGCGGAAACGGTGAAGCCCGAACCGGCTGCGGGCAAATCGGCCACGTCTCCCGACAAAGACGTTATCTCGACCGTGTCGCCGGAATTAACCGTCAAAACCGGTGGAAAGGCGGCATCGAAAGTGCCGCGATGCACGGTCCCGGCGTCCGCCGACAAGAGATGGTGAGCGCCCATGCGGCGGTGTCCCTTTCAAAGCGCAGCAATCCTATGGGCCATCGGATCGCTGCGCCAGTGATGACGACCGCCGCCGCCAGATCACGGACAATCCACTCACAGATAAATTGGCGGCTAATTCATCGTGCCGAACAAGACCGTCGGTAGCGTTCGATCTCAATTTTTACTTCTCGCATCCGCCACTCCGGGACTTGGCGAGCGGCCCGTGCGCTGACCAGCCTGTTGAGGGTCCGCGTCCAGTACGCCAACAGCGCGCGCAGGCTTCGCACCTGAAACGGAAGGTCGGTAAGATGTTCCAATACAAGGGCAGTCATAGCAGGGTCTTCTGGTGTTTGCCGCAAGCCATATTGGCTTGCCTGCCGTGATGTGGGTTGCGGCCTATATGAAATCGATTGGGAAAGTGGTGTCGGCATGTAGGCACGGCATAAAGACGGCGGACGATCAGCGCCAATATGTCGGCAGCCAGGTCGCGACCTTCAGCGCGACGGTCGCGATCAGAGCGGCGCATAAAATAGCGTGGACAATGAGTGGCCCGTAGGCGCGCCGGATTAGCGCGCGGGCGCGCTTCCAGAAATGGCGGTTTGCTTTCGGGCGCGCGAAGGCGAGATCGGATGCCGTAGCCGGCCGCCCTGCGCTGTCGCGCGATTCCGAAATGTCTCTTTGTGAGATGACGGCCACTATCTTCTCTACTAACGGCGAGCCAAGACCAGGCGGGCCTGGCGGCGCCGAATTGCGCGGCGCCGCGGCGCGGCCTGCGACCCGCCGAGATGCCAAAGGCCAATCAGTGAGCCGATCAGCAGGGCCAGAATGACGAGCTTGAGATGTTCAACCAGCAGGGCGACCATGGCGGCCACTCCTTTTTCGCAGAGGCTTGTTGCCTCCATGCCGGCAATGTGGGCGATGCCGCATAGGAATTCGATTGGGAAGTAAGGGTTTCCGCATAAGCGCGCCATAAAGGGCGGCCAGACTGCCCACCGCGCGGCGCGGCCGGCGATCTTTATATCTCCTTGATATAGCGCAACTGCATTCCGCATCGCTTCCTTACGGTGCAAAGCCTACGTGCAAGCTCGCTCCGGAATTCATTTGAAGGGCGCAGACAATGCTCGATCTCATCGTACTGGCACTTGGAATTGGCTTGTTCGCGCTGTCGATCGGCTACGCCTACGCCTGCGACCGGCTCTGAAGGGGAAGACCCATGACCTTCGATTACACAATCGCGGCGATCGTCGCGGCGGGACTGCTGTTCTACCTCACTTACGCTTTGGTGCGGCCGGAGAAGTTTTAAGCCCGCGGGGCAAAGTTTCGCGCAAGCAAAGAGGCGTGTCATGACCGTTATTGGCTGGATTCAAATTCTGCTGTTCTGCGCGATCATCGTCGCGCTGACGCCCCTCGTCGGCGGGTATATGACGCGCGTCTTTGCCGGCGAGCGAACATGGCTCTCGGCCGTGTTGCGACCCGTCGAGGCGGCGATCTATTGGGCCGGCGGCGTCGACGAGAAGCGCGAACAGCATTGGCTGACCTATACCGTCGCCATGCTGCTGTTCCATGTCGGCGGTTTTCTCATTCTCTATGTCCTCCTGCGCGTGCAGGCCGCGTTGCCCTTTAATCCGGCCGAGCAATCCAACGTCGCGCCCGATCTCGCCTTCAACACGGCAATCAGCTTCATCACCAACACCAACTGGCAGAACTACGGCGGCGAGGGGACCATGTCCTACCTCACGCAGATGCTCGGCCTGACGCACCAGAACTTCCTGTCGGCGGCAACCGGCATTGTCCTCGCCGTAGCGCTGATCCGCGGCTTCGCCCGCGCCTCGGCCAAGACGGTCGGCAACTTCTGGGTCGATATCACGCGCTGCACGCTCTATATCCTGCTGCCGATCTGCGTGGTCTATACGATCTTCCTGGTCTGGCAGGGCATTCCGCAGACGCTTCAGCCTTACGTCGATGCGGCCACGCTGGAAGGCGCCAAGCAGACCATCGCGGTCGGCCCGGTGGCCTCGCAGGTCGCCATCAAGATGCTCGGTACTAATGGCGGCGGCTTCTTCAACGCCAATGCCGCGCATCCGTTCGAGAACCCGACCGCACTGTCGAACTTCGTCCAGATGATCTCAATCTTCGTCCTTGGCGCGGCGCTAACTAACGTGTTCGGTCGTATGGTCGGCAACCAGCGCCAGGGCTGGGCGATCCTGTCGGTGATGGGTATCCTGTTTGTCGCCGGCGTTGCTTTTTGCTACTGGGCGGAAGCCAACGGAACGGCCACGCTTGATGCGCTGGGCCTGACCGGCGGCAACATGGAAGGCAAGGAAGTCCGCTTCGGCATTGTCGCTTCGGCGCTGTTTGCCGTTGTCACCACGGCGGCGTCGTGCGGCGCCGTCAACGCCATGCATGACTCGTTCTCCGCGCTCGGCGGCATGATCCCGCTGATCAACATCCAGCTCGGCGAAATCGTCATCGGCGGCGTCGGCTCCGGACTTTACGGCATGCTGCTGTTCGTCGTCGTGACGATCTTTATCGCCGGCCTGATGGTCGGCCGCACGCCGGAATATGTCGGCAAGAAGATCGAGGCCAAGGAAGTCAAGATGGCCATGCTCGCCATCCTGGCCATGCCGTTGATGATGTTGGGCTGGACCGCGGTCGCCGCGGTCAATCCGCAGGCATTGCCGCAGCTCGGCAATTCGGGCCCGCACGGCTTCTCGGAGATGCTTTATCTCTACGTATCGAGCACCGGCAATAACGGCTCGGCCTTCGGCGGCATCACCGCCAACACGATGTTCTTCAACATCACCGGCGCGATCGCGATGTTCGTCGGCCGCTTCTTCATGATCATCCCGGCCATGGCGATCGCCGGTTCGCTGGTCGAGAAGAAGAGCATTGCCGCCTCGCTTGGCACATTCCCGACCACCGGCGAGTTGTTTGTCGGCCTTACTGTCGGCGTCATCCTGGTCGTCGGCGGTCTCACATTCTTCCCTGTGCTGGCACTCGGGCCGATCGTCGAGCATCTCGCGATGCTTGCCGGCACCGTGTTCTGAGCGGATCGATTGGAGTCAATGCCATGGAAACCTCGAAAATGCGCAAGCGGATGCCGGCCTCGACAATCTTCGATCCGAAGATCGTGATCCCGGCTATCGGTCAGGCTTTCGTCAAATTGAACCCGGCCACGCTGGTCAAGAATCCGGTGATCTTTGTCCTCGAAGTTGTCACCGTGCTGACCACGGTGCTGCTGGTGCGCGATATCGCCCAGCACCACGCCGATCTCGGATTCACCTTCCAGATCGTGCTGTGGCTGTGGTTCACGGTGCTGTTCGCCAATTTCGCCGAGGCGGTAGCGGAAGGCCGCGGCAAGGCGCAGGCCGATGCGCTGCGCAGCACCCGCACCCAGACGCGCGCCAAGCGGATCCTGAACGCCGACAACACCACGCTTTACGAAGGGATCTCGGCCGAGGAACTGGAAGCCGGGGATCTGGTCGTCTGCGAACCGGGCGATATCATTCCCGGCGACGGCGACGTCATCGAAGGCATCGCGTCGGTCAACGAAGCCGCGATCACCGGCGAGTCCGCGCCGGTCATCCGCGAATCCGGCGGCGACCGTTCGGCCGTGACCGGCGGCACGACCGTGTTGTCCGACCGTATCGTCGTGCGCATCACCTCCTCGCCGGGCACCTCGTTCCTCGATCGCATGATCAAACTGGTCGAAGGCGCCGAGCGGCAGAAGACGCCGAACGAGATCGCGCTGAACATTCTCCTGATCGGCCTGACCATCATCTTCGTCTTCGCGACCGTGACCATTCCGAGCTACGCGGCCTATGCCGGCGGCGCCGTGTCGGTCGTCATCCTGGTGGCTTTGTTCGTCACCTTGATCCCGACCACGATCGGTGCGCTGCTGTCGGCCATCGGCATTGCCGGCATGGACCGCCTGGTGCGATTCAACGTGCTGTCGATGTCCGGCCGCGCGGTTGAAGCCGCCGGCGACGTCGATACGCTGCTGCTCGACAAGACTGGTACCATCACTTTCGGTAATCGCCTGGCGACCGAGATCGTCGTGGTGCCGGGTGTGACCGAGCGGGAGGCCGCTGAGGCGGCGCTGCTCGCCAGCAATGCCGACGAGACCGCGGAGGGCCGCTCCATCGTGCTGCTGATGCAGGAAAAGTACAACGTCAAGCGTGAGGTTGCATCGGCTGATGCCAGGTTCATCGAATTCTCGGCCACCACGCGGTTGTCCGGCGTCGATATCGGTGGCCGCAAGCTGCGGAAGGGCGCCATTGATTCGATCCTTGCCTTCGCGCGCAAGGAAGCGGGACGAGACGTTCCGGAACCCGCCGCCTTCCGCGCCGCGGTCGACCGCATTGCCCGCGCCGGCGGCACGCCGCTCGGCCTTGTCGATGGCGAGCGCATTCTTGGTGTCATTCACCTCAAGGATGTTGTGAAACCGGACGTCAAGGATCGTTTCGCCGCGCTGCGCCGCATGGGCATCAAGACGGTGATGATCACCGGCGACAACCCGGTGACGGCGGCATCGATCGCGTCCGAAGCCGGCGTCGACGATTTCATCGCCGAAGCCACACCGGAAGACAAACTGCGCTATATCCGCAACGAGCAGGCGCAAGGCCGTCTGATCGCCATGTGCGGCGATGGCACCAATGATGCGCCGGCGCTGGCGCAGGCGGATGTCGGCGTCGCCATGCAGAGTGGCACGCAGGCGGCGCGCGAAGCCGGCAACATGGTCGACCTCGATTCCGATCCGACCAAACTGATCGAGGTGGTGGAAATCGGCAAGCAATTGCTGATGACGCGCGGCGCGCTGACGACGTTCTCCATCGCCAACGATGTGGCGAAGTATTTCGCCATCATCCCGGCGATCTTTCTTGCCTTCTATCCGCAACTTGCCGTGCTCAATGTCATGCAGCTGGCGACACCGCAAAGCGCGATCCTGTCGGCAATCATCTTCAATGCGCTGATCATTATCGGCCTTATTCCACTGGCGCTCAAAGGCGTTGCCTATCGCGCTGTCGGCGCCGGCGCGCTCTTGCAACGTAACCTGCTGATCTACGGCCTCGGCGGCATCGTGCTGCCGTTCGTCGGCATCAATGTCATCGACCTCGCGGTCAACGCCTTGCACCTGGTTTGAGGAGAGACATTATGCTCAAGGAAATTCGCCCCGCCATCGTCGTCCTCGTCCTGCTGACGCTCATCACGGGTTTGGCCTATCCTTTGGCCATGACCGGCATCGCCGGCGCGATCTTTCCGAACCAGGCGCAAGGCAGCCTGATCGAGAAGGACGGCAAGGTGATCGGCTCGGCGCTGATCGGCCAGTCGTTCACCAGCGACAAGTACTTCCACGGCCGGCCATCGGCGACCAATGCGCCCGATCCGAAGGACGCCACCAAGACGGTTGATGCCCCTTACAATGCCGCCAATTCGATGGGCTCCAATCTCGGTCCGACCAGCAAGGCGCTGGCTGACCGGATCAAGGGCGACGTGGAAAGCCTGAAGAAGGAAAACGCGGCCGCCGCGATCCCGGTCGATCTGGTGACCACGTCGGGCAGCGGCCTCGACCCCGACATTTCCCCGGAAGCGGCGCGCTTCCAGGTGCCGCGGGTCGCCAAGGCGCGCGGCCTGCCTGAAACCAGCGTGCGTTCGCTGGTCGAGGGCCAGGTCGAGGGCCGCACTTTGGGCCTGCTCGGCGAGCCCCGGGTGAATGTACTCAGGCTCAACCTCGCACTCGATGCGATGAAGTCGTAGAATGCCCGACTAAAGGAGCGGCATGGCCTTCGACCCCGCGCAACGCGCTTCGCCCGACGCCCTTCTTGCGCTCGCCCGCAAGGAAGGGCGCGGCCATTTGAAGATCTTTCTTGGCGCGGCGCCCGGCGTCGGCAAGACCTACGCCATGCTGGCGTCCGCCCAGAGCGAAAAGGCCGGCGGCCGGGACGTTGTTGCCGGACTGATCGAAACGCATGGCCGCCGCGAGACCGAACGCCAGTTAGAGGGCTTCGACGTCCTGCCGCGCCAGCCGATTGTCTATCGCAACCAGATCATGAAGGAGTTCGATCTGGACGCGGCGCTCCAACGCCGGCCGGGGCTGCTACTGGTCGATGAATATGCCCACACCAACGTGCCGGGCAGCCGCCATCCCAAGCGCTGGCAGGACATCGACGAACTGCTCGCCGCCGGCATCGATGTCTGGACCACGCTCAACATCCAGCATCTGGAAAGCCTCAACGACGTTATCCTGAAGATCACCAAGGTCCGCGTGCGCGAGACCGTGCCGGACACGGTGTTCGACAAAGCCGATGAAATCATCCTGGTCGATTTTCCGCCCGACGAATTGCTCAAGCGTCTGGCGGAAGGCAAGGTCTATGTTCAGGACACCGCGGCGCGGGCGGTCGAAAGCTTTTTCAAGCCGCAGAACCTGACCGCGTTGCGCGAACTGGCGCTGCGCCGCGCCGCCGAACGGATCGACACCGACCTGGTGTCGCGCATGCAGGCGCACGCCATCGAAGGGCCGTGGGCGGCCGGCGAGCGTATTCTTGCCTGCATCGGGCCGGACTCCAACTCGCCCGCCGTGGTGCGCGCCGCCAAGCGCTTGGCCGATCTTATGGACGCGCCCTGGCTGGCCGTCACGGTCGAACGGCCGGGTAGCCATGTCGGCGACACCGCGCGGGCGCGGATCGACGAGGCCATGAAGCTGGCGCAGACGCTGGGCGGTGAAACCCAGACGCTGACGGGCAGCGATCTGCCGGAGGAAGTGCTGCGCTTCGCCAAATTCGAGAACGTGACGCAGATCGTCATCGGCCGCTCGCAGAGCGGCTTCTTCAGCGAACTGCTCGGCCGCTCCTTGCCGCGTGAGTTGTCGCGCCGCGCGCAGGACATCGCCATTCATCTGGTGACGCGGCAGTCGGAAGCGGCGCCGCCGCCGTTGCGCCGTCGTGCCGGATTCGCGCTTGCGCCGCTGCCGTTCTTTTATGCAACACTGGCGATTGCCGCCGCCGTCGCTATCGGCAAATTGCTGACCGCTTTGACGCCGATCCCCAATCTGTCGATGCTGTTTCTGGTCGCCGTTGTGCTGATGGCGGTGAATTATGGAATCGCGCCGGCGATTTATGCATCGGTCTTGTCCTTCTTCACCTTCAATTTCTTTTTCATTCCGCCGATCTACACTTTCACCATCGCCGAGCCCTATGAGCTGCTGGCGTTGGTGGTGTTTCTGATCGTGGCCGTGATCACCGCGGCGCTCGGCGGCCGCGTGCGCGAACAGGCGACGGTCGCCGCCGGCCGCATGCGCGCGACGCGCCGGCTTTATGAATTTACGCGCCGTCTGTCCGGGCTGGCGTCATTCGACGCGGTCGCCGAAGGCGCGGCGAGCGAGATCCATGCCAGTCTCGGCCGTGCCGTCGTCGTTCTGCTGGAAAGCAACGGCGAATTGGTCATGACCGCCGCATGGCCGCCGGAGGATGCGCTCGATGCCGCGCCGATGATGGCGGCCCACTGGGCGCTCACACATGGCGAACCGGCCGGCGCCGACACTGGCACCTTGCCGATCGTGCCGTGGTATTTCGTGCCGTTGCGCATCGGCGACAAGACGCTCGGCGTTATCGGCGTCGCCAGGCCGGATGGCGCGGCCGCGCTCGATTCGGAGGCGCGCGCTTTGCTCGATGCCTTGTCTGAGCAGGCCGCGGCGGCGCTGGACCGAGCCTCGATGGCGCGTGACATGGTCAGCGCCAAAACCGCGACCGAGACCGAGCGCGTGCGCAACACGCTGCTGGCATCGATCTCGCACGATTTCCGCACGCCGTTGTCGTCGATCCTGGGGGCTGCCACCAGTTTGATCGACTATGGCGACAAGTTGGACGCCGCCGCCAAAACCGACATGTTGCGGCAGATCAAGCAGGAAACCGAGGGCCTCGACGAGATGGTGCGCAACTTGCTCGCGATTACGCGCATTGATTCGGGCGCGCTCGAACTGCGACGCGACTGGATCGATCTGCGCGAGATCGTCGATCGTGTCGTCAGCGCCACTCGCCGGCGCGGCGCGGCGCAGACCATTACCGTCGCGCTGCCGGCCGACCTGCCGCTGGTGCGCGCCGATGCCACTTTGGTCGAGCAGGCCATCGGCAATGTGATCGGCAACGCCATCGCGCACACGCCGCCGCAGACCAAAGTGCAGGTCGACGCAGTGATCGGTGGCGACACGGTGGCCTTAAGGTTCACCGACGACGGGCCGGGCATTCCGGCGCAGGCGCTGCCGCGGGTGTTCGAGAAATTCGTCAAGGCCGATACCTTGGCCGATGGCGGGCAGGGCACCGGATTGGGGCTGGCCATTGCCAAGGGCATCATGGAGGCGCATGGCGGTTCGGTTGCCGCCGAAAGTCCGCATGCGGCGGGGGCCGGCACGCGTATCGTTTTGACATTTCCCCGCCAGGACATTCCGGCATGAGCAACAAGACACAGGTTCTGGTCGTCGATGACGAGGCCGCCATCCTGCGCTTTCTTAAGCCCGCGCTGGAAGCCAACAATTACGAGATGACGAGCGCCGGCACGGTGGCGGACGCGACCAAGCGCATCGCCGCCGAGTCGCCCGATATCGTGCTGCTCGATCTCGGTCTGCCCGATGGCGACGGCAAGGAGGTCATCAAGCGCGCGCGCGAATGGTCAGACGTGCCGATCATCGTGCTGTCGGCGCGTGAGCGCGAGACCGAAAAGATCGAGTCCCTCGACCTCGGCGCCGACGATTATATCAACAAGCCGTTCAATGTCGGTGAACTGCTGGCGCGCATGCGCGCCGCATTGCGCCACCGGATGCAGCGCAAAGCGGAAGTGCCGGTGCTGCGCGTCGGCAATATCGAGGTCGACGCGGTGCGCCGCCGCGCCAACCGCGCCGGCGCGGAACTGAAGCTGACACCTAAGGAATTCGAACTGCTGTCGTTCCTTTCCAGGCATGCCGGCCGCGTGCTGACGCATCGGCAGATTCTGACCGCGGTCTGGGGCCCGGCGCACACCGAGGATACTCAGTATCTGCGGGTCTATGTCGGCCAGTTGCGGCAGAAAATCGAAGAGCACGCCGACGACCCGCGCATTATTCTGACTGAGCCGGGGATCGGCTATCGGATCGCCGATAGCTAACCCTTGGGCCGGATTCTTCAGACCAACAGTGTATTCACAATTGCCAAGTAGTCGTTCGCGCTGGGCGCATAGGGGCTGGTCCGGTTGAAGTGGCTGCGCGCCATGCCGTCGGCGAGTTCGTCGAGCGACGACGCCCGGTCGCGGCTGCGAGACGGTCGGCTTTTTCTGCCGCATGCGGCGCGACCAGCGCGATGGTATGCGGCAGAGCGATTGCGACAATCAGCCCGTGATGCAAACCCTGGTCGCCGCATATGATGGAAACCGCGTGGGCCGGTCCGAGGCCCTTGTGGATGGCCGCGCGGCCGGCACGGCGGAACGAAATGTCGATTTTGGTTCGCAAATTCATGGTCATATTCCTCCAGTGGTGCGCTCTCGCCGGCGCGATGTCGTCGCTGGCGCATTAGCGCGCTGGCATGGATCGTCATAAGAACGAAGCGGTGCTTACGGTTGGACGCTTGGCTCCTGCGCCAGCCAGCGGGCGCCGTCTTGATAAAGTTGCCGCTCGGCGGCGCTGTTCGGGTCGATCAGTCCTTTGGTCACGGACGCGCCGCCAAGCGTTTGAACGTAAGCGATGTGCCGGTAGCCTTCGGCGAAGCCGGCGAGACGGCGCGCATCGATCGTGGGCGGATTGGCCGGATCGACGGCATCGATGCGGTCCTTGTCATAGACCGGGATGCGCTTCTGGATGCGCCAGGCGGCATCATGTTTGACGAAGAAATCGAAAAAGCGGCCATAGCAGGTCACATCAACCAAGGCGTTTTCGACCCGCGCGCGCAGTTGCAGCATGACCCGCGTGTCGGCGGTCGCACGCTCGCCGTTGACCTCGACGCTCGACGTGCCAATAAAATGCAACGCCCGCGCCGCGCCGCCGAAACTGGCTTGCGAACGGTCGACGAATTCGTCGGCGCTGCCTTCAAACCATGTGGTTTGGATCGTCGCCGCCGGCGCGAACAAAGCGCGCAACCGGTCAAACCGGCCTGTGTCGCGGAACAAAGCCCAGTCGGCGACGACCGATCTGATGGCCTCGCGGTCCAAGGTCTGCGCGGCCGGAAAAGCGTCGGCTGCGGGGCCGCTCACGCCGGCACCGGCTGAAACTGAGCCTGCAACGACGCGACCTGACCGACCAGATCCTGTAATTCGCCGCGAATCTTGGGGCCGTGTTTGGCCATCTCCTCGACCTCCTGCGGCTTCATCGGCGCGACGAGGCCGGCAATATAGCTCGGCAGTTGCTGGGTACGCTGCCACCATGCGCGCACCGCCGGCAGGTCCGCGATCCAGACGTCGAGCAGGCCGAGATAATAGAGCCGTGCGACATAGGGCATCATGTTGATGTCGGCGAGCGACAGGGCCTCGCCGAGTAGCCACGGGCCGCGGCCGGTCAAAGCCTTCTCCATGGATTTGAAGGCTTTGTAATAATTGGCGACCGCGTACAGCACAAAAGGCGACTGCGTGCCCAGCTCATAGGTCGATTTGAAGCGATCGCGGCGACGCGGATCGCCGATATTGCGGAACCGCACCTCGCGTTCTTCCGGCGTCGAATTTTTCAGTCGTTCGCGGAACATGGCCGAGAAGCTGATCTCGCTGATGCCTTCGTGCAGCCCTTCGTCGACCATCTTGCTCCACAGCCGCATCTGGGTCCGCAGAAAGGGGTCCGGCGGGATGAGCCGGGGCGTCGGATAGACATCGTCCAGATATTCGCAAATCAAAGTCGATTCGATGATCGCCTTGCCGTCATGGATCATCGCCGGAACGACGCCCTTGGGATTGATCTTCAGATAGTCGGACGCGTATTGCTCGTTACGGAAGAGATTAACTTCGACCGCCTCCCACTCGAGGCCCTTCTCGCTCATGGTGATGCGGGCCTTCTGGCAGCATACCGAATTGCCGAATTGGTAGAAGGTGATCATAAGCGGCTCTCATTTAAACGTTTGTCGGACGATGCTTTGGGCAAGGCTACACTGAATTTTGCAGTTCTGCTTCTTTCGCGCGGGGACTGCCACTCGCGGATTGTCTGGGTTCCGTATTGGGCGCGCCGGTTACGGTCGCGATCAATTTGTCCGCGTCGGCGGGCAGGGCATCGCCCCGCCAAGCGACGTGCTGATCGGGCCTGATAAGCGTGAAACGGGCTTCATAGCGGCCGCGCAGGCGATCGTCGGACAGTGTCAGGAATTTCACCGGGACGCCGAGCGCCTTTGCTTTGGCCAGGAATGCATCGGCATCCGACGCATTGCCGTCGGCCATCAGCAGCGTAAAGCCTTCGCCGAAGTGATCGTAGAGCGACGAGCCATCGGCCAGCCAGAGATGTGGGGCCAGGCAGCCGGGATGCGCCGAGGGGAGGTAAAGCATGAAGTGATCTTTTGGCGGCGCGCTGCCGTCGTCCACCACAATCGGCGAGTCCTCATAACGCATGCCGAGGACGACGCCCAATGTTCTAAATTCACGAACCTTGGTGGCGAGAATGATCTCGGATACTTCCCGGCGGGTGGCGTCACCGACCGCGCCGGGCTCTTCAAGCGCTGGCTGGACCAGCTGGTTCGATGTCGATTCAAAATTGGTGACCGCCTCGGCGATGGTGCGGACATGCACCTTGCGGCGCTCCTGCTCATAGGACGCGAGCAGTTCGCTGCCGCCCCAACCGCCGAGACAAGCGGCCATTTTCCAGCCGAGATCGACAGCGTCGCCGATGCCCATATTCATGCCAAAGCCGCCAAACGGCGGATGCAGGTGACAGGCGTCGCCGGCAAGGAATATCCGGCCTTTCGCGTAACGGTCGGCGACCAGACGGTGGGCGACCCAAGGGTCGGTGCCGATAACCTCGATGTCCAGATCGCTCAGCCCGGTGCCGCGGCGGATCAACTCGGCCGGGTCGATGGTGGCAGGGTCCACATCGCCGGCCAGTTTGGTCGCCATGAAGAACCACAGTCCACTCTCGTCCATGGGGCCGAGCAGCGACGGGACGTCGCTATTGACCATCCAGTACATCAGGGCCGGTTCGTGGATATTGCGGGCGGCGAGATCGGGTGCGCGGAAAATGACGCTGTAGTTTTGCGAATAGGAGCCCATGCCGGTCATGGTGGCGCCGATCGCGTCGCGGACCGCGCTGCGCGCGCCGTCGGCACCGATCAAATAGGAAGCGATCTGTTCATAGGTTTTGCCGCTATCCAGGTCGCGAATTGTCACGGCGACTTGGTTGCCGTTGTCGGTCACGGACACAAATTCAGTTTTGAAGCGGATCGTGACGCCGGGAAGTGACTGGGCATAGCGTCGCAGGACGTCCTCAAGAATATATTGCGGCACCCATTGCGCTTCCTCGGAGTAGAGGTTGTTGCGAACCTTGCTCGCATTCATCGCATTTTCAAAACGGGCGAGGAGCGGTCCGTTCATCCGCGTCGCGAATACAACGGTCGCCGGCCGGTCCGGCGATATCGGCGAGGCGTCGCGCAGCGCATCGGCAAGACCCCAGCGGCGCAGGTGCTCGCGCGTGCGCACATTCGTCGTTTTTGCGCGCGGACTATAGCCGACGCGGTCATTGCGTTCGATGACCAGGCACCGGACGCGACGACGGCCGAGTTCGATCGCCGCGGACAGGCCGACCGGGCCGGCCCCGACGATGATCACATCGAATTCATTCTCGTCGGTGCGCATAAATCGGCCTTACTATAAGCGAGCGAACAGCCGGCCGCCGGCTCAGACCGGCAGGCCGATATTGGGGATCGTCGCCGGCAGATAGGCGCCCGCGCGAATTTCTTTTTGCAGGTCCTTGAAATCGGTGCCGCCGTTGAAGGCATCGAACACGCGCGCCGGATCGAAAAACGTGCCGATCGGATTGGCGGCGAAATCGGGCGAGGTGCGCATGAACTCGGTCGACTTCTTCCAATCGGAAAAATTGTCGCTTTGCAGCTCGATATAATTGCCTTCCGGATCCTTGTAGTACAACGAGATGGTCAAGCCGTGATCGAGGCAGAAGGCCGGCTCGACATTCGCCTTGCGCATACGGTCGAAGGACGACATCAGGTCGCCGAAGCTTTCATATTCGAATGCGAAATGGTGCACGCCGTTATGGCCGGTCTTGTCCGGGTCGTCGGCGAGTTTGGGAACCGTCAGGAACGCGACGCGGTGATTGGCGGCATCGTTGGTCGTCCATGCGGCGCCGGCGTCGCGAAACTGGACCTGGGCGCCTATGACAAGCCCATACCACGCGATCATCTCGTCGAGACGGGTCGTCTTGATCGTCACATGATGCAGTGATGGCTTGATTGTCGTCATGGTTACCTCCCGGGGTGGATTGCACCGCTTTTTATGGTGGCAATTCCATTGCGCATTTAGAGTTGCGCCGGAAGATGGCAGAACACAATGATTGATACCGGATTGATATCGCCCGGGCGGAGCTCATCCGCGGCCGAAAGCGGCGATTTTCCGTTGAAAATTCAGCCTTTCAGAATGGTTATCAGGGCCGGCTGAACGGCCTTAAGGCGAGCGGGCCGTGCCGCGGCGTCCCTTGGCCCGTTGTTTCCTGGCTTTGGTCGGGATTGCCGCTTGCGGGATATGGCGGCGTACCAGATCAACCAGAAAATCCGCCGCCGGAGTCAAAGGCAGGCCGCCGCGCTTGATCAGGACAATCGGCGGCGGCGGCGGCAATTCGCCAATATCGATGGTTTCAAAGGCGCCGACGGTGAAGGGAAAATCCACCCATTGTTTGGGGACCATGGCCAGAACGTCGCTGTTGGCCAGCGAGATCATCAATGTCAGCGCCGACTGACTGCGCAACGCCAGGCGCGGCATCGGCAGCTTGTGGCTGCTGAACAAATCGTTGAGTTCGCGCGCGGCGCTATAAGTGACCGACGTCGTCATCCAGTCTGAATTGGCGAGTTCGCGCAGCGATTTTGCGCCGGCCAGCGGATGGCCTTTGCGGCAAAAAATTTTGCGTTCATTTTCAAACAGCAATTCCGATATCAACTCGGGCGCCATTTTTTGTTCCGGCGGCGGACCGACATAGAAATCGATGCTGCCGTCCTTGAGACGGGACTCGACCGTCGGATAAAGGCCCTCGATCAGCAGCAGTTCGACATTCGGATAGCGCTTGCGGAACGGCCGCAGAATATGAGGCGCGATCGCCAGATGCGGGACGATGGACATGGCGGCGGCGATGTTGCCGCCGGTGCCGCCGCCAAGCTGGTCGATCTCCTCGCGGGCGCGGCGAACTTCAGTCATCACGTTGGAGGCGCGGCGGACGAAGGCCAGGCCCATGGGTGTCAGCACCATGCCGCGGGCGCGCCGCTCAAAGAGTTGAACGCCCAGTTCGTGCTCAAGCTCTTGCACGCTGCGCGACAGAGCAGGCTGGGCAAGGCCGAGATCGCGCGCTGCGGCGCGCAGACTGCCACGCTCGGCGATCGCGACCATGTTGCGCAACTGATTGAGTTTCATGCGGTCGTCCTGCTGATACCGGCAGCTTATCACTAGAACCATATTGATATCTATCGATAATCGACCTGGCTTGTTAGCAACATCAGGACGTTCGCGGAAAGCGATCCAAAAAGCGACGCGATTGCGCCAACAGCAACGCGACAAGGCCGGCCACCGTGCCGGTTTTATAAAAAAGCGGCCTCAACCAGCCGCGCAAGGGGAGAATGCAATCATGAACCTGCTCAAAAAGCTGGCCGTTGTTTCGTGCGCGTCCATCGCGGCAATTGGCCTTATTTCTATAAAGCCGGCGTCGGGCCAAGTGGTCGAACTGAAAGCCTCGCTGTTCACCATTGCCGGAAACCCCTTCAACAAGGCCATGGACATTTGGGCCGAGGACCTGAAGAAAAAGTCTGGCGGCCGCCTTGTTCTCAAAATATTTCCGGCGAGTCAGATGGGTCCGGCGCCCCGGCAGTTCGATCTGGCGCGTACCGGCGTCGCCGACATCGCGCTGATCCTGCACGGGCTGACGCCGGGCCGGTTCCCGCTCACTGAACTGTCGCATGTTCCGGGCGTTCTGCCGTCGAGCTATGTGGGCTCGCTGGCGATGAGCGAAATCGCTCCGGAATTCCTCGCCGCCGAGTATCCCGGCGTCAAGATCATCAACATCGTGACGCTGCGGACCGAGATCATCTCCCGCACGGAAATCAGGTCCGCCAAGGATTTGGCGGGCAAGCGCATTCGCGCCGCCGGTTCGGTCCAATCGGACGTCCTGAAGACGCTTGGCGCGGTGCCGACCTTGGTCCAGCCCGGCGATATGAACGATGCGCTCAGCAAAGGCATGGTCGATGGCATCAGCACCGCCTATAGCGGCATTGACAGCTATAAACTGGACGATGCCGGCAAATTCGTCGCCGAAGGCGACATGGGCAGCGTCACTTTCGCGGTTGTCATGAACACAGGCGCCTACGACGCGCTGGCCCCCGACCTCCGGAAATTGATCGATGAGACCAGTGGCGTGGCCAGCGCCCGGAATTTCGGCAAGGTTGATGACGAAGATGAAACCGCGCTGCGTGGCGTGCTGATCAAGCGCGGCGTCAGCATCAATCAACTAATCGACGACGGCTCGCTCAATTCTGCCAGCAAGGCGATCCTCGATCAGGCGCTCAAGAACGCCGCGGCGAAGGGAATGGATAGTCAGAAATTCCTCGACCGCTTGAAAGTGGCCTTGGCCAAATACGCCGCGGAAAAGTAACGCCGGCGTCGGCGTTTCCGCCCGTGAGTGTATGCCGGATCATGAATCCGGCTCCCCTCTTCTGTGAACGTCTATGAAGGATGTCGACATGCTGCGGCGGCTGATAAATTCGCTATCCGATATCGCCGCGTTGGCGATTGCCGGCATGATACTTCTGACCATTGCCGATGTGCTGATGAAGAACGTGTTTCATCGGCCGATCGCCGGTGTGTTCGAGATAGTGGAGTTGTTGCTGGTCGTCGCGGTATTCTTCGGGCTGCCGGAAGTATTCCGGACCGGCGCGAATATCTGTGTCGATGTCGTCGATCATATGGTTGGAGCGGCCGCGCGTAATATTTTGCATTTGATCGGGGCCGTCGTATCGCTCGGATTTCTACTGCTGCTCGGTTGGGCCATGATTGCTCCTGCGTGGGACACAATCGCCTATCCGCAAAACACGCAGGAAGCCGGGATTCCGGTTTTCGCCTATTGGATACCGATCCTTGCCGGAACGGCGCTGACGATAATCGCGACGGTGGTCGTCTGTTGGTCGCTTCTGCGCCGCTCGGCACTTAAGGAAAATATGTGATGGGAAGCGGCATGATCGGGCTGGCCGGGATGGCCGGGCTGTTGGTCCTCATTTTATTGCGCGTCCCGGTCGGGATTGCGATGGGGCTGGTCGGATTTTTCGGTTACGCAGCGATCGACGGTTGGGGGAAGGCGCTGAGCGTACTCGGCCAGGCGCCCTTCGATGTGGCAAGCGGCTATACGCTGACCGTCGTTCCTCTGTTCATCGTCATGGGCGATCTCGCACTGCGCGCCGGCATGTCGGCGAAACTCTACGATGCGTCGCGGTCTCTTTTTTTCGGCGTACGCGGCGCACAGGCCTATGCGACGATCGGCGCTTGCGCCGGTTTCGGCGCCATTTGCGGCTCATCGCTGGCAACCGCCGCGACGATGACGCGCATCGCCGTGCCGCAAATGCGCCATGCCGGCTACGACGACCGCCTTTCGACCGGGTCGGTCGCCGCCGGCGGTTCGCTCGGCATTCTGATTCCGCCGTCGATTCCCTTCGTCGTCTATGCGTTGACCACGCAGGAATCTGTGCCGCGATTGTTCGCGGCGGGCCTGATACCGGGCCTCCTGCTCACCGTTCTCTATATGACGGTGGCGTGGGCCGTTATCGCGGCGCGCCCGGAATGGGCTCCGAAACAGGAGCCGCAGCATTACGGCGCGCGGCTGCGCGAGATCGCTTCGGTGTGGGACGTCGCATTGCTGTTCGCGGTGACGATCGGCGGCCTCTATGCGGGCTGGTTCACCCCGACCGAAGCGGCCGCGGTCGGCGCTTTCGGCGCGCTTGTGTTGGGCGCGGTAAGTGGGGGCTTAAGCTGGGTCGGCACGCTGGAAAGCTTTCGCGCCGCGATCACGACCACCTGCATGTTGTTCGTGATCGTGATTTGCGCAGTGATTTTCTCCTATTTTGTCGTGCAGGCGCAACTGCCGGTCCTGCTGGTCGGCTGGGCGCAGTCGCTCAATCTTAACCCGATCGGTCTGATCTGCATCCTGATCGCGTTTTATATCCTGCTCGGCTGCTTCATGGACGGCCTCGGCATGATCCTGATCACGGTACCGGTGTTCCTGCCGCTGGTGGTGGCTAGCGGCTACGACCCGATCTGGTTCGGCGTGATGCTGGTCGTTTTGATCGAGCTCGGTCTCATTCACCCGCCGGTCGGAATGAACATTTTCATTATCCAGGCGCAGGTCCCCGATGTGCCGGTGCTGAAAATTTACCAGGGCATTGTGCCGTTTCTGGCCGCGCCATTTGTGCTCCTGGTGTTGCTGGTGGCGTTTCCGCAGATAGCGCTCTGGCTGCCGGGTTATCTTTTCAAGTAAGGTGGGCGAGGCTGTGCCGCCGCCAGCCTTGCCGCCGCCAGCCTTGCCGTCGGCGAAAGCAAATGCACGTGAACAAATCCCGGCGCGAACCGGTGGAGAAACAGCCAATGCTGATCGATATCTATACGCACATTTTTCCGCAGAACTTCTTCGACTATCTGCTCAATGATTCGAAGAGCCTCGGCGGTCTTGCGGCGCGGATGAAATCCGTGAAAGCCGTTGTCGATCTCGATGCGCGGTTTCGCGAAATGGACCGCCACGGCGACTATCGGCAAATCATCAGTCTGCCGCATCCGGCGCTGGAAGAAATAGCGGACGCAAGCAATGCCGCCCGGCTGGCGTCCATGGTGAATGACGGATTGGCCGACCTGTGCGCAAAACATCCGGACCGCTTTCCGGCCTTTGTCGCAACCGTGTCGTTGCTGGATGTCGAATCCGCCGTTGCCGAGGCTGATCGGGCGGTCACGCAACTGGGCGCGAAGGGCATTCAGATTTATACCAATATCGTCGGCCGGCCGTTGGACGATCCGGGCTACGAGCCGATTTTCGCCGTGATGGCGAAGCATGGTCTGCCGATCTGGCTACACCCGGCGCGCACGGCGGCCATGGCGGATTACGCGACGGAAAAAAATTCGCGCTTTGAGATGTGGTGGTGTTTCGGCTGGCCCTATGAAACCTCAGTGGCGATGGCGCGCCTGGTCTTTTCCGGTCTGTTCGATCGCTATCCGCAATTGAAGATCATCACCCACCATCTTGGCGGAATGATCCCGACCTTCGACGGCCGCATCGGCCCCGGCATGCAATTTCTCGGCAGCCGGACTTTGGCCGAAGACCACAGCAAGGTGCTGAGTTCGCTCAAGAAGCCGCATCTGGACTATTTCAAGATGTTCTATGGCGATACCGCGATGTTCGGCGGCACATCGGGGCTTCATTCCGGCATGGCGTTTTTTGGTGCCGATCACGTCGTGTTTGCGACCGATGCGCCGTTCGCGCCGATTGCCGAAACGATCAAGGCGCTGGATCATCTGCAGCTGAGCAATGAGGACCGACGCAAGATATGCGTCGGCAATGCCGAGCGGCTGTTAGGCATGACGCTGTCATGAGATAGTCGGCGCTCCGGCCTGTCGGCCAAGTCGCCAGCATCGTTGGCGATTTGCCGGTCTTGTGGGTCACAAGCGGAGGGGCGCGTGCGCGCCTCCGTCAATGTCTCTCCCCATCAGGATTGCCATCGCCGAACGCGCAGTGTGCACGGCTGCGCGGATTGACCGGCTTATGCTTAACATGTTAAACAAAAGCCGGAGACAGGGGCGTCGCGGCGTTTGCAGCGGTGGCTCTCTATAAAATAAAATCCGACGGAATTGCCGGGAGAAGATAATGCAGGACGGACGGCTTGAGCGGCTGCTCGATCGCACCGAGATATTCGACCTCGTGAGGCTAGAGCGGCATTATCGCGACGTGAAAAACTGGGACGGTTTGTTGGGCAGTTTTCTGTCCGGCGCGATCGTTCGCACGACATGGTTTGAGGGCACGGCGGCCGAGTTCGTTGATGCCTCGCGCAAGAAAATGAGCCGGACGGGCGCGATCATCAGTTCGCCGAAGCACTGGATCATGCCGACCGTGCTTCAGCTCAACGGCGATCGGGCGCTCATTGAAAGCCAGGCGACGATTTTCGACCGCCTGACGTTCGATAATGTCGAGTTCGACTCTTTTCAGTATTGCCGATTTGTCTCCCGCGTGCAGCGCACGGCGGCGGGCTGGCGGCTGGGGTCTTTCGAGGGGATCTATCAGCGCGATCATATCAGGGCGGTCAATCCCGCGGAAACGCTTCCCGTCGATTGGGATCTCATCAAGACCTTGCGGCCGTCCTACAAATTCCTGGCCTATACCCAATTGCGTCGCGGCTATGCGGTTAGTCCCGAGTTGCTCGGCGAAGATCGCCCCGACCTGCTCGAAGCCTTCTATGCCGGCGAGAAACGTTGGCTCGAAACCGGGAAATAGCAGGCAGATCTGGTGCGAAAAGATTCCACATCAAATAACGGTTCATCGCGGCCGGAATCCACGCCCAAACAGCTGCGCAGTTTCGAGCGGTCGTTGCCGATGGCTTTGCTGCGGGCGCGCGAGGCCGTCATGCGGGAGTTCAGGGCGGCGCTGCGGCGGCACGGCCTGACCGAACAGCAATGGCGGGTGTTGCGGGCGCTGACGGCGAGGGATGAGATGGAGATTCTGGCGCTGGCGGACGTCACGTTTCTGTTGCCGCCTTCGCTGTCGCGCATCTTGCGAGACCTGGAAGAGCGCAAGCTGATCCGGCGCCGCGTTATTCCTGAGGATTTGCGGCGAGCGCTTGTGTCGATTGCGCCGCGAGGCATTGCGATGATTGAGACAGTGGGGTCGCAATCCGAAAAAACCTATAGCGAGATCACGCGGCGCTTTGGAGCCGATAGATTGCGTGCGTTGCACGAACTTCTGGCGTCGCTTGAACATTCGTTGTCGGAACCGAAGCCCGCAGCTTCACCGAAAAAGCGCGCGCTCCACGCGCGGACACGCGCGCCTGATTTGAGGCAGCGATCATGAGCAGTTTTCAAGATAATCAACGAAAGGCCGCTTCGTTCCTGGAGCGCTTCGCGCGCGATGGTGTCAAAAACCAGATCGCGGGGGAGGCGGTCGATGCCGCTTCGGGCGAGACGTTTGAAACCGTGTCGCCCATCGACCTCCAGCCGCTCGCCAGAGTCGCGCGCGGCAAGGCCGAGGATATCGATCGCGCCGCCAAGGCGGCCAAGGCGGCGTTCCCGCCCTGGGCGGCGATGGGCGGCGACAAGCGCAAGGCGCTCCTGCACAAGATCGCCGATGCGATCGTTGCGCGCGCCGAGGAAATCGCGCTGGTCGAATGCATGGATACCGGCCAGGCCTATCGCTTCATGTCGAAGGCCGCGCTGCGCGGCGCTGAGAATTTCCGCTTCTTTGCTGACCAGGCGCCGCAGGCGCGGGATGGGCGGGCGCTGCGGGCGCCGGATCAATTGAACTTCACGATGCGGACGCCGATTGGTCCCGTCGGCATCATCACGCCGTGGAATACGCCTTTCATGCTGTCGACATGGAAGATCGCGCCGGCGCTGGCAGCGGGATGCACGGTGGTCCACAAGCCGGCCGAGCTGTCGCCGCTGACCGCCCGGCTGCTGGTTGAAATCGCCGAGGAGGCCGGACTGCCCAAGGGCGTCTGGAACCTGGTCAACGGCTTGGGTGAGGAGGCCGGCAAGGCGCTGACCGAGCATCCGGCGATCAAGGCCATCGGCTTTGTCGGCGAAAGTAGCACCGGTTCCCTAATCATGGCGCAGGGCGCCAAAACGCTGAAGCGGCTGCATTTCGAACTCGGCGGCAAGAATCCGGTTGTTGTCTTTGCCGACGCGGATCTGGAGCGCGCCGCCGAGGCCGCCGTATTCATGATCTATTCGCTCAACGGCGAGCGCTGCACGTCGTCGTCGCGGCTTTTGGTCGAAGAGGGCATCTACGATGCCTTCACCAAAAAGGTCGCCGAGAAGGCCGCGCGCATCAAAATCGGCCATCCGCTCGATCCGGACACTGTGGTTGGTCCGTTGATTCATCCGGTGCATGAACAGAAGGTGCTGACCTATTTCGACGTTGGCCGCGCCGAAGGGGCGACGATCGCAACCGGCGGCCGAAAGGCCGATATCCCCGGTGACGGCTGCTATGTCCAACCGACATTGTTCACCGGCGCCAACCAATCGATGCGCATCGCGCGCGAGGAAATCTTCGGGCCGGTGCTGACCGCCATTCCGTTCAAGGACGAAGCCGAGGCGTTGAAAATCGCCAATGACGTTGAATACGGCTTGACCGCCTATGTCTGGACATCCGACGTCACCCGTGCCTTGCGCTTCACGGAGAATGTGGAGGCCGGCATGATCTGGGTAAATTCGGAAAATATACGTCATCTGCCGGCGCCATTTGGCGGCGTCAAGAATTCGGGCATCGGCCGCGATGGCGGCGATTGGTCCTTCGATTTCTACATGGAAACCAAGAATATCGCGATCGCGACAGCACCGCACAAGATTCCGAAATTAGGCGGCTAAAACCAAGGTTACTCATCGGAGACAGCAGTCATGCCCGTTCCCGCGCCCAATCTCTATCCGCCGTTTAATATCGTCCGCTTGAGTCACGTCGAACTGGTGGTGACAAACCTCGCCAAAAGCCGCGGCTTTTACGTCGATACGCTCGGCTTGCAGGTCACGTACGAAGACAAAGCAGAGATCCATCTGCGCGCGCTCGAGGAGCGCGGCCACCACTGCATAATTCTGCGCCAGGGCAAGGAGGCGCGGGCGGGTCATCTCGGCTTCAAGCTTTTCAGCGAAGACGACCTCGATAAAGCCGAGCAGTTTTTTGGTGAGAAGAAACTTCCTGTCGAATGGGTTGAACGTCCGTTCCAGTCGCGAACTTTGCGCACCTGCGACGTGCAGGGCGTGCCGCTCGAATTCTACGCCCATATGGACCGTTTGCCGCCGATTCATCAAAAATATGCGCTCTATAAAGGCGTCAAGCCGTTACGCATCGATCATTTCAATTGTTTTTCGCCGGACGTCGACGAAGCGGTCGCCTTCTACAACGAGATTGGCTTTCGTGTCACCGAATACACGGAAGACGAAGTGTCCCATCGCCTCTGGGCGGCCTGGACGCATCGCAAGGGCGGCGTGCACGATATCGCCTTCACCAATGGGCGCGGCCCGAGACTGCATCATGTCGCTTTCTGGGTGCCGCATCCGATTGCCATCATTGATCTTCTCGATCTGATGTCGACGACCGGTTACCTCGGCAATATCGAACGGGGGCCGGGACGGCACGGCATTTCCAACGCCTTCTTTCTGTACCTGCGCGATGCCGATGGTCATCGCATCGAAATCTATTGCTCGGATTACCAGACGGTCGATCCGGACCTGGAGCCGATCAAATGGGATCTCAAGGATCCGCAGCGCCAGACCTTGTGGGGCGCGCCGGCGCCGAGGTCGTGGTTCGAGGAAGGCAGCCTTTTCCAGGGGCTTGAGGTCAAAGAACCGACACTTGCCGGTCAGCCGATTGTCGCGCCATGAGTGAATGCAAATATGCGTGACGCTGCGCAGCGATCGCGCGTTGAATGAATTTAGAGGAGGTTTCAGTGGGCAGTACGGTTTTCGATTCCGCGCTTTTTCGCGACATGTTCGGCACAGCGGAGATGCGCGCCATCTTCGGCGACGAGGCGCTGGTCGCTTGCTATATCGAGGCCGAAGTGGCGCTCGCGCACGCGCAGGCGCGCATGGGCGTGATCCCGAAGGAGGCCGCCATTGCCATCGACGCAGCGTCGAAGGGCATTAAACTGGATTTCGACAAGTTGAAGCAGGAGACGGATATTGTCGGCTATCCGATCCTGCCGCTGGTGCATCAATTGGCCGCCGCCGCGGGCGAGGCCGGGCGTTATGTTCACTGGGGCGCCACCACCCAGGACATCATGGATACAGCCAATGTGCTTCAGGTGCGTTCGGCGCTGACGATCGTCGAGCGCGATCTCAAGGAGCTCCGCGATATTCTGGTGACGATGGCAAAACGCTATCGCGATACGCCGATGGCGGGCCGCACCCATCTCCAGCAGGCCTTGCCGATCACCTTCGGTTACAAGGCCGCGGTATGGCTGTCGTCGATCGATCGCCATATCGAGCGCGTCGCGCAGGTCAAGCCGCGCGTTCTGGTCGGCGAATTCGCCGGCGCCGCCGGCACTTTGGCCTCAGTCGGCGAGCGCGGGCTGGAAATGCAGCAACTGTTTTGCGAGGAACTCGGGCTTGGCCAGCCGGCCATTACCTGGCACGTCGCCCGCGACGGGCTGGCGGAGGCGGTCACCTTGCTCGGCCTAATCACCGGGACGCTCGGCAAAATCGCCACCGATGTGATGATGATGTCGGCGACCGAGTTTGGCGAAGTGTCGGAGCCTTTCGTGCACGGCCGCGGCGCATCGTCGACCATGCCGCAGAAACGCAATCCGATCTCCAGCGAATTGATGCTCGCGGCGGCTAAAGCCGTGCGCCAGCATGTTGCCACCATGCTTGACGCCATGATCCATGACTTCGAGCGCGCCACCGGTCCGTGGCATCTCGAATGGGCCTCGCTGCCGGAAAGTTTCCTGTTGGCTGGCGCTTCGCTGGCCAATGCGAAATTCATGCTGGCCGGTCTTGTGGTGCACGAAAAGCGGATGCGGCAAAATCTCGGCCTCACGCGCGGCCTAATCGTGGCGGAAGCCGTGATGATGGCGGCGGCGCCGAAGCTCGGCCGTCAGCATGCGCATGACGTCGTCTATGCCGCCTGCCGCAAGGCGATCGAGGGCGATGGCGATCTGGCTGATATCCTCAGTGGCGTCCCCGAAATCGTGGCGGCGCTCGGCGGCGTCGAAGCGATCCGGCATCATTGCGACCCGGCCAATTATCTCGGTCTCTCGGGCAAGATGGTGGATCGCGCCATCGCCGCCGGAGGTTGATGGCCTGTACCGGAAGCAAAGCCCACCGCGGTTCCTCCGCTGCGGTCATATTTCGCGCCTTGTGGCGCTGGCGCTCGGGCTAAAAAGTCCTTTATTCTACCGTTCAGGAGCGAATGCGTCATCGGAGGAAGATCATGGGGGCAGGCACAGTTGATAACAACTCCCGGTCTGCGTTGCTCGAGGTCCGACACGAGCAATCCTTTAATCCAATCCCCGGGCGGCACAGCCACGATTTTCACCAAATAGCTGTTTGCCTGTCCGGCGATACCGACTTGAATTGGTGGAACGAGGGAGTTGGCGCTCGGAGGGTCCGCGCGAGACATCGCAATATTCTGATCAATCCCGCCAACGCGTTTCATTCCACCGATTGGACGGGGTCGCTGGACCGGCTCATGATCAATCTGCATTGCGACGTGACCAAGCGCGTGGCAGCGGAACTCGATATGAGCGATGATTTCAGGATCTGCCCGATGGCCAATGGTCGCGATGACGCGGTTTGGCATTTGTCGTTTATGCTGTTTCAGGAACTCGACAGCGACCCGCTGAGGTCCCCGCTATACGCAGAGTCGATCGCGAACCTTCTGGCCGTTCGTTTGCTGAAGCGCTTTACGGAAGGCGCTGGATCCGCCGCGACATTGCCGGCGTCGCCTTTTTCCGCCAGACAAATGGCCATCATTGATGAGTATATTTCTTCAAATCTTGAAGCCGACATTACCGTCGCCACCCTCGCGGCGCTTTTAAATCTCGGCCAGCTTCAGTTTTCGCGGCGCCTGAAGGCAGGGACGGGGATGTCGCCGTATCAATACGTCACAAATCGTCGGATCAGCCGCTCATGCGAATTGTTGGACGCAAACCGGCAGTCGATCGCGGACATCGGACTTGAAGTCGGATTTGACGGGCAAAGCCATTTTTCAGCGCGATTCAAACAGATTGTCGGCATGACGCCGCGTGAGTACCGGAATATGAAAAAGGGAAACAGTTAGATTACGGTCTGGCCGAAGCGAGAGTTTATGGCCGGGTTCCGCTCCAAAGATCGTTTATACGCGCACTTACGGCGTTTTAGATGCGAGTGGCGCAATGTGTTGCCCACGCTCGCCCGCGGTACGCTGTGCCCGGTTCCCATTTTCCGCCTGGCGCGCGATGATCGGAATCCGACAATTTTTTACACGTTGATAGACTGCGAAGCGCAGTTGCGATTGATTATCGAAAAGAAAATTGATCGTTCGGCCGGCCGCGTTCTTCGCAATGCGGCGCGCTCGAACGAATTCATCTAGGGAAGAAAAAATGGCCGTTGTCGCCGACGTCGTCGTCGCAGGTGCGGGGCACAACAGCCTCATTACGGCCGCTTACCTGGCCATGTCCGGCCGGAGCGTCGTCATGGTCGATGGCCGGCCGGTGGCTGGCGGTGGCGCCGTGACGGAGGAAGTTCTCCTGCCCGGTTACAGGATCGATACGTGCTCGACCGGGCATACGCTGCTGTTGGGAAACCCTGTCATCGCCGCCGATGAGCTTGGCCTGGTATCCGAGCAAGGGCTGACCTACCTCGATCCCGATCCCGTCGCGCACCTGAGCTTCCCCGACGGGGAGCACTTCACGATGTGGCTGGACGTCGAGCGCACGACCGCGGAATTTGCCCGCTTCTCGCAAGATGATGCGAAATCTTACCGCCGCATGCTCAAGGAGTGGGAGACGGTCCGGCATGCCTTCGCACAAGCGACCTTCAATCCGGTTGGCGTCGGCCCATCGCTTGACGAGCTGCTGCGCCAAACGCCGAATGGAAACGTCTGGCTGAGGCGCAAGGCTCTTAGCGCTTGGGATGTCGTCAAACACGAGTTCAAAAATCGTCACGTGCGCGCCTTTGTCATGTGGCTCGCTTTTCAGACTCTTGTGTCGCTCGATCAGCCTGGCTCGGGATCGTTGGCCTATTCGCTCCTGGCCGGCCGGCAGAAGCGCAGCTGGAGCATTCCGCGCGGCGGGTCCGGTCAATTGACGGAAGCCTTGGTCCGGAAAATCGAGTCGCACGGCGGAAAGATTGTGACCGGAAAGAGCGTCCGGCAGCTCATCATCAAAGATGGCCGCTGCGGCGGCTTCATCACCGACGATGGCGAACAGTACATCGGCCGCGAAGCGGTCGTGTCGACGATCCACATCAAGCATCTCATTGAAATGGCGCCAAAGGAACTTTGGGACGAGGGATTCCGATACGGTGTCGAGACGTTCGACGTCGGTATTCCCGCGTTCGCCGTTTACCTTTGCACGACAGAGCCGCCGCGCTTCAAGACGGCAACCGGCACCGAGACTGCCGTATCGGCGGGCATGACGGGGTGGGCGGAAGATATCGTTCGGCTGACTAGGCAGATTCGCGACGGCGAGGGGGTGGCCGATGCACCCTGGCTCCTGGTAGCGACGCCAACGCTTGCCGATCCGACCAGGGCGCCTGCGGGTCATCACACGGTCAAGTTAATCGTTCCCTGCAGCGTGCGTGCTCCGTCGGCGACAGGCGTCTGGGACGACGTGAAGGAATCGTTCGCGCAAATGCTGCTGGAAAAGGTCCGCATTGTCGCGCCGAACCTGACGCCGGACGTCATCAAGGCGATGCTGATCCGGTCCCCCGCCGACATTGAGGCGGCCAACCCGCACATGATCAACGGGACCTTCCACGGCGGCGATCGCGGCTTTGCCTTCAGCGGCAGCCTTCGCCCGGCGCCGGGTTGGGCGCAGCACCGAATGCCGATTCCCGGCCTTTATCAGACCGGCGGAACGACCCACCCGGGCGGCTCGATAACCGGCGCGCCCGGCCGTAACGCCGCGAGCATCATCCTCAAGGATCTCGGTACGTCGATCGAAGAGGTAGTAGCAGCACACAAGGCGACGGCGGAGAGCCGCCGGCCGCAAAAAGTGTGACGTCACGGACAATAAGATGGCCGGCCAAGTCTATGAGTGAAGCTTCGAAAGCGGAGAACCATAATATGAAGACCCGTCAATTCGTAGCGGCCGTGCTGATCGGCTTTTTATCGGTCTGTCCGTTCGCGCTGGCACAATCCGATGCCGTCCAGGGTTACCCCAATCAAATCGTCAAGATGACGACATCATTCGCGGCCGGCAGCGTCACCGACGTACTCGCCCGCGTCATCGCGAATAGTTTGCAGGAGAATTGGAAGCAAACGGTCATCGTCGAAAATCGCCCCGGCATTCCGGGGATCATCAGCGTCGCAAGAGGCAAACCGGACGGCTACACACTGTTGGTGACGTCCAATGGTCTGGTTATTGCGGATGTCATCAACAAAAATACAGGATTTAATCCAATCAAGGACTTCGCCGGTGTGATCAAAGCTGCGTATGTGCCGCTCGTCCTTGTGGCGCCGATGACGCTTCAAGCCAACAATTTG
>CAIMEA010000082.1 GCA_903839845.1 uncultured Hyphomicrobiales bacterium
GGCATCCACGTCTGACTTCAAAAGGCAAGTCGTGGATGGCCGGGACAGGCCCGGCCATGACGAGTTTAATTTTAGCCCTTGCGCTTCTTCTTGACGAACAGCCCGACCAGAAAATCATGCCCCGGCATGGCGGCGCGCTCGATCGCGCGCTCGGCAGACTCGTCGGTGAGGCGCGTGCGCGGCCAGCGATAGATCAGGCCGTGTATCAGCCAGATGATCAGAAACGTGAACACGCCGGCGAAAATCACGTCGCTGACGAAATGCGCGCCGGCCATCACCCGCATGATCGCCATGCCGGTGCCGAGCGTCAGCGCCGCGCCGACGGCGAACGCGCGCAGCGGCGGCGGCGTCAGCATCGCCGGCGCCACGGTCCAGAACGCGCCGGAGACATCGCCCGACACGAAAGCGCAATTATTCGGGCAATCGCCGCGCGGGTCCCACCACGGCACGAAGTGTTCCGTGCCGCCGAATTGCGCGACATCGATCGGCCGCGACCGGCCCCAGTGATCCTTCAGCACGACATTGACGAACAGGCCGGGCCCGAGCGCGAGCGTCGCCGTCAGAAACAATATGGCGCGGCCCGAGATCAGCAATTTTCGGCGCGGCAGGATCAGCTTCCAGATCAAAGCCGCCAGCACCGGCGCGATGATCAGTGTGCCAACCCAGAGGCCGGCATCGCGGACGATCATCAGCGGCGGATAGATGCGCAAGCCGAAATTATTGCCGCCATTGTTGAAGCTGAAAAAATAGCGCGCCACCCGCAGATCGAGATCCGGATAAAATCCGAATATCAATCCGGCAACGACGGCAATGCCCAGCGCGATCAGGAGTCCGGTGCGATTCATGCGTCCTCTTTGCGCCCGACTTCCGCGCATGCGCTGCGGTCTAGCCGACGCCCGTGAAATTGAAAAGACGGTGTGTCAGGCGGACGCACGCTCGCGCCAGCGGCCGGCCCGGCGGCCGGCAATCGCCCAATAGACCAGGCCGAAGACCGCGCCGGCGGCGGCGGCGATTTCAACCTCGCGCGAGATCGCCGGCGGCGGATGGTCGATCGATTCCTCATAAGGCGTGGACAGGCCGCTGCCGTAATAGGCGATCAGCAGCATCGCCGCGCCGCCGGCGGCATTGGCCAGCAGCGAGCGGATTTTGAACGTCTCGCCGAGCGCGATCAGAACAAGCAGCGGCAACAGCCCGGCCCCGCCGGTCGCTGTGGCACCGAAAAAGGCCGTGCCCCAGAACACCACCCGCTCGCCGACATCGCCGCTCGTCGCCTGCCATTGCGGGCCAAGGACGCCGACGGCGATGGCGATGCCGCAGGCGAGGCTCGCCACCATGACGGCGAAGATGATGACAAAGAGGCGGCCGATGAGGGACATGACTGCTCGTCTCTACGCGCGCGTGGACTCGCGCAATGTTTTACTCATCCGTCATCGCCATCGCACGCAGCGCCATGCGCTCGCGCGCCGACATTTTCTCGGTGGCGCTCTTGAGCTGGCCGCAGGCGGCGAAGATGTCGCGGCCGCGCGGCGTGCGCACCGGCGACGCATAACCGGCGTCGAACACGACCTGCGAGAATTTCTCGATCTGGTCCCAGTCCGAGCATTCGTATCTTGTGCCGGGCCAGGGATTGAACGGGATCAAATTGATCTTGGCCGGGATGCCCTTGAGCAAACGCACCAACGCCTTGGCGTCCTCGATCGAATCATTGACGTCCTTGAGCATCACATACTCAAAGGTAATCCGCTTGGCGTTCGACGCGCCGGGATAGTTGCGGCAGGCCTCCATCAACTGCGCAATCGGATATTTTCGGTTGAGCGGCACCAGCTCGTTGCGCAGCTCGTCGCGCACGGCATGCAGCGAGATCGCCAGCATGCAGCCGATCTCGTCGCCGGCGCGCTCGATGTTCAGCACCACGCCGGAGGTCGACAGCGTGATACGCCGCTTGGAAATGCCGATGCCTTCGCCGTCCGACATGATCAGGATGGCGTCGCGCACGGCCTCGAAATTATACAGCGGCTCGCCCATGCCCATCATGACGATATTGGTGA
>CAIMEA010000083.1 GCA_903839845.1 uncultured Hyphomicrobiales bacterium
CGTTCTTCTTCACGGTCGCGGCAAGCTCTTCCATCGCGGCGGAGGTTTCTTCCAGGCTGGCCGCCTGTTCTTCCGTCCGCTGCGACAGGTCGGAGGTCGAGGTCGAGATTTCCGCCGAGGCGTTGGTCACTTCGCGACCCGACGCCTTGATCTCGCCGATGGTCGAGGAGACTTTCTCGGCCATCAATTGCACGGCGTTGGCGATCTGACCGACTTCGTCCTTGCGGCCAAGGCCCGGCACGGTGATGGCGAAGTTGCCGGCGGCGACTTCTTCCAATGGCTGCACGAGGGCACGTAGCGGCTTGGCGATGGTCATCGCGCCGAACACCGCCGAACCGATCAGGACAAGAATAACCGCCGTGCCGATACCAATGTTGAGACGCGCGGCCGAGGTCATTTCCGTGCCGGCCGTCTCAGCGTCATGTTCGGCCAATTTAGTCGCTATCTCAGAGATCTCGTCGATGAGCTTGACGGCTTTGGCCACATCCGGATCTAAATGCTCTTTCTGGAATTTATCCAGCTTGGCGATCAATTCGGCGCGGCGAGCGACATCTTTAGCATCGATCGCGACAATCTGGGCCATGCCGGGAACGGTTTCTTTCAAGGCTCCGCCGACGTAATCCCTTAGGGCTGCCTGCACGTTCTGAAGACGTTCGCGATTTGCCGGAACCCGCAATTTCTGAACTAGAGGATCGATTATCGCGTCAGCCTTCTTCTGCTGACTGTCCAATCTATTCGCGGCCTTCAATTCGTCCGCCGTATTTGCAAGACGAATGTTTCGCATCGTCAACCGGATATCGAATAGAGCGATTTCGATATCCTTGACGTTCTGTACAATTAGCTGCTGCGTAACGGCATTCTCGTTTGCTGCCGTGACAAGCGAGCTGCTGTACATGGACGAGCCGACCAGCGCGGCGACCAGCAGGATGCCGAGACCCGACATAAAGGAGAGTTTGAGGCCTATGCTGATGTTGGACAGGCGGAACATTGGATATCCCCCAAAGAGAAAAATGTGCTGCTGTGACGTGATAACGCGCTTGATGATTGCCGCCGGCGATCAGCCGGCAGATTCATGTGTTTAGTGATCGGTGGCAGCGTCCCCGACCGACAGCAAATTCGGCAGATCGATCAGCGCGATCATGACGTTGTCGTGGGTGACCAGACCGGAGAGGAAATCCGTCTGCTCGCCATGACCGGTGCGCGGCACCTTCTGTATCTGGGCGGCGTCGACCGAGACGATGTCGAGCACGCGATCGCCGATCAGGCCAACCTGACGGCCACCGATCTGGACGATGATGACGATGTGCAGCGGCGTCGTCTCTGTGAGGCCCTGGCCGAAGCGGCAGCGCAGGTCGACGATCGGCACGATCGAACCACGCAAGTTGAGGACACCGCGAACATAGTCGGGTTGCTTGGGCAGGTGAGTGACGTCAGACCAGCCCTTGATCTCCCGCACCGCCATGATGTCGACGCCGTACTGGTCGCCGCCGATGGCAAAGCTGATGAACTCGGTGCGCGCCGGAGATGCGCTCGTTCGGTTGGAAGCATCGCCTTGTGCGCCGGCGATGCGGGCGGCGATAATGGCTTCTGAGGTGGGTGGTTGGCCGGAAAGCTGGCCCGGCGCTTGATCGGCAATTTGGCTCATCGGTGGCCCCCGTTTGGCTGTTGCCCGCGTTCGCGGGGCATCACCAACGGATGGCTTGGGTCGCCGCCTTGAGCGGAGCAATTCAACCGGCCTGCCGCAAGTGTGCCGGTAACTGAATAAGCGATGGAACTTAAACGGGTATCTATTTACTTCTTAATCTAGATTTAGATCATGCCTTTTTTAGAAAACCATATGCGGTATGTAGTATATTATGGTGATGGCTTTTCCAGCGCGTTTTGTGATTGCTTCAATCGCACCAATACGCGCGAGAAAACCGCGCGGCACCGCCATTTTATTACAGATCGATCTTGTTATAGATCGTAATATTCAGGCCGATTTTTTCGCAGGCGAAACCGACCCCGGCAGTGAGGGTTTCATGACCTGCGATCGTGCCGGCGGCGATGGCGGCGCGCACGGCCTTCTCGATCTCGCCCTGCGCGGTGAAGGCGACCGTCTTAAGGAACTTGTCGACGGCCACCTTCAGGGCCTTGTCGCCAAGCACCGTCATCTTGCCGGAGACTGCCATTTTGCTCTGATGCCTGTTCGCGATCAGTCTTTTCTAAACCACCGCAACCGGGGAAAGACAGTGCCGCGCCGCCAAAATTCACCAGCCTAGTTAATTTCGCCGGCCGGCCGGGCGGCGTTATCGATATATATAAGTTTCACTTTGCGCCGGCCCATTCGGCCCTATGATGGACTGCGTGTAGAGCCCCGGGGGATGTCGCGCTCGGTCAAGTGCCGCTGGCCTCGGACCAATTAACCTTCGACGATAGGAGTGGGCGTTGAGCTATTTTTCGCAGTCTAAAGGCGGGGACACCAAGGGCGATACGAAGAGCGTCGATGCCGGCGCTGTCGAGGCAAGGGTTGATATGTCGGCGCGCAAGGCTGCGCCGTCCCAGGAAATCGTCTCCACGCTCGGGCCCGGCCTGCTGATTACCGGTAACGTCGTCAGCACCGGCACCGTACAGATTCACGGCCGCGTCCTCGGCGACATTCACGCCGCCCGCTTGCTGATCAGCAAGGGCGCCGTGGTCGAAGGCAAGGTCATCGCCCAGGAAGCCGTGATCGACGGTTCCTTCAAGGGCACCATCCACGGCAACAGCGTCAAGCTTCAGGCCACCGCGGTGGTCGACGGCGAGATCTTCAAGCAGTCGCTGGTGATCGAACAGAACGCCCAATTTGAAGGCGTGTCGCGCCGGCTCGAAAAGGCGGTCGATGCGCCGACCGCCGATCAGGTCAACGGCCAGGGCGCCAGCCAGACGCGCGGATCGATCGGCGCACGGGTTGTCGACTCGGTGCCGACCGAACCTGCCTACGCCAACGGCAATGGCAGCGCTGCCGCCGACCCGGCTCATTAAGGTCGCGGCTTAAGAACGCGGCTTGAGAACAAAGAGGAAGCGCGGGCCTGACGGTCCGCGCTTTTTTATTTTTTAAAAGCGCCAGTTCAGGCCGGCCTTGCGGCGATCGCTTCGGCGATCGTCACCGTGCGGCGCGCCATCTCGGCATGCAGGCGCTCGACCATGCGGCCGTCGATCGACACCACACCCTTGGATTTGTTCTCCGGCAGTTCAAACGCGGCGATCATGGTGCGCGCCCACTTCACCTCGTCGTCCGTCGGCGAGAACGCCGAGTTGCACGGGCCGATCTGGTTGGGATGGATCAAGGTCTTGCCGTCGAATCCGAACTCGACGCCCTGTTTGCATTCGGCGAGAAAGCCTTCGGCATTGCCGAGATCGTTGTAAACGCCGTCTAGAATATCGATGCCGTTGATGCGCGCGGCAGCAAGACACATCGACAGCCAGGGCAGCATCGGCGCGCGGCCCGGCACCAGCCGCGCTCGGGTGTCCTTGGCCAGATCGTTGGTACCCATGACGAAGCCGGACAGCCGCGTCTCGGAATCCCGGGCCGCGGCAGCGATGGCCAGAATGTTGAAGATGGCGAGCGGCGTCTCGATCATCGCCCAGACCCGCGTCTTTACCGGCGTATGCATGTCGAGCAGACGGCGGCCGATCATTTCCAGCGTATCGGGACTGGACACTTTCGGGATCAGGATGGCGTCCGGCGCGGCCTGCGCCGCCGCCGCCAGATCGTCGGCGTGCCAGGGCGTATCGACCGCGTTGACGCGAATGAACACCTCGCGCGAGCCGAAACCGCCGGCCTTCACCACGTCGGCCACTTGCCGGCGCGCGGCTTCCTTGGCGTCGGGCGCGACCGAATCTTCGAGGTCGAGAATGATGCCGTCGGCGGGAAGGGTCTTGGCCTTCTCCAGCGCGCGGGCATTGGAGCCGGGCATATAGAGAACGCTGCGGCGCGGACGGATGGTCATACTGAAATCCCGTTGAATTTGCCTTAGCCTAATAACTTAGCAAGACACATACCACCCTAGGGACGTGCATGGCGGACCGCCCAAACGAGACATGGTTGGCAGGCGTCGATGGCTGTCCCGGCGGCTGGATCGTCGTCTTTGCCAGAGCCGATGGCACGGTCGAAGCGCCGCGCGTCGTCGCGCACTTTGCCGATATTGTCGCGGCGCCGGAGCGACCGGCGATCATCGCTGTCGATGTGCCGATCGGGCTGCCCCGCCAAAGCCCGGCGAAGGGCCGGCTGGCCGAGAGCGCGGTGCGGCCGTTGCTGGGCGGACGCAAATCCAGCGTGTTTCGCATTCCTTCGCGCAGCGCCGTTTACGCCAGTGTCGCGGCGGAGCCGGCCGATCCGCGCGAGCGATTTTTTCACGCTTGCCGCATTGCGCGCGAGACCTCCGACGACGGCAAGGCTTTCGCCAAGCAGGGCTTCTATATCCTCGACAAGGTGGTTGAGATCGACACGATGCTGCGCGGCGATCCGGCGCTGGCCCAGCGGGTGTTCGAGACACATCCCGAACTTGCATTTTACCGGATGAACGGGGAACGGGCGCTCGGCGAACCCAAGAAATTAAAAAGCAGCGTTTATCCGCCCGGGATGGCGCTGCGTCGCGATCTGTTGACGGGCGCCGGCATTCCCGGCGCCTTGCTCGACGGCCGGCCGCCACACGGTGCGGCGGAAGACGACATGATCGATGCCTATGCCTGTCTCGTCACCGCAATGAACATTTATGCAAGACGCGCGCGAAGCTATCCGGACGCGCCGCCGCGTGACGAACACGGTCTGCCGATGGCGATCTGGGCTTAACGCTCGCTGACTTTATAGCGTCCCGGATAACGGACGCCACTGGCCGCGCCGGCGTTCTCGCCAGGCTTGAGGATCTTGTACAACTGGAAGCGGTCGCCATCGGCAACCAGCCGCAGCCGGCTCGGATCCGGGTTTGGCGCTTCGTCCTCGGTGAACAGAACGTAGAGATAATCGAACTTGGTCCAGTTCAGCCAGAACGCCGGCGTTCCGGGCACCGGATGCTCGGCCGCGACAATCAGTTGCGCGACCGAAGGCGGCGTACCGTCCTGCGTGTCGGCGAAATCCTTGTATTCCGGCTTGACGTGCAGGATCTGCTTGCCGGGCACCGTGAACACCGTCGTCACCAGCGACGAGCGCTCGATGGTGGCGATGCAGGCCGCGTGCACCAGGCCAAGATCGCGCACGTCCTCGCCGAGCGAACGGTCGGCGTAGGAGACAAACACTTTCGAGCCCGGCACGATGCGCTTGACCGACGAACGGAACTGGCTGGTCGAATCCGACAGCTGGGTCCAGTTGTAGTCGATCTCGATCAGCCGGCCGGCGATCAGGAGAATCAAGACGACCATGAAGCCGCGACGCACCAGACGCCGGCGCAACTCCAGATCGCCGCAGGCAAACAGCATGAAGACGACGCCGAGCGGCACGCGCTGATCGGTCATGTAGGTGTCGAACATCACGCGCGGCAGCGCCAGATAGATGACGGTGCCGACGACGATCAGCACCAGCACCAGCGGATGAAAGCGCAGCACGCGGTGCCGCACGGCCCAGACCAAAGCCGCGACCATGACGCTGATCAGCGCGAAGGCGGCGATGTCGGAATAATCGGCGATGATGTACATGAGGCCGTCGATCTTGCCGCGCTGGTCCCAATAGATGCCGGACGCGAGGTTCATCGTCGGGCTGGCGGCGAGCAGCGGAGCGGCGGCCAGGAATGGCAGGCCGCCGCCGATGAAATCGATGACGCGCAACGGCGTGATCCGGTCGCGATGTTCGTACAGCCGCAGCAACTCGAACGACAGCACGCCGATGCCGTAAATGCCCAGCGCCGACAGATGGCAGAAGAACAGGACGACGACGCAGGCCGACGACAGCACCATGCGCAGCGGCCAGAAGCGTTCGCGCGCCGCGACCCAGCCGGCGAGCGCCCACAGCGCGACGCCGACGCCGAAAATGTAATTCATCAACCCGACCAGGAAGACGAAATTGTACAACAACGGAATAGCAAACAGCGGCATCGCCGACCAGCGACCGATCAGCGCGCGGTTCAGCACCAGAATGCCGGAAATGATCAGCGCGAACATCGCCACCATGTAGACCTGGCCGGCGGTGTAGATGTTCATTACCTGCGCCAGTGACGGCACGATCAGGTCCATGGTCAGGTTCGGGATGACCTGCCAATTGATTTCGTAGAATTCGGCGAGCTTCGGATTTTTAGCCAAAGTCGCGATCACCTGCATGCGCGACAGGTGATTGACGTAATCCGACAGCGGCGGCAGCGGGTGGGTCCAGATCGGGATCGAGATCAGCAGGGTGAACGCGGCGAAAAGCACGCCGATCTGCACCCCGGAAAATCCGTGGGTGCGGAAGCGCGGCGCGGCAGGTTCCGCGGCAATCGGCTTGTCTGGAGAGAGCATAAGGGACCCAGTTTCAACTTTATCCATCGGCGAATCGACCTGAACGCGCGATGAACATCCTCGATCTACCTTGGCAGAGGTTACCGCGCCGTGACTGCGCCTTGAATTGTCCCCAATAGGGGCTTTTCTACGCCCTCGGGGCGGCTCGGGCCGGCCGCTGGATGTGCGGGCATGCCGCTTGCTTCGGCAGGTGCGGTATGGAAGGAACCGGCAAAACAGGACATCGAACCGATGCGTTTTCCGCAACGATTGATCGACGGTTATGATGCCTTTGCCGAGGGCCGGCTGCTCAATGAGCAGAATCGCTACCGCGAATTGGCCGAAGCCGGCCAATCGCCGGAAATCATGGTGATCGGCTGCTGCGACTCGCGCGTGTCGCCGGAAGTGATTTTCGACGCCCGGCCGGGCGAGCTATTCGTTGTACGCAACGTAGCCAATATCATTCCGCCATATTCACCGGACGGCCAGGCGCACGGCGTCTCGGCCGCGCTCGAATTCGGCGTCGCGGCGCTCAAGGTCAAGCACATCGTCGTACTCGGTCATGCCCAATGCGGCGGCGTCAAAGCCTTTGCCGAGGATGCCGAGCCACTGTCGCCCGGCGACTTCATCGGCAAATGGATGCAACTGATGGCGCCGGCCGCCGACAAGGTCGGGCCGCGCGGCACTCTTTCGCCAGTCGAGTTCCTCACCAAGCTGGAACAGGCGAATATCGCCAACAGCCTTGCCAACCTGATGACGTTTCCGCGGCTGGCCAGGCTGATCGAACGCGGGGCGATCCAGACCCACGGCGCCTATTTTGGCGTCGCCTCAGGCGCGCTTTATGTGATGGATCCCGGCACCGGCGCTTTCAGTCGTGTGTCGTCGAAAGCGCCGGCGAATACGACACCGCGGTTTTAAGGTTCCTGTCGTCCCCGCGAAGGCGGGGACGACAAATATTACGCCGCCTTCTGTTTCGCCTTGATCAGCTTGCGGTTGATCAGCGCCTCGGCGATCTGGATCGTGTTGAGCGCGGCGCCCTTGCGCAGATTATCGGACACCACCCACATCTCGATGCCGTGCTCGACCGTGGGGTCGGTGCGGATGCGGCTGATATAGGTCGCGTCCTCGCCGGCGCTTTCATAGGGCGTCGCGTAACCGCCCGGCTCACGCTTGTCGATGACGAGGCAACCCGGCGCGCTGCGCAGGATTTCGCGCGCCTCGTCGTCCGAGATCGGATTCTCGAACTCGATGTTGACCGCTTCCGAATGGCCGACGAACACCGGCACGCGCACGCAAGTGGCGGTCAGCTTGATTTTGGGATCAAGAATCTTCTTGGTCTCCATCATCATCTTCCACTCTTCCTTGGTGTATCCGTCCTCCATGAACACGTCGATCTGCGGAATCACGTTGAAGGCGATACGCTTGGGGAATTTCTTGGTGACGATTTCGCCGACGGTGTAGACCGCCTTGGTCTGCTGAAACAGTTCGTCCATCGCTTCCTTACCGGCGCCCGACACCGACTGATAGGTCGCCACGACAACCCGCTTGATCTTGGCATGATCGTGCAGCGGCTTGAGCGCAACGACGAGCTGCGCTGTCGAGCAGTTCGGATTGGCGATGATGTTCTTCTTGGTGAAACCAACAAGTGCGTCGGCGTTCACTTCCGGCACGATCAGCGGCACGTCCGGGTCCATGCGCCAGGCCGACGAGTTGTCGATGACCACCGCGCCCTGCGCGCCGATCTTCGGCGACCATTCCTTTGACACCGAACCGCCGGCCGACATCAAACAGATATCGACGTCGGAGAAATCGTAATGATCGAGCGCCTTCACTTTGAGGGTTTTGTCGCCGAACGAGCATTCCTGGCCCACGCTCTTGCGCGAGGCGAGCGCGACAACTTCGTCGGCCGGAAATTTGCGTTCGTCCAGTATGTTGAGCATTTCGCGCCCGACATTGCCGGTAGCACCGACCACGGCGACCTTGTAACCCATTGTTAACTCTCCGAAATAATTCCCCGGTCTCAGGCTCACATACCACAACCAGGTGGCAGCGCTTCTAGGCGAGAATGGCGCCGATGACAACGGCGACAAAGGCAGATTGGGCGGCTGGCGCCCGAATGGGCCTGAACTGTTGCCGAGGGAGCGCTGATGCACCCGGCCCTGTATTCCTGGCGCGACGACCTGCCAGCCCACATCGTGCGGCTGCTCTCTTATGTGGGCGCCTTGGCGATCCTCTCCATAGTGATGGCGCAATTCTTTCAATCGCCGCCGGTGAAGGCTGACATCACGCCGATTGATCGATCGGACTGGATCGACATCGAGCGGCCGTTCCCGGCCTTTGCCCTGGCCATCCCGGAAGCCGGCGACCAGCCGGCGCGCTATGCCATCCGCCGGCACGCCCAAGGCGGGGGCCGCAAGGATATTCTCAGCCTGGGCGAGCCCGATGCGCCGACGCCCTTTCTGCAGGTCGAGATTTACCGTTCCGGCAGCGAACCGGCGACGCTTGCCGACCCGGCCGCGACGATTGCCGACAGCGCGTCCGCGTTGGCCCCGGTCAGCATGACGCTTGAGGGCGAGCCGCTGGCCAGCAAATTCGGCCCGCTCGCTTTGGTCAGCTTCGCAACCTCGATCGGTACCGACCGCCAGTGTCTGGGCTTCGTGCGCCGATATGACGATCCGCGCCTGCAAATCGCCGGCTGGTTTTGTCAAAGCGGCGGGCTGGTGCCGAAAAGCACGCTCGCCTGCGCGCTCGACCGGCTGACATTGCTGGCGGCCGGCAGCGAACCGAAAGTCGGCGCCTTGTTCGCGCAGGCCGAACTCAACCGCAGCTTTTGCGGGCAGCGCGAACCGTTGCTGGCGGCGACGCCGAAATATCAGGTGCTGTGGCAGGCGCTGGCGATGCGGTCCGAGCCGCGGCGTCCCGGACGGTGACAGCGGTTGCAGTGCGGCGACGATTTCAGCCGGCTTTTCGATAACAGCGATTGACCGCCCGAAAGCAGCAGTATCATATTCACATCGCACTATCTAAAGCTGCGCGGCAGCGACCGCGACGCATAATAAAACCTCTGGGGAGAGGAAACATGATCACACGACGCAACCTGCTGGGAACAGCGGGCACCGGTGCCGTACTGGCGTTTGCTGGATTGAGATTTCCCGAATTTGCCCAAGCCCAAGGCGCCGCCGCCGGTCTGACCGCAGGCGTGCCGGAGGGTGTCGGCTCTTACGCCACGATGGCCACACTGCCGGGCAAGAAGCCGCTTATTCTGCTGTCGGACCGGCCGCCGAATTACGAATCGCCGCTTGAGTATTTCCGCACGCCGATCACGCCGAACGACCAGTTCTTCGTGCGCTACCATCTCGCCGACATTCCCGAAATCGATCCGAAAACCTACAAGATCAAAGTCGGCGGCGATGCGGCGGCGACGCCGGTTGAAATCTCGCTCGACGACCTCAAGGCGTTGCCGGCAGTCGAAGTCGTCGCAGTCAATCAATGTTCGGGCAACCGCCGCGGCCTGTCGAAGCCGCACGTCGCCGGCGTGGAATGGGGCTATGGCGCCATGGGCTGCGCCAAATGGAAAGGCGCCAAGCTCAAGGACGTTCTCGCCAAGGCCGGCATCAAGAAGGAAGCCATTGAAGTCTCCTTCAACGGCGCCGACGGCCCGGTCGTCGACAAGACGCCCGACTTCATCAAGAGTATTCCGGCCTGGAAAGCGCTCGAAGACACGACCATCGTCGCTTACGAGATGAACGGCCAGCCCTTGCCGCATCTCAATGGCGCACCGGCGCGTATCATCGTCCCCGGCTGGACAGGGACGTACTGGATGAAGCACGTCACCGAGATCAACGCCCTGAGCAAACCGCAAGGCGGATTCTGGATGGCGGCGGCCTATCGCATCCCGCTCGGCAAATTCCCGATCCGCGACCGCTTCGTCTCACAGGAGACCGCGGTCAACACGCCGATCACCGAAATCGTCGTCAACTCGTTGATCACCAGCCATCGCGACGGCGCCAAGGTGAAGACCGGCAAGCTGACGGTCAGCGGAATGGCCTGGGACGGCGGCTATGGCATCCGCGCGGTGGAAGTCTCCACCGACGGCGGCAATAGCTGGACCAACGCCAAGCTCGGCGAGGATCTCGGGCCCTTCGCCTTTCGTCCGTGGAGTTTCGATTTCTCGGCGAAGAAGGGCAAGAACGCCGTGATGGTCAACGCCACCAACAAGCTCGGCCAGAGCCAGACCTCCGAACTGATTTTCAATCCGGCCGGCTACCACAACAATGTCATGCAAAACATCTCGCTGATGGCGGGCTAGGGGAGAACGATATGCGGATACTCAGCATCGCCGTCGCCGCCGCTTTCGCCGTCACGGCGTCCGTTGCCTGCGCCGACGACAAACCGATCCAGCTCAAAAAAGCGCCGGGCGTCGAAAAAGTCGAGGCCAACTGCCAAGCCTGTCACAGCCTGTCCTACATCCCGATGAATTCGCCGTTCCCCAACGCTGCCTTGTGGGACGCCGAAGTCACCAAGATGATCAACGCCTTCGGGGCGCCCATCGACGCCGCCGATGCCAAGGACATCAAGGCCTATCTGACCAAGAACTACGGCAGTTGAGGGCGGCAGACGCCGGCTGTGTGACAATTAGGCCTCGCCCGGGCGGCGAGGCCGTTTTTTTAATGATTTCCGGTACACTTGCGCTTGAAATGCCGCTATTAAGCCGAACCAAAGCCCGTTACACTGCTTGTCAATCGTGAACCGCCCGGTCGAGGTCCTTCTTATGCGCCTGAAATTCGTTGCCGCCACATTTGCCGCGCTTGGCACCTTGGTTCTGCTGGCTGTCCCGGCCGACGCCCAGTCGAGCGAGCGCCGCGTGCGGACCGACGCCCGCGGCAATACGGTTTTCACCAGCCGCGACGAAGACGGCCGTACCCGCACCCGCGTCATCATCCAGCGCCGGTCCTATCTCGATCCGGGCACCGAAGTGCAGCCGGGCAGCCGCCATGATCGCGATTATGCGACGTCGCTGGCCAATGGCCGCGCCACCAGCGTGCTCAACAATACCGCTTTCGGCAGCAGCCAGTCGCCGCTGCCGGGGCCGAATGAATTCGGCTTCGGCAAGAACAGCCCGTTCCTGCGCTTCTGATCGGCGGACGAATTCGCGAATAAAAAACGCGGCCCTCGGGGCCGCGTTTTTCGTTTCGGGTCGCGCGCGCGAATCAGGCCGCCAGCTTTTCCAGCTCTTCCAAAATCGCCGAGCCCATTTCCGAGGTGCTGACGGTCTTTTCACCGGCCGCCGCGATATCGCCGGTGCGAATGCCCTTGTCGAGCGTCGCGGCGATCGCCTTGTCGATCATGTCGGCCTGCTTGCCGAGATCGAACGAGTAGCGCAGCGCCATCCCGAATGACGCGATCATGGCGATCGGATTGGCGATGCCCTTGCCGGCGATGTCGGGCGCCGAGCCGTGCACCGGCTCGTACAAAGCCTTGCGCTTGCGGGTCTTCGGATCGACCTCGCCGAGCGAAGCGGAGGCCAGCATGCCGAGCGAACCGGTCAGCATCGCCGCGATGTCGGACAGCATATCGCCGAACAGGTTGTCGGTGACGATGACGTCGAACTGTTTCGGGTTGCGAACCAGCTGCATGCCGCCAGAATCGGCGAGCTGATGCTCGAGCTGCACGTCCTTGAACTCGCGCGCATGCAGCGCGGTGATGACCTCGTTCCACAACAGGCCCGACTTCATGACGTTGCGCTTTTCCATCGACGTCACCTTGTTGCGGCGCTTGCGCGCCAGCTCGAAGGCGACTCGGCCAATGCGCTCGATCTCGTAGGTGTCGTAAACCTGCGTATCGATGGCGCGCTTCTGGCCGTTGCCGAGATCGGTGATGGTCTTCGGCTCGCCGAAATAAACGCCGCCGGTCAGCTCGCGCAGAATCATGATGTCGAGCCCCTCGACCAGTTCGCGCTTGAGCGAGGAGGCGTCGGCCAAGGCCGGATAAGTCACCGCCGGGCGCAAATTGGCGTAGAGCGCGAGATCCTTGCGCAGCCGCAGCAAGCCCGCTTCCGGCCGCACGTCGTAAGGCACCTTGTCCCACTGCGGGCCGCCGACCGAACCGAAGATCACCGCGTCGGCCGCCTTGGCCTTTTCCATGGTTTCGTCGGTGATCGACACCTTGTGCGCGTCGTAACAGGCGCCGCCGACCAGCCCCTCGTCGAAGGTGAAGCGATCCGGCCCCTTTTTGTTAAAGAAGTCGATGACCCGCATTACCTCGGCCATGACCTCAGGGCCGATGCCGTCGCCGGGGAGCAGAAGGAGATTGTGGGTGGCCATGGAGGTCCTCGCCGTTTTTTTGAGTTCGCGCGGAGTGCTAGAGCGCCCGGCTCATAATGGCAAGGCACCCTGGCGCAACACAGCGGCCCGGCTCGGCGCTGGCCTTCGGCCCCCCATTTTGTGAGAATGGCAGCGCCGGAATGCCCGCCGAAGGAGCTTGAGAGCCGTGAGCGCCAAACCTAAAACCAATGCCGGCAATTTCTTCGAGGACTTCAAGCTCGGCCAGGTGATCCGCCACGCCACGCCGCGCACCGTCACGCTCGGCGACGTCGCGCTCTATAATGGCCTGTTCGGCGCGCGTTTCGCGGTGCAATCGTCGGACGCTTTTGCCGCCGGCCTCGGCTATCCGCGATCGCCGGTCGACGACCTCCTGGTCTTTCACATCGTCTTCGGCAAGACCGTGCCGGATATCTCGCTCAATGCCGTCGCCAATCTCGGTTACGCCGATTGTCACTTTCTCAAAGCCGTCTATCCCGGCGACACGCTCAATTCAGTGTCGGAAGTGATCGGCCTGAAAGAGAATTCCAACAAGAAGACCGGCATCGTCTATGTGCGCTCGCGCGGTTACGATCAGACCGGCGCGACGGTTCTCGATTATGCGCGCTGGGTGATGGTGAAGAAGCGCGACGAGAATGCGCCGACGCCGGAGGAGCTGGTGCCGACCTTGCCGGCAAGCGTGCCGGTCGCCGCGCTCGGCAAAGCCTGTCCGCAACTCAACACCGCCGCGTACGACACTGTGCTCGCCGGCAGTCCGCACCGCTTTGGCGACTACAAGGCCGGCGAGAAGATCGACCACCTTGTCGGCATCACGGTGGAAGACGCCGAGCACATGATCGCAACGCGGCTTTATCAGAACACCGCGCGCATCCACTTCGATCATTTCACCGAGAGCAAAGGCCGCTTCGGCCATCGCCTGATTTATGGCGGCCACGCCATTTCATTGGCACGGGCTTTGTCGTTCAACGGGCTCGGCAATGCGTTTCACGTCGCGGCGATCAATGGCGGCCGCCATGTATCGCCTTTGTTTGCCGGCTTGACGGTTTTTGCCTGGTCGGAAGTGCTGGAAACGGCGAACGTGCCTGGCCGTTCCGATGTCGGCGCGCTGCGCCTCCGCACAATAGCGACGAAGGACAAGCCCTGCGACGACTTCCCCGCCAAGATCGGCAAGGAATACGACCCGGCGGTCATTCTCGATCTGGATTACTGGGTGTTGATGCCGCGTTAGACGCTGGCGCGCAAATGATCCACCAAGGTCCGCGCATAAGGCGGCAGCGCCGCGAGATCGCGCACGCAGATGGTGAGATCGCGCAATGCCCATGAATCGGCGAGTTGCACCGCGCTGATCGCCATGTTGCGCGCGGCGCGCTGCACCGTCGTTTCCGGCACGATGCCGACGCCGACATTGCACTCGACCAGCCGGCATATCGCGTCGAACGAGCGCAACTGCACACGCAGACGCAGCGGTCGGCCGATGCGGTTGGCCTTGTCGGCGAGGAATCGTTGAATCGCACTGGCGCGGTCGAGACCGACCATGTCGTAGTCGAGCACCTCGGCAAAGCCGATGCCGGCGCGGCTGGCCAGTTTATGGCCGGTCGGCACCACGAGGACGAAACGGTCGCTGCGGAACGGGAAGGTTTGCAGGCCCGCATGGTCGACGGTGCCGGCGACAATGCCGATATCGCCGGTGCCCTCGGCGATCAGCCCGACGATTTCATCGCTGAGGCGCTCCTCGAGATCGACGCTGATGTCCGGATAGGCGTTGAGAAACGAACTGAGCGTCTCCGGCAGGAACTCGGTCAGCGCATTGGTATTGGACAAAACCCGCACCTGGCCGGCGAGACCACGGGCATAAGGGGTGAGGTCCTCCTGAAGCTTGTCGGACTGCGCCAGGATGGTCCGGGCGTGCTGCAGCAGCATGCGCCCCGCCTGCGTCGGCACAACGCCTTGCCGGCCACGCACCAGCAATTCGGCGCCAAAGGCCTGCTCAAGCTTGCGGATGCGGGTGGAAGCCGCCGCCAGCGCCAGATTCAGTCGCTCGGCGCCATGGGTAATGCTGCCGGCTTCTACAATATGCCGAAAAAGACTGAGGTCGGTAAAATCGAACCGCATGCGCTGGACCCCGCTACCCTTCTTATTTGACGAAGGCAGGCTACGTAAAACACATATTGATCAGTGATTTTACACCGATTAGGTTCGCCTTTGAAGAAGTTATATTTGGCCCCATTCGAAAGTCGCGGTCGCTGCAACCCTCTGGTGCGTTGCGGTAGCCGCGTAGTTTGGTTACCAACCGTCCGCGACCGCCGACAGAGTTCCGGGGGTGCGATGTGGAGATTAACGATGTCCGAGCTTAAGGCGGGTTCCACGACTGGACCGCGTTCGCGACCGCTCTCGCCACACCTGCAAATCTATCGACCGATGCTGACGATGATGATGTCGGTCGCGCATCGCGTCACCGGCGCGGCGCTTTACTTTGGCATCCTCCTGCTCGCCTGGTGGCTGGTCGCGGCGGCAACCGGCCCCAATGCCTACGCCTACGTCGAATGGTTCATGGGCACCTTGATCGGCCGCGTCGTGCTGTTCGGCTACACCTTCGCGCTGCTGCATCACCTGCTCGGCGGCATTCGCCATTTGATCTGGGACACGCTGCATGGCCTGGAGCCGGCCGAGCGCGAACTGCTCACGGTCGCCACTTTGGTCGGCTCGATTTCGCTGACATTGGTCGTCTGGATCGTCGGCTATCTCGCCATGGGAGGCCCGCGATGATCGGTCTGCAGCCAAATGACATGCGCACCGCCGCCCGCCGCGTGCGCGGCCTGGGCGCTGCCCGCTCCGGTACCAGGGATTTCTGGCACCAGCGCGTCACCTCGGTAGCCGGCATTCCGCTGACCGTCGCGCTGATCGTCATCGTGATCGCGCTGCTCGGCCGCAGCCACGCCGCCGTGGTGCAAATCCTCGGTTCGCCGTTCGTCGCCATCATCATGCTGCTGTTCATCCTCAACAGCGCCTATCACATGTGGATCGGCATGCAGGAAATCATCCTGGATTACGTCCACGACGATAAATACAAATTCCTGAGCTTGATGATGAACACGTTCTTCGTCATCGCCGTCGGCCTGGCCTGCGCCTTCGCCATCCTCAAGCTTTCGTTCGGAGTCTAAGGCAATGGCGTCCACAAACGGCAAAGCGAACGGCAGCCATTCGATCGGCGGCAAAGCCTATCCGATCGAGGATCACAGCTACGACGTCGTCGTCGTCGGCGCCGGCGGCGCCGGTTTGCGCGCCGTGGTCGGCTGCTCGGAAGCGGGCTTGCGTACCGCCTGCATCACCAAGGTCTTCCCGACCCGCTCGCACACGGTTGCGGCGCAAGGCGGCATCGCCGCAGCGCTCGGCAATATGGGCGAGGACGACTGGAAGTGGCACATGTACGACACCGTCAAGGGCGCCGACTGGCTCGGCGACCAGGACACGATCGAATATATGTGCCGCAACGCGCCGGCCGCCGTGTATGAGCTCGAGCACTGGGGCATGCCGTTCTCGCGCCGCGAGGAAGACGGCAAGATCTACCAGCGCCCGTTCGGCGGCATGACCACGCATTACGGCAAGGGCACCGCGCAGCGCACCTGCGCCGCCGCCGACCGCACCGGCCACGCCATGCTGCATACGATGTACGGCCAGGCGCTCAAGCATAACGCCGAGTTCTACATCGAGTATTTCGCCCTCGACATGATCATGGATGAGACCGGCCGCTGCCGCGGCGTCATCGCACTGAACATGGACGACGGCACGCTGCACCGCTTCACGTCGAACATGACCATCATGGCGACCGGCGGCTATGGCCGTACCTATTTCTCCTGCACCTCGGCGCATATCTGCACCGGCGACGGCAATGCCATGGTGCTGCGCGCCGGCCTGCCGCTACAGGACATGGAGTTCGTCCAATTTCATCCGACCGGCATCTATCCGGCCGGCTGTCTGATCACCGAAGGGTCGCGTGGTGAAGGCGGCTATCTTGTCAATTCCGAAGGCGAGCGCTTCATGGAGCGCTACGCACCGTCGGCCAAGGACCTCGCCTCACGCGACGTCGTTTCGCGGGCGATGACCTTGGAAATCCGCGAGGGCCGCGGCGTCGGCAAGGAAAAGGATCACCTTTTCCTGCATCTCGATCATCTCGACCCGGCGATCCTGCACGAGCGCCTGCCCGGCATTTCCGAAACGGCGCGCATCTTCGCCGGCGTGGACATCACCCGCGAGCCGATCCCGGTGCTGCCGACCGTGCATTACAACATGGGCGGCATCGCCACGAACTATCACGGCGAGGTGCTGACCAAGAAGGACGGCAACCCGGATACCGTCGTCCCCGGCCTGATGGCGATCGGCGAAGCGGCCTGCGTCTCAGTGCACGGCGCCAACCGCCTCGGCTCGAATTCACTCATCGATCTGGTCGTATTCGGTCGCGCCGCCGCGTTGCGCTGCGCCGAATTGCTGACGCCCGGCGAGAAGCAGCCCGACCTGCCGAAGGACTCGGCCGACAAGGCGCTCGCCCGCCTCGACCACTTCCGTTACGCCTCCGGCGGCACGCCGACCGCCCAGCTTCGCCTCAGCATGCAAAAGGTGATGCAGAGCAATTGCGCCGTGTTCCGTACCGGCGAGATTCTCGACGAAGGCCATAACCTTATCCACCAGGTTCACGGCGGCATGAGCGATATCGGCGTGTCGGATCGCTCGCTGATCTGGAATTCCGATCTGATCGAGACGCTGGAACTGGACAATCTGATCGCGCAGGCGGTCGTCACCATGGACTCGGCGCGCAACCGCACCGAAAGCCGCGGCGGCCATGCCCGCGAGGATTACCCGGACCGCGACGACAAGGAATGGATGAAGCACACCTTGGCGTGGATCGACGACAAGGGCGAAGTGAAAATCGACTATCGTCCGGTGCACGCCTACACGCTGACCAACGACGTGTCGTATATCGAACCCAAAGCGCGGGTGTATTAAGATGGTCGAAATCACGCTGCCGAAGAATTCCAAGGTCGCCGAAGGCAAGACTTGGCCACGGACGTCGCATGCGACGCACCTGACCGAATTCAAGGTTTATCGCTGGAACCCGGAAGACGGCGAGAACCCGCACATCGACACTTATTATGTCGATCGCGACGACTGCGGCCCGATGGTTCTCGATGCGCTGATCTGGATCAAGAACAACGTCGACCCGACCTTGACCTTCCGCCGCTCCTGCCGCGAAGGCGTTTGCGGTTCCTGCGCGATGAATATCGACGGCACCAATACGCTGGCCTGCACCAAGGCGATGGACGACGCCAAGGCGCCGCTGAAAATCTATCCGCTGCCGCATCAGCCGGTGGTCAAGGATCTGGTGCCCGACCTGAAGAATTTCTACGCGCAATACGCTTCCATCGAGCCTTGGCTGCACACCATCACGCCGGCGCCCGAGAAGGAGTGGAAGCAGAGCCACACCGACCGCGCCAAGCTCGACGGCATGTACGAATGTATTTTGTGCGCTTGCTGCTCGACCTCGTGCCCGAGCTATTGGTGGAACTCGGATCGTTATCTTGGGCCCGCCGCGCTGTTGCAGGCCAACCGCTGGGTGCAGGACTCGCGCGACGAAGCAACCGGCGACCGGCTCGACAATCTTGAGGATCCGTTCCGGCTGTACAGGTGCCACACCATCATGAACTGTTCCAAGGCCTGTCCGAAGGGGCTCAACCCGGCCAAGGAAATCGCCACGCTGAAAAAGGCGCTGGTCGACCGGCAGGTTTAGAGCGTTTTCGAGCGAAAACCGCCCGCTTTTCGCGACCTCAAAGCCGCGACGAAAGATGCGGTAGCATCCGCAGTCACTCTTGCATAAACTTCCCAGAACAATTTTTGGGAGGATGATGCCGATGACAAAGCGGAAAATGTTGCGTGGCCTTGGCTATATGCTCCTGGGCCTGTCGCTCCTGGCAGTCGGCGGCGCGCGGCCAGCGCTAGCGCAGAAATATCCCGACCGTCCGGTCAAGATCGTTATTCCGCTTGGTCCCGGCGGCGTCGGCGACATCACCGCGCGCATTCTTGCCGACAAGCTCGGCGAGAAATTCGGCCAGCGTTTCGTCGTCGAAAATCTCGCCGGCCCCGGCGGCATCGCCGCCATGCGCGCCGTCACCTCGCAGCCGGCCGACGGCTACACCTTGCTGCTGGCCACCGGCGGCATTGCCAGTTCGATCCCGCTGTTCAACCAGTTTCCGGTCGATGTGCTGAAGGAACTTAGCCCCGTGACCGCGTTGGGCTATTTCGATTGTCTGTTCGTGACCAACGCCCAATCCGAATTCAAGACGCTCGGCGACTTCCTGACCGCCGCCAAGGCCGCCCCCGGCAAACTCAATATTGGCACGATCAGCGCCGGCGGCGTGCAGCATCTCACCGCCAATTATTTCAAGCAGGCGGCCGGCGTCGATGTCGTCGTCGTTCCGTTCAAGACCACGCCGGACGCCATCCTCGCGCTGATGCGCAACGACGTTCATATGGTCATCGATTTTTACGCGGCCCTGAAGGGCAACGTGCAGGGCGGCGCCTTGCGCGCCGTCGCCTGGGCCGGGCCGACGCCATCGCCGGCTATCCCCGAACTGAAGACCGCCGAAGCGCAGGGCGTCAAAGGCTTCCAGGCCAACTCCTGGAATTCGATCTACGTCAAAGCCGGCACGCCGCAACCGATCATCGATACGCTCAACAAGGCCGTCGCCGAATTCGTCGCTGACCCGGGCGTCAAAGCAAAATTGCTCGACCTCGGCATCGATTCAAAGGCGAGCACGCCGGCGGCGATGGACGCGCAAATGCGCGGCGACATCAAGAAGTGGGCCGAGGTGATCGATAAGGCCGGCATCGAGAAGCGCTGACCCGGTTGTGGCCTCGCGGCCACGGTCCAGGCCGGCCTGAGGGATAATCCTCTGGTTTTACTGACGGCGCGGCCAGGCATCGCCCTGTGCCGCGCCAAATGCTGTCGCCGCAATCCCGCCACTTATGCTTGCTTCGGTTGTATTGCTGACGCAATCTAACAGGCGGTGGGGTTGAGGGCGTTGGCGTGCGTTCAGGCCGATTCTGGGTCCCGTTGCTGGGTGCGCTCCTATGCGCGGGCTGCGTGCCGGTCAGCCGGCTGCCGGTCTTGTCCGAGGAC
>CAIMEA010000084.1 GCA_903839845.1 uncultured Hyphomicrobiales bacterium
GCTCGGCCATGAAAAGCTGCTGGTAGCGGTAGTCGATCAGCGTATTGAGGCCGTTGACCTCCTCGACGATGACGTCGCCGCCCTTGCCGCCGTCGCCGCCGGAGGGACCGCCGAATTCGATAAACTTCTCGCGGCGGAACGCGATGCAGCCATTGCCGCCTGCGCCCGACCCGATATAGACCTTGGCTTCGTCGAGGAATTTCATGGGTAGGGACTAACCGGCTTTCGCCTTGGATTGTTTCGGGGTCGTCATGCCGCGCTCGATGAGCAGGCGGATGTAACGTTGATAGGGCACACCCTCGCGCTTGGCGTTCTGCCGGATGGTATCGAGCAAACTTTCCGACAGACGGAGGTTGATGCTCTTCTCCTTAGGCAGGATTTCAAAATGCATGGGCTTGAATTGCGAAAAGTCCAAGTCCGACAAATCCTGGTCAAGAAAGGCTTCCGCCTCTTCGTCGGTCTTGAAGTGCGGGACCTTCCGCAATTTAGGATTCTTCGGCTTCATAGCCTTCGATCTCCGTCCGATGCATGTAACGCGCGCTAAGTGGCCGTATGAGCCGCCGGCCGTGACGCACGCGAATTGTGAAGACGATAAATACGGCGCGACCGCGGCTATCGCGGCCAACCGCCATAAGTCTATCCTCCCGATCCGAATGTTTTAGGTCCGGCGCCGTTCGCGGATCGCTGAGCAGGAACGCTTCAATCTCGGCAACCGACAGCCCGTGCTTTTGGCACTTTTGTAGGTTGCCCGAATCCCAATCGAAACCATCGATTGTGGCGTCCATCCCGGGAATATAGGCATTTGCCTATACAAATGTCAACCAATCGCCTAGCCGTCGCGCCGGGAATAAATCGTCCTTGAGCCCGATCTAGTCACCGAAGGCGCTTCTCGCCACGGGAGACTTAACCATGACCGACCATCAAGACGGGCCGAACCGGCGCAAGGTTCTGGAATGCATGACCTGGGCGGGGACCGGGGTGTTGTGGACGATCTCGGGCGGGGTGCCGCATTCGCTCGGCATTGTCGGCGAGGCAATGGCGGCGGATGCCAAGGGCCTTACTTTCCTGCAGATCAGCGACAGCCATATGGGCTTCGACAAGCCGGCCAATCCCAATGCCAAAGGAACGCTGGAAGAAGCCATCGGCCAGGTGAAGGCACTGAAGGTAAAGCCGTCCTTCATGATCCACACCGGCGACATCACGCACCTGTCGAAAGATTCGGAGTTCGACGACGCCGAAAAAATCATCTCGCAGGCACGTCTCGACGTGCATTACGTGCCGGGCGAGCACGACATCATCGACCCCGAGATCAAGCTCTACAAGGAGCGGTATGGCCGCGGCACCAAGGGCTCCGGCTATTACTCGTTCGACGCCAACGGCGTGCACTTCATGGCGCTGGTGAATGTCGCCGATCTCAAGAGCGGCGGCATGGGCAGTCTTGGCCCTGAGCAGCTTGCCTGGATCGAGGCGGATCTGAAGGACCGCTCGGCCTCGACGCCGATCGTCGTGTTCGCGCATATCCCGCTGTGGACGGTCTATCCGCAATGGGGATGGGGCACCGAGGACAGCGCCCGTGCGCTCGACCTGTTGAAGCGGTTCGGCTCCGTGACTGTGCTCAACGGGCACATTCATCAGGTGA
>CAIMEA010000085.1 GCA_903839845.1 uncultured Hyphomicrobiales bacterium
CATGTTGCGGCGGCGCAGCTCGAACGGATCCATATCGAGTTTGGCGGCGGCTTCGTCGACCAGCCGTTCGACGATGTAATTCGCCTCCGGGCGGCCGGCGCCGCGATAGGCATTGGTCGGCGCGGTGTTGGTCATCACCTGGTAGTGGCGGCCATACAGAGCTTCGACGTTATAAACGCCGGCGCCGATGACGAAGCCGTTAATCGAGTTGGTAAACGCGCCCGCGTGCGACAGATAGGCGCCCGAGTCGCACAGCCATTCGGTGCGCAGCGCGAGAAACTTGCCATTGGCATCGTAGGCCAGTTCGCCTTTCAGCGACACCGCGCGGCCGTGATTGTCGGTGAGAAAATCCTCCGAACGGGTCGACGACCATTTCACCGGGCGCTTCAGCTTTTTCGCCAGCAGCATCAGCACCGGATATTCGGAGAACGGCGCGGTGCGGGCGCCGAAGGCGCCGCCGACATCGAGCATCGGAATACGGATTTTCTCGTGCGGGACGCCGGAAATGATCGACAGTTCGTGGCCGAAAGACGGGCCGCCCTGGTTCGGGCTGTAGAAGGTGTAGACGTCCTTGGCTTCGTCATAGGCGGCGAGCGCGCTGCGCACTTCCATCGGATTGGGCGCAACGCGCGGGCTTTCCGCCGTCAGCGACACGGTGCCGGCGGCGCGGGCGAAGGCGTCGGCGACGGCTTTCTCATTGCCGTACTGGAAATCGAAACAGAGATTGCCGGGAATCTTGTCATGCATCTGGAAGGCGCCCGGCGCCATCGCTTTCTTAGGACCGATCAGAACCGGCAAGTCCTCGAACTCGACCTCGATCAGATCGGCGGCGTCGCGCGCCTGTCCTTGCGTTTGGGCGACAACCACGGCGATTTCCTCGCCGGCAAAGCGCACGCGGTCGCGCGCCAGGATCGGACGATCGACCCAGAGAAGCGCCATCCCGCCCCGCCCCGGCGGCGGCTGGATCGGCGGCAGCGTGCCGAAGCCTTCGGATGCAACGTCTTTGCCGGTGAGCACGGCCAGCACGCCGGGACTCTTTTTCGCAGCCTCGACGTCGATCGACTTGATGATGGCGTGGGCGCGGTCGGAGCGGCGGAAGCAGGCATAGGCCTGGCCGGGAAGATCATGGTCGTTGGCGTAACGGCCCTGGCCGGTGACGAGGCGTCCGTCTTCGCGGCGACCTTTGTACTTGAAGAGACCGTTGTCCGACATTTTTCTTCCCTTGAGCTTTTTAACTTTTTACCACCGCCGGACCGGCTACGCTATTTCGGCGGCAGCACCGCCGTCGCTTCGATTTCGACCTTGGCGCCATCCTCGATCAGGCCCGCGACCACGATCGCGGACATGGCCGGAAAGTGCCGCCCGATAACACGCCGATAGGCCGCCCCGATATCCCTCTGCCGAGACATATACTCGGATTTGTCCGTTATGTACCAGGTCAGGCGCACAATGTGGGCAGGCACCCCGCCGGCCTCGGCCAACACCTGCACGATATTGGCGAGCGCCTGCTCAACCTGCGCGACAAAGTCGGCGCTGACCAGTTTCGCCTCGGCGGTCCAGCCGATTTGTCCCGCGATATGGACCTGGCGGCCTTCGGCGAGGACGCCGTTGGCGTAGCCCTTCGGCGCCGCCCAGCCTTTGGGCTGAAGTACCTGCATGTGATCTTTCATGGGATGCCTTGGGATGCCTATGACTGGCGCAAGCGGAAGCGCTGGATCTTGCCGGTCTGCGTCTTCGGCAGAGCCTCGACGAAATGCACGGCGCGGGGATATTTGTAAGGAGCAATCGTCGCCTTGACGTGATCCTGCAATTTTTTGGCGCACAGGTCGTCGCCAACGACATTGGGCCGCAGCACAATAAACGCGGCGACGATCTCGCCGCGATCGACATCGGTGACGCCGACCACGGCGCATTCGGCGACATCCTGATGGGTGAGCAGCGCCGCCTCGACTTCGGGACCGGCGATGTTGTAGCCGGCCGAGACGATCATGTCGTCGGCGCGGGCGACGAAATGGAAATAGCCGTCGGCGTCCTGCATAAAGGTGTCGCCGGTCAGGTTCCAGCCGTCGCGCACATAGTCTTTCTGGCGTTTGTCGGCGAGATAACGGCAGCCGGTAGGACCCCGCACCGCCAATCGTCCGATCTCGCCGCGCGCTACTTCGATCATCTCCTTGTCGACGATTTTGCCGACATAGCCGCCGACCGGCTTGCCGGTCGCACCCGGACGCGCGTCGCCGATGCGGTTGGTGATGAAAATGTGCAGCAGTTCGGTCGAGCCGATGCCGTCGAGGATCGGCGTGCCGGTTTTGCGGGTCCATTCCTCGAACACCGGCGCCGGCAGGGTTTCGCCGGCCGATACCGCAATGCGCAGCGACGACAGGTCGGCACCCTTGTCCATCGCCGCCATCATGGCGCGATAAGCGGTCGGCGCGGTGAAGCAGATGGTCGCTTTATAGGTTTCGATGATCTGGATCATGTTGGGCGGCGAGGCGCTTTCCAAAAGCGTCGCGGTCGCGCCGAAGCGCAGCGGGAAGATCGCCAGACCGCCGAGGCCGAAGGTGAAAGCCAAAGGCGGCGAGCCGACGAAGACATCGTTCTCGGTGACGTTGAGAACTTCGCGCGCATAGCCGTCGGCGATCGCCAGCAGATCGCGATGGAAATGCATGGTCGCCTTCGGCTCGCCGGTCGTGCCTGACGTGAAGCCGAGCAGCGCGACATCGTCGCGGCCGGTCTTGACCGCGTCGAACTTGACCGGCTTGTCGAGCGCGATGCGGTCGAGTTCGGCGTCGTGATTCGATGTGCCGTCGAAATTGACCACCTGCTTGAGAAATTTGCTGGTCTTAGCGCATGCGATCAGTTCGTCGGCGATGCGGCTGTCGCACAGCGCCAGGCTGACCTCGGCCTTGTCGACGATCTTGGCGAGTTCGCCGGCGCGCAACATCGGCATGGTGTTCACGACCACGGCGCCGGCCTTGGTGGCGGCGAGCCAGGCCGCGACCAGCGCCGGATTATTTCCGGATCGGATGAGTACGCGATGGCCCGGCTTGACGCCGTAATTTTCCACCAGCGCATGCGCCAGCCGGTTGGTCCAGTCGGACAATTCCTTGTAGGTGCGGCGGCGGCCATTGCCGATCAGCGCGATGCGATCGCCGAAGCCGCGCTCGACATTGCGGTCGGTCAGTTCGACCGCGGCGTTGAGATAATCCGGATACTGGAACTCCGGCCGGTCGAGCAGCAATTCGGGCCATTGCTCGAACGGCGGCAGGTTGTCGCGCGCGAAGCTATCGACATGCGCGGACGGACCGAGTTGAACCTTTGCCATGTCAGCTCTCCACCGATGCTAGAACGGCCCGGGCAATGATGATCTTTTGAACGTCGGAGGCGCCTTCGTAAATGCGCAGCGCCCGGATCTCGCGATACAGCGTCTCGACCGGATGGCCGGAGCGAACGCCGTCGCCGCCGTGAATCTGCACCGCTGTATCGATGACGCGCTGCGCCGCCTCGGTGGCGTAGAGCTTGGCCATCGCCGCTTCGCGCGTGACCCGCGCCGCGCCTTTATCTTTGGTCCAGGCGGCGCGATAGACCAGCAGCGCCGCGGCATCGATGTCGAGCGCCATGTCGGCGAGATGGCCCTGCACCATTTGCAGATCGCCGAGCGGCGCGCCGAACAGATTGCGGGTCGCGGCGCGCTTCAAGGTTTCATCGAGCGCGCGGCGGGCAAACCCGAGCGCGGCGGCGCCGACCGTGGTGCGAAACACGTCCAGCGTCGCCATGGCGATCTTGAAACCATCGCCGGCCTTGCCGATCAGTGCATCGGCGGACACGCGGCAGTTCTTGAAGGTAAGTCGCGCCAGCGGGTGCGGCGCGATGACGTCAATACGCTCGGTAATCGACAGCCCGGGATTATCGCCCGCTACGATGAAGGCCGACAGGCCGCGCGCGCCAGGCGCCTCGCCGGTGCGCGCAAAGACGACATAAAGGCCCGCGATACCGCCGTTCGAAATCCAGCACTTCTCGCCATCGATGGCATAAGAGTCGCCGTCACGGCGCGCGCTGGTGGTGATGTTCGCGACATCGGAGCCGGAAGCCGCTTCCGTCAAAGCAAAAGCGGCGATCACCTTGCCGGCGCGGGTCTTCGGCAGCCAGGCGGCCCGCTGCGCCGGCGTGCCGAACAGCGAAATTGGACCGGCGCCGAGGCCCTGCATGGCGAAGACGAAATCGGCGAGGCCGGAATGGCGCGCCAGAATTTCACGGCTGAGCGCCAAAGTGCGGACGTCAATTTTTTCGGCGTCGCCCTCGCCCGGCGCGGTGTGCATCAGGAATCCAGCGTCGCCAAGTTTCGTCACCAGCGTCCGGCAGGCGGCATCGACGTCGTGGTGATCGACATGAGCGAGGTGAGCGCCAGCCCAAGCCTTGAGCTTTTCGGCGTAAGCGCGATGGCGATCTTCAAAGAACGGCCAGTGGAGGAAACTCGTATCGGGCATCGACCTCAATCTCCCGCGAACGCCGGTTTGCCCTTGGCGACAAAGGCGTCATAGGCGCGGCGGAAATCTAAAGTCTGCATGCAGACCGCCTGCGCCTGCGCCTCGGCTTCGATCGCCATGTCGAGCGACATCGACCATTCCTGCTTGAGCATGGTTTTGGTCATCATGTGCGCGAAGGTCGGACCGTCGGCCAATTGATGCGCCAGTCTGAGCGCCTCGGCTTCCAGCCCACTGGCATCGACAAGTTTGTTGTAGAAGCCCCAGCGCTCGCCCTCGTCGGCCGACATGGTGCGCCCGGTGAACAGCAACTCGGACGCCCGGCCCTGGCCGATGACGCGCGGCAACATCGCGCAAGCGCCCATGTCGCAACCGGCAAGCCCGACGCGGGTGAATAAAAACGCCGTCTTGGCCTGCGGCGTGCCGAGACGCATGTCGCTGAACAAAGCGATCATCGCACCGGCGCCGACACAGACGCCATCGACCGCGGCGATCACCGGCTGCGGACAGGAATGCATCGCCTTGACCAGATCGCCGGTCATGCGGGTGAAGGCCAGGAGGCCTCTCATATCCTTGTCGAGCAGCGGGCCTATAATGTCGTGTACATCGCCGCCGGAACAGAAATTCCCGCCGTTCGAGCCGATCACCACCGCCTTGATATCGTCGGCATAGACCAGCGCGCGGAACGTATCGCGCAGCTCGGCGTAGGACTCGAACGTCATCGGATTCTTGCGCTCGGGCCGCGACAGCGTGATGTGCGCCACCTTGCCGTCGACGCGCCAGTTGAAGTGCTTGGGTTTGAAGTCCGACATGGTCATGGCTGCTTGTGTCATGGCTGCTTGTCTCCGCCGCGGTGGCCCGGCGCCAATCCGCCCAGTTGCTGAATGAGTTCCTCGGCCTGCGTCGAATCGAAGCCCGCCAGCAATTCGTCGATCCAGCCTTCGTGCGCCTTGGCGACAGCGGTGAACTGCGCCGCGCCTTTCGGCGTCAGCCGCACGATATAGGACCGACGGTCGTTCGCGGGCGCCTGACGCAGGACAAGCTTGTCGACGGCGAGACGGTCGATGATGCCGGTGACATTGCCGTTCGACACCATCAGCAGGCGTGACAGCTCCGTCATGTTCATGCCGTTCTCATTGCGCGCCAGCGCCGCCATGACGTCGAATTGCGGCAGCGTGATCGCGAACTGCTTGCGCAGCCGCTCGCGCAGTTCGCCTTCGATGCCACGCGCAGCGCGCAACAGCCTGATCCACAGCCGCAGCCGCTGCTTGCTCAACGGGCGGCCAGCGCCGGCATCGCGCTTTTTGCTGGCGACATTCATAGCGGGCCTCCGGTGACGGCGATGGCCTGGCCGTTGATCGATGCCGTCTCCGGCGAGCATAGCCAGAGCACGGTGCTGGCCACTTCCTCGGGCGCAATCAGCCGGCCATGCGCATTGTCTTTGGCCAAGGCCGCGCGCGAATCGTCGGCGCTGCGTCCGGTCTTGGCGGAGATCTTGGCCGCGGCGGCATCGACCAGAGGCGTGTCGGTATATCCCGGACAGACGGCGTTGACGGTGACGCCCTTTGACGCAAGCTCAAGGCTCATTGCTTTCATCAGACCGATGACGCCGTGCTTGGCCGCCACATAGGCCGCGACGTACGGGTAGCCTTTAAGCCCAGCGGTCGAGGCAATGAAAACGATGCGGCCGCCGGGCGCGCGCGTCACATCGGCCAAGGCGGCGCCAACGGTGAGAAACGCGCCGGTCAGATTGACATCGATGGCCGCCTGCCAGGCTTTAAGATCGATCTGCCCCACCGGGGCGCTCGACGCCGCGCCGGCATTGGCAATGACAATATCGATGGGTCCGTGCGCGGCGTTGGCGGCGGCGGCCATCGCGGTGCAGTCGGTGTTCTTGGTGATGTCGGCGACGATCGCCACGGTATTTGGTAGCTCAGACGCCATTGCCTCAAGCGGCGCCTTGCGCCGGCTGGCGAGCGAGAGTTTCGCGCCTTCCTTGCTCAGCGCGCGGGCTACCGCCGCGCCGATGCCGGTGCCGCCGCCGGTAATCAGAACGTGGCGACCGTCCAGCAAGCCCATCACACCTTCCCCGTCAGCACGTCGGGCCGCGACTTGAGACGATGCAGCTGATCGCGGCCGGGCCAATACGGTTTCGGCCAGGTCGTACCTTGATAGTGCGCGTCGGCGCCGGCGTGCAACGTCCAGTACGGATTGGCGAGATGCGGGCGGGCGAGACAGACAAGATCGGCGCGCCCCGCCATCAGGATCGAATTGACGTGATCGGGCTCATAGATATTGCCGACCGCGAGCGTGGCGACACTCGCCTCGTTGCGAATGCGATCCGAGAATGGCGTCTGGAACATGCGGCCGTACATCGGCTTTGCCTCAAGCGACGTCTGCCCGGCGGAGACGTCGATCAGGTCGACGCCGGCGTCTTTCAGGATTTGCGCAATCGCCACAGCCTCCTGCGGCGTGACGCCCCGCGGGCCAACCCAGTCATTGGCCGAGATGCGTACCGAGATCGGCTTGTGATCCGGCCAGACCTTGCGCACCGCATGAAAGATTTCGAGCGGGAAGCGCATGCGGTTTTCAAGGCTGCCGCCGTATTCGTCGGTGCGCTTGTTGGTCAAAGGCGTGATGAAGGCCGACATGAGATAACCGTGCGCATAATGCAATTCGAGCCAGTCGAAGCCGGCGCGGTCGCCCATCTCGGCGGCGCGCACGAACTGGTCGCGCACCATGTTCATGTCGGCGCGGGTCAGCGCACGCGGCGTCTGATTGATCGGGCTCCAGGGCACGCTCGAGGCCGACACGATCGGCCAATTGCCCGATTCGAGCGGCGCGTCGGAGTCTTCCCAGCCGAGTTGGGTCGAGGCTTTCGGCCCGGCATGACCGAGCTGCAAGGCGACTTTCGCGTCGGTCTCGGCATGGATGAAATCGACGATACGCTGCCAAGCCTTTTCCTGGGTCTCGTTATAGAGGCCGGTGCATCCCGGCGTGATGCGGCCTTCCGGCGAGACACAGGTCATCTCGGTGAACACCAGCCCGGCGCCGCCTTTGGCGCGCTCGGCATAGTGCACGAAGTGCCAGTCGGTCGGCACGCCATCGACGGCGCGATACTGCGCCATCGGCGAGACGACGACGCGGTTTTTCAGTTCGATGCCGCGCACGCGCAACGGCACGAACATCGGCGGCTTCGCCGCCTTCGGTACGTCGCCGGTCGCCTTCTGTTCCAACCACATTTCCGCCGCCGCAAGCCAGTCCGGATCGCGCGCGCGCAAATTCTCGTGGCTGATGCGCTGCGACCGCGTGAGCAGCGAATAGTTGAACTGCACCGGATCGAGATGCAGATAGCGCTCGACCTCCTCGAACCACTCGATCGAGTTGCGCGCCGCGCTTTGCAGGCGCAGCACTTCCATCCGGCGCTCATCCTCGTAGCGCGCGAAAGCACCGGCCATGGTCGGCTCGGTATCGATGTAGTTGGCCAGCGCAATCGCGCTTTCCAGGGCGAGCTTGGAGCCGGAGCCGATCGAGAAATGCGCGGTCGCGGCGGCGTCGCCGAGCAGCACGACATTGCCGGTCGACCAGCGCTCGCACAGCACGCGGTTGAAATTGAGCCAGGCCGAGCCGCGCAGATGCTTGGCATTCGACATCAGCGCATTGCCGTTGAGATATTTCGCGAAAATCTTCTCGCAGGCGCGCAGCGCTTCTTCGCCCTGCATCGTATCGAAGCCGGCCTTGCGCCAGGTTTCCTCCGAGCATTCGACGATGAAAGTCGCGGTATCGGCATCGAACTGATAGGCGTGCGCCCAGATCCAGCCGTGTTCGGTTTCCTCGAAGATGAAGGTGAAGGCCTTGTCGAATTTCTGGTGCGTGCCGAGCCAGATATATTTGCAGGCGCGGACATCGATATCCGGCTTGAACACATCGGCATACGCCGCGCGCACCCGCGAATTGACGCCGTCGGCGCCGACGATCAGGTCGTAATCCTTGTAGGCGTCGAGGTCTTGCGCCTCGGTCTCGAAGCGCAGGTCGACGCCGAGCGCGCGGGCGCGGTCCTGCAGGACGTTCAAGAGCCGCATGCGGCCGATGCCGGAAAAGCCATGACCGCCGGAGCGCATCACCGCGCCGCGGTAATGCACGGCGACGTCGTCCCAGTAGACGAAGGAATTGCGGATCGCTCTGGCACTCTCGATATCGTTAGCGTCAAGGTTCGCCAGCGTGTCCTCGGACAGCACGACGCCCCAGCCGAAGGTATCGTCGGGCTTGTTGCGCTCGATGACGACGACCTCGTGCGCCGGATTGCGCAGCTTGAGTGAGATCGCGAAATAAAGCCCGCCCGGGCCGCCGCCCAGAATTACGGTTCGCATCGCCGCGCGCATCGGCTTGGCTCCATCAAGGGAGGGTCAGTCGCCGCAGTGTGCGCCGCCGGCCAGATGCCTGCAACATAAATATTTTAGGTTTAAAGTAGTTTTCAGGGCGGCGGATAGCCGGTTACCCTATTCCGAACTCCGGGTTGCCCGGCCATGCGCCCGGTGCGATGACATTAACCAGGATCGAGCGAGCGTCTTAGGGTTTGCGTATGAAGGCGATTATCATCGGCGGCGGCGTCGGCGGGCTGACCACGGCTCTGATGCTGCATGCCCGCGGCATCGACTGCGAGGTTTTCGAGCAGTCGGAGGGCATCCGCGAACTCGGCGTCGGCATCAACACGCTGCCGCACGCCATCCGCGAACTGAAAGAACTCGGCCTGCTCGAGCGTCTCGACGCGGTCGCCATCCGCACCCACGAATTGTTCTACGCCAACCGCTTCGGCCAGACCGTCTGGCACGAACTGCGCGGCACCGACGCCGGCTTCGACGTGCCGCAATTCTCGATCCATCGCGGCAAATTGCAGGGCGTCATCTACCAGGCGGCGCGGGCCCGTCTCGGCGAAGGAAAAATCCACACCGGCCACCGGCTCGGCGCCTTCACGCAAAGCGAAGGCGGCGTCTCGGCGTTTTTCTTCGACCGCTCCGGCAGCCACATCAGGACCGCGCAAGGCGACGTGCTGATCGGCGCCGACGGCATTCACTCATTCGTGCGCGCCCAGCTTTTCCCGCAGGAGAGCCCGGCGATCTGGAACGGCACATTGCTGTGGCGGGGCGCCATCGACTGGCCGCAATTCCTGACCGGCCGCTCGATGATCATCGCCGGCGGCATGGAAGCGAAATTCGTGCTGTACCCGATCGCCGCCGGTTCGGCGCCGGACCGCCGCCTCACCAACTGGGCGGTGATGGCCAAAGTTGCCAAAGGCGGCACGCCGCCGAGCAAAGAGGACTGGTCGCGTCCCGGCCGCTGGGACGACCTGCGGCCCTATGTGCAGAAATTCAACCTGCCTTTCATCGACGTGTCGCATCTGATCGAGGCGAGTGGCGAATTCTGGGAATATCCCTTGTGCGACCGCGAGCCTTTGCCGCGCTGGTCGCATGGCCGTGTGACTTTGCTCGGCGATGCCGCGCATCCGATGTATCCGGTCGGCTCGAATGGCGCCTCGCAGGCGATTCTCGACGCCCGCTGCCTCGCCGATAAATTGCTCGCCGGCGACAACGCCATGCATGCGCTGTGGCTCTACGATCAGGAGCGCCTGCCGATGACGACGCAGATCGTGCTGATGAACCGCAAGGGCGGGCCGGAAGGCGTCATCGACGCGATCGAGCGTCTCGCGCCGGAAGGCTTTGCCAATGTCGACGATGTGCTCAGTCATGACCAGCGCATGGCGATCGTGCGCGGCTACGCGTCGACGGCGGGTTTCGTGCAGGCGCAAGTGAATAAAGGCCGGGCGGCGTAGGCCCATCTAGCACCGCTCGTCCCCGCCAACGGGTCCGCGCGAAGCGCGGCCTGATGACAGGCTCCGGCGGGGACCCAGGCTTAAGCCGCACATTCACAAGAGAACTGGACCCCCGCCTTCGCGGGGGTGAGCGGAACTATTTTCGCTCGCCTGCAATCATTTTATTTTTCAAACAGCAGACGTGCGTCATCGCCCGTATTCTTTATCGGCCCCGGGCAGGCCGTATTCCAAAGCATCATTCCCTCTGCGTCCCCGATAAAACGAGGGCGCGCGGAACGCCGGAGCCACAACAGCCCCGCAGCCCTGCGTATGTGTAAGTTTTTAGATACGCAGGTTAGTCACCACGAAACTGCCGGATCTCCCGGCGCTCCGCGCGCGGTGTTTATAGGTTTGCTCCGCTTGACCCCCGGTGGACTGACCTTTTCAGGCTTCCTCTTGCTTTAGG
>CAIMEA010000086.1 GCA_903839845.1 uncultured Hyphomicrobiales bacterium
AGCCTTGACGGAACGGCCCCAAAAGGCACGAATTGTCATCCAGCCGCCATGTTGGTGGGCTAGGCAGGACAATCATTAGGCTCCCATCGCTATGGCAGATCGCGTACAAGTTATTGTAAAGACGGAAGAAAAAGCCACGGCCCAGCGTGACGCCGACGTCCCCGCGGCGCCGCCTGCTGCCGATACCGACCTGCGATCGCAGCCCGACCGCTTCATCAACCGCGAACTGTCCTGGCTGCACTTCAACCGCCGGGTCCTTGAAGAGTCCGCCAATCAGCATCATCCGCTGCTCGAGCGCGTGCGCTTCCTGTCGATCTCGGCCAACAATCTCGACGAATTTTTCATGGTGCGCGTCGCCGGCCTGAAAGGTCAGGTGCGCGAAGGCATCACCACGCGCAGCCCGGATGGGCTGACGCCGTCCGAACAACTCACCCGCATCGGCGAAGCCGTGTCGCAACTGGCGCACGACCAGCAGCAGCGCTGGCTCGAATTGCGTCCCGATCTCGCCGCCGTCGGCGTGACTTTGGTCGAGGGCGCCGATTTGAAAAAGGCGGAGAAGACCTGGCTGGAGGAGCATTTCCTCACGCATGTCTTCCCGTTGTTGACGCCTTTGGCGATCGACCCGGCGCATCCGTTCCCGTTCATTCCCAATCTCGGCTTCTCGATGGCGTTGCAATTGTCGCGCACGCGCGACGGCAAATCGATGAACGCGCTCATTCGTATGCCGCAGAAGATCGAGCGCTTCATCAAGCTGCCGACGAGCGGCGATGACGGCATTCGCCTGATCACGCTGGAAGCGGCGACCGCGCTGCATATCAGCCGCCTGTTTCCGGGCTACACGGTCAAGGGCGAGGGCGCGTTCCGCGCCATTCGTGATTCTGATCTGGAAATCGAAGAAGAGGCCGAGGATCTGGTGCGCCTGTTCGAGACCGCGCTTAAGCAGCGCCGCCGCGGTTCGGTGATCCGTCTCGAACTCAACGCCACCATGCCGGCGGAACTGCGCAGCTTCGTGCAACGCGCGCTGGCCGTTGCCGACGACGAAGTGTTCATGGTCGACGGCGTGCTGGCGCTCAACGACCTGTCGCAGCTCACCCGCATCGACCGGCCCGACCTCGAATTCGTGCCCTATAATCCGCGATATCCGGAACGCATCCGCGACCATGGCGGCGACGCCTTCGCCGCGATCCGGCAAAAGGATCTGGTGGTTCACCACCCGTATGAATCCTTCGACGTCGTCGTCCAGTTCCTGCAACAGGCGGCGCGCGATCCGAACGTCGTCGCCATCAAGCAAACGCTTTATCGCACGTCGGCGGAGTCTCCGATCGTCAAGACATTGGTCGAAGCGGCCGAAGCGGGTAAGTCAGTGACTGCGCTGGTCGAGTTGAAGGCGCGCTTCGACGAGGAAGCCAATATCCGCTGGGCGCGCGATCTCGAACGCGCCGGCGCGCAGGTGGTCTATGGTTTCATCGAACTGAAAACCCACGCCAAGCTGTCGCTGGTGGTGCGGCGCGAGGGCGGGGCGCTGGCGACCTATTGCCACGTCGGCACCGGCAACTATCACCCGGTGACCGCGCGCATCTATACCGATCTGTCGTTCTTCACCGCCGATCCGTTGATCGCGCGAGACGTCGCGCGCATCTTCAATTACATCACCGGCTATGCCGAACCGGCCGAACTCGAGCGCATGGCGATCTCGCCGGTGAATTTGCGCCCGCGCATCCTCGATCACATTGCGCAGGAGGCGGCCCATGCCCGGGCCGGCAAGCCGGCCGGTATCTGGATGAAGATGAATTCGCTGGTCGATCCCGGCATCATCGACGCGCTGTACGATGCCTCGCAGGCCGGCGTTAAAATCGACCTGGTGGTGCGCGGCATCTGCTGCCTGCGGCCGGGCGTGCCGGGCCTGTCCGACAATATCCGCGCCAAATCCATTGTCGGCCGCTTCCTGGAGCATGCCCGCATCTATTGCTTTGGCGCCGGCCATCCGTTGCCGCATCCGAAAGCGGCGGTGTATTTTTCTTCCGCCGACATGATGCCGCGCAACCTCGACCGCCGGGTCGAGGTGCTGTGCCCGATTCTCAATCCGACCGTGCACGAGCAGGTGCTGGGCCAGATTTTGGCCGCGAATTTCAGGGACAATGAGCAAAGCTGGCAGGTCTTGCCGGATGGCAGTTCGGCGCGCATAAAGGCCGCGCCGGGCGAAGAGCCGTTCAACGCCCACAAATACTTCATGACCAATCCGAGTCTGTCGGGCCGTGGTAAATCGCTCAAAGAATCGTCGCCCCGCAGCCTCATCCGGCGCATCGCCGAAGGCGCATAAGCGCTCGGTCGTTCGCCATCAATCGGTCAAGGGCCGGCTCGACCACGGTCCGGCCATAGCCGTCATCGACATCGGTTCGAACTCGGTGCGCCTTGTGATTTACGAGGGCCTGACCCGGTCGCCGACGCCGATTTTCAACGAGAAGGTGCTCGCCGGTCTCGGCCGTCAAGTGCAGACCACCGGCCTCTTGGCGCAGGAAGCCATCAATACCGCGCTCGCGGCTTTGGTACGGTTCCGCGCCCTGTGCGACATTCAGCACGTCACCAAGATTTGGGCGATCGCCACCGCCGCCTGCCGCGATGCCAGGAACGGCCGTGCCTTCATCGCCGAGGCCGAGCGCATCTGTGGCGCCAAAATCGAAATCCTGTCGGGCAAGCGCGAGGCGCATCTCACCGCGCTCGGCATCGTCTCCGGTATCTACAAGCCGGACGGCATTGTCGGCGATCTTGGCGGCGGCTCGCTCGAACTGGTCGACGTGCACGGTTCCCGCGTGCGGCACGGTCTGACGCTGCCGCTCGGCGGCCTGGCCTTGCAGGACCTGACCGGCAAGTCGATCAAGAAGGCCGAGAAGCTGGTCGCCGATTCCTTCAAGGGCCTCGACATTCTCGGCGAGGGCGAGGGCCGCACATTCTATGCCGTCGGCGGCACCTGGCGCGCGCTGGCGCGGCTGCACATGTGGCAGACCGGCTATCCGTTCCACGTCATGCACAATTACCGGATTTCGGCGCGCGAGGCGCTCGACTTCTCGCGGCTGGTGCATCGCGTCGATACCGAGACATTGTCGAAGATCGAAGTCGTCAATGCCGCGCGCCGGCCGCTGCTGGCTTACGCCGCGCTGGTGCTGGAAAATCTGGTGCGCACGATCAAGCCGAAAGAGGTCATCATTTCGGTGCTCGGCGTGCGGGAAGGGCTTCTCTATTCGCTGCTCAACACGAAAGAGCGCGCGCTCGATCCGCTGATCGCGGCGGCCGCCGACCTCAACGAACTGCGCTCGCGCTCGCCGCGCCATGGCGAGGAACTGATCGACTGGACCGACCGCTTCATCGCTTCGTCCGGCCTGGAGGAAAGCGCCGACGAGCGCCGCTTGCGCCACGCCGCCTGTCTCCTCGGCGATATCGGCTGGCGCGCGCATCCGGATTATCGCGGCGAGCAGTCGATGAACATCATCGCGCATGGCGCTTTCGTCGCGGTCGATCATCCCTCGCGCGCCTATCTGGCTTTGTCGGTCTATTTCCGCCATGCGGGCCTGAGCGAGGAAGACCTGTCGCCACGCCTGCGCGAACTCGCCACCACCCATATTCTCGACCGCGCCCGCGTCCTCGGCGCCGCCATGCGGGTGGCCTATATCCTGACCGCGGGGCAGGGCGGCGTTCTCGGCCATGTGCCGATGCAGGTCAAACGTGGCAAACTGGTGCTGCGGTTGCCGGGCGATTATGGCAAGTTGGCCAGCGATCGTCTGTTCAGCCGTCTGCGTCAGTTGGCGCGGCTGGTCGGACGCGAGGCATCGATCGAGACGTAAAGGACGGGCAGTGAGAGCCGGACAATGAAGCGACCGCAATGAAACGTCCTGTTGTCGGTGTCATCGGTAACAAGGTTCTGGCCGAAGGCCGATTTCCATCGCAGCGCGTTGGCGAAAGAAACTTGCGCGCCGTGGCCGATGTCGTCCGCGCCCTGCCGTTGATGTTCGCAGGCTCGCCGGAGATCACAGATATCGACGATCTGCTCGACAGTGTCGATGGCATCCTGCTGACCGGCGCGCGCGCCAATGTGCATCCGACGCGGTTCGGTACCGATCCGCATGTCAGCTACGAACCCTACGATCTCGACCGCGACGCCGTGGCGCTGTCACTGGTCGAGACCTGCGTCGAGCGCGGCGTGCCGCTTTTGGGCATCTGCCGCGGCTTCCAGGAAATGTGCGTTGCCTATGGCAGCACGCTGCATCCGGAAATTCGCGACATACCCGGCCGGCAGAACCATCGCATGCCGCGGCTTGAGAACGGCGAAATCCATCCCGACCCGACAGTCGTGTTCGGCGATCGTCACGACGTGGCGCTGGCGCCGGGCGGTGTTTTCGCCAGGCTGTTCGGCAGTGAGACCATTCGCGTGAACTCGCTGCACGGGCAGGGCGTTCTTGAACCGGGCGGGCGCGTCGTCGTCGAAGGCATCGCCGACGACGGCACCATCGAGGCGATCCGCATCAAGGATGCGAAGGGCTTTGCCCTCGGCGTGCAGTGGCATGCCGAATACGATCCGCAGACCAATCCGATCAACAAAGCCTTGTTCGAGGCTTTCGGCGCGGCGATCGCGGTACGAAAGAGCGCGTGAGACGCCGTATTATCGGAGCGCCGCGACCGCGATCCCATTCGCCAGCAACGTTTCTTTGACGACGCGCGCGACCTCGGCCGAATTGGCCCGGTCGCCGTGCAGGCACAAGGTCGAGACCTTGGCGTCCATGTCGCGGCCGTCAAGTTTCGAAAGCTTGCCTTCCGTGACGACGCGCACGGCGCGCTGCGCGACGGTTGCCGGATCGCGCGGCTTGGGCGCGCGCTCGATGATCAATCCGCCATCGTCGTAATCGAGATCGATGAAAGCCTCGCGCGCGACGCGTGCGCCGGCGGCTTCCGCCGCATCGGCGCCGGGTCCGGCAAGCAGCACCAGAAACAGCGCCGGATCAAAAGCGGCAACCGCCGCGCCGATCGCCTTCGACAACGCCATATCGATCGAGCAGGCCTTGTAGAAGGCGCCGTGCGGCTTGACGTGAGCAAGCGTCATGCCTTCTGTTTTGGCAATCGCGGCCAGCGCGCCGATTTGATACAACGTGATGTCGGCCATCTCGTCGGGCGCGACGGTCATCATGCGGCGGCCGAAACCCATCAGGTCGGGGAAACTTGGATGCGCGCCGATAGCGATGCCGGCCGCTTTGGCGATGCGCACGGTCTGCCGCATGGTCGATGGATCGCCGCCATGGAAACCGCAGGCGATGTTGACGGACGAGACGTGCGGCAGGAACGCGACGTCGTCGCCGAGGGTCCAGCGGCCGTAGCTTTCGCCGGCGTCGCCATTAATGTCGATGGATAGTGACATTGTTGTCCTTAGTCGCCTGCGGCAGCGACGAATTCATCGACTTCCGCCGTTGTCGTCGCAAACGATGTCACCAGCCGCACCAGGACCGAGTCAGGTTTGACAGCGGCGCCTTTCGGCAGATTGTCGGGCAGTCGCTCGTAGAAGGCCGCGCCTTTGGCCTTCAGCCGGTCGCAGACGCCGCGAGACATGAGTGCAAACACTTCGTTGGCTTCGACCGGCCAGACCGGCGGCAACCCGGCGGCCGCGAGTCTATCGCTCAAGCGGTCGGCCATCGTATTGGCGTGGCGCGCCAGCCTGAGCCACAAGTCGTCAGTAAGATAAGCTTCCATCTGCGCCGCAACGAAGCGATGCTTGGACAGAAGGTGGCTGCCGCGCTTGCGGCGGCGGTCGAAGCCCGCGGCCCGTTCCTTGTCGAAAAAGACGATCGCTTCGGCGGCCATGGCGCCGCCTTTGGTGGCGCCGAACGACAGCACATCGACGCCGGCCTTCCAGGTCGCTTCATCGGCCGGCGCATTCAGGCGCGCCAGCGCATTGCCCAGCCGCGCGCCGTCCATGTGGACGATGAGGCCGTGCGCGTGAGCGATGTCGGCGAGTTCGCGGATCTCGGCGGGCCGATAAATCGTGCCGGCCTCGCTGGCCTGCGACAAGGACAGCACCGATGGTGCAAAATGGTGCGGCGCGCCCCATTGCGGTTTGTCCAGCGCGGCCTTGAGCACGGCGGCGCCGATCTTGCCGTCATCGCCCGGCAGGCCGACGAGTTTGATGCCGTTACCGAAGAATTCCGGCGCACCGCATTCGTCGGTGACGATATGCGCGTTCTCGTGGCACAGCACCGCGCCCCAGGGTGGCGCAAAATGCGCGATCGCCAGCGAATTGCACGCGGTGCCGGTGGTGACGAGAAAGGAAGCGACGTCGCGGTTGAAGACATCGGCGATGCGCTGTTCGGCGCGTCGGGTCCAGGTGTCGTTGCCATAGCCTAGCGCGAAACCCTCATTTGCCTTGGCGAGGGCGATCATGATTTCCGGCGCGACGCCCGCGGTGTTGTCGCTGGCGAAGTTCATCAGCCTTTGTCCACCGTCACGACGCGGCCTTTGTCGACGGCGAGCGCCAGTTTTCCGGCTTTGAGCGCGATGGCCTTTTCGCCGAACAATTCGCGCCGCCAGCCTTTCATCGCCGGCACGTCCGCGTCGTCGTCGGCGGCGATGCGGTCGAGTTCATCGACGGTGGCGATGACTTTGGCGGCGACGCCGTGGCTCTCCGCCGTCATGCGCAGCAGAACCTTGAGGAGTTCGACGGTCGCCGCGCCATTCTGCGCCGGCTTGAAGCGCTCGAAGCGCGGCAGCGTCTTCGGGTCGCGATCGACGCCGCGCTGCACCGCTTCGACGATGGCTTCGCCCCAGCGCGAGCGTTCGAAGCCTTTCGGCAAAGAGCGCAGATGGCCGAGTTTCTCGATCGTGGTCGGCGCCTGTGTGGCGATGTCGCCAAGGACATCGTCTTTCAACACGCGCGAGCGCGGCACGTCGCGCGTCTGCGCCTCACGTTCGCGCCAGGCGGCGATTTCCATCAGAACGGCAAGCTCCTTCGGCTTGCGCACGCGCGTCTTCAGCCGCTCCCAGGCATTGGCCGGATCGGCGCGATAGGTCTCGGGCGAGGTGAGGACGCCCATTTCGGCTTCGACCCAGCTCGTGCGCCCGCGCTTTGCCAGATCCGCGGCAAGCTTGATGTAGACATCGCGCAAATGCGTCACGTCGGACAAAGCGTAGGTGGTCTGCGCGTCGGTCAGCGGGCGGCGGGTCCAGTCGGTGAAGCGGTTCGATTTGTCGAGCACGTCGCCGGTAATGCGTTGAACAAGTTGGTCGTAGGAAATCGAGTCGCCATAGCCGAGCACCATGGCGGCGACTTGGCTGTCAAAGATCGGATGCGGAATAATCTTCGCCATGTTCCAGACGATTTCGATGTCCTGGCGCGCGGCGTGAAAGACCTTGATCACCTTCTCGTCGGCCATCAAGTCGAAGAACGGTTTGAGGTCGATGCCAGGGGCCAGCGCGTCAATCACCGCCGCCTCGTCCGCCGACGCGATCTGCGCCACGCACAGCAGCGGGTAATAGGTGGTCTCGCGCAGGAATTCGGTATCGACCGTGATGAACGGGTGCCGCGCCATGCGGGCGCAAATGGCGGCGAGTTCGTCGGTGGTGGTAATCAGCGATGACATCTGGACGTATTTACACTTTCTTTGCGCCGCGCACCGGCGGCATGTGGATGAACTCCCAAGGGCTCGGCATGGCCTGGACGGGAACCTCGATCAAGGTCGGTTCGCGCGCGGCGAACGAGGCCTTGAGCGCGGCGCGCAGTTCGAGCGGATTGCGCGCGCGCCGCCCGGTGGCGCCGAAGCTCTCGGCATATTTGACGAAGTTGGGATTAGCCAGATCGCAGGCGATGAGCCGGTTGCCGAATTGCTCTTCCTGGATGCGCCGCACATTGCCGAATGCGCCGTCGGTGAAGACAATAGCCGTAAGTGGAATGCGGTGGCGCATGGCGGTGGCAAGTTCGTTCGAGGTGTACATGAAGCCGCCGTCGCCATTGACCGACAGCACCGGCACATCGGGCCGCGCGTGTTGCGCGCCGAGCGCGGTAGCGTAACCCCAGCCGAGATTGTCCTGGAAGCCGGGCGAGAGAAATGTGCGCGGCTTGTAGACCGGAAGGGCGAGACGAGCGGCAAAACCGATTTGCGTGACTTCGTCGACGTAGATGCCGTCTGCCGGCAGTTCAGCGCGGATCGCGTCGAGAAAGGCAAGCTGCGGCGCGAGCTTGGCCAGCCGCTCCCGCATCCTGGCCTGGCGCTCCAGCATTTCATCGCGGCGCGACGCGCGGCGTTCATTGGTGCGGCCCAGTTGATCGATCAAATGCATGAGGATCGGCGCGGCGTCGCCAATCAGGGCGATCGCCGGTTTGTGAAGACGGCCGGGCTCATCCTTGTCGGCATCGACACGCACGATTTTGATGTCGCGGTCCATGCCCCATTGCGTCATCGGGTTCAGGAGCCGCGTTCCAACCGCTAGGACGGCGTCGGCTTCGCCCCACAGGTCGCGGCCAATCGGCAGATTGACGCTGAACGGATCGCGGTCATCGAGCACGCCACGGCCACGCCGGTAGGAAAGCACCGGGGCTTGCAGCATTTGCGACAGCAGCGTTACTTCGCGCGACGCATCCTGCGCGCCGCCGCCGACGACGATCAGCACACGCTTCGCCTTGCCGAGCAGCTTGGCCGCCTTGCGCAGCGCATCGTGGTCGAACTTTGGCGGGCGTGGCGGTGCGGGCGGCGTGATTCGCGCGACCGGGCCGCGCTTGCCCCAGACGTCGATGGCGCATTCCAGCGCGGCCGGGCCGGGCCGTCCCGTCGACATCGACCGGATCGCCTTGGCGACTTTCGCCGGCGCCTCGGCCGGCGCATTGATGATGGCGCTGTGATCGACCAGTCGGGCGACGATCCCGGCCTGATCGCGGATCTCGTGCAAATGGCCCTGATCGTGACCGATGCTGCCTGCCGGGATCTGGCCGATCAAGGCCAGCACCGGCGCATTCATGCCATAGGCGGTGAGCAGGGCGGCCCCTGAGTTGAGCAGACCGGGGCCGGGCACCACCGAATAGGTTTGCGGTTTGCCCGTGGCCAGCGCCGCCCCCAGCGCCATATAGGCGGCGCCCTGTTCGTGCCGGGCATGGACCACGCGCAGGCGGTCGCTGGCGCGGGCAAAGGCGTCAAACAGGTGGTCGGTATGGACGCCGGGCAGCGCATAGACTGTGGCGATGCCGTGGGCGAGCAGGGCCTCGACGGTCGCCTCGCCGGTGGACATGTCGGTCGCGGCGGCTTTGGCCGTTTTGCGGCCCTTTTTGGTGGTCTTCTTTGACATCGACGCTCCGGCACTCCAGACCCTATGAGTGTGCAGGGGCTCGTTGAGTCTGTCGAGACGTCAGGCCCTTCCGGCGCCGGGCATCTGCGTAGTGCCGCGAGGCGCTCGCCTTGACAAAGCGGACCCCCCATGCGTTTTTCGCCGCACTCCACCCACCTGAATCGCTGCCGGAACGCCACTCAATGACCATGCATCGCTATCGTTCACACACCTGCGGCGCGCTGCGGGAAAGCGACATCGGCAAGGACGTCCGGCTGTCCGGCTGGTGCCATCGTATTCGCGACCATGGCGGCGTGCTGTTCATCGACCTGCGCGACCATTACGGCCTCACCCAGGTCGTTGCCGATCCCGACAGTCCGGCTTTCAAGATGGCCGAGACGTTGCGTGCGGAATGGGTGGTGCGTATCGACGGCAAAGCGCGGCGTCGTCCGGCCGGCACCGAGAATCCGGAACTACCGACCGGCCAGGTCGAGGTCTACATCACCGAAATCGAAGTGCTGGGCGCGGCCGGCGAATTGCCGATGCCGGTGTTCGGCGAGCAGGAATACCCGGAAGACATCCGCCTCAAATATCGCTTCCTCGATCTGCGCCGCGAGAAGCTGCACAATAACATCATGATGCGCGGGCAGGTCATCGACTCGTTGCGTTCTCGCATGAAGGCCGGCGGCTTCTTTGAATTCCAGACGCCGATTCTGACCGCGTCGTCGCCGGAAGGCGCGCGCGATTATCTGGTGCCGTCGCGCATTCATCCCGGCAAGTTCTACGCGCTGCCGCAGGCGCCGCAGCAGTTCAAGCAGCTGATCATGATCGCCGGCTTCGACCGCTATTTCCAGATCGCGCCGTGCTTTCGCGACGAGGACGCGCGCGCCGACCGCTCGCCGGGCGAATTCTATCAGCTCGATCTGGAAATGAGCTTCGTCACGCAACAGGACGTGTTCGACGCCGTCGAGCCGGTTATCCGCGGCGTGTTCGAGGAATTCGGCAAAGGCAAGAAAGTCACGCCGAAGTTTCCGCTCATTCCCTATGCCGAGTCGATGCGTAAATACGGCACCGACAAGCCGGACCTGCGCAACCCGATCGAGATGCAGGATGTCAGCGACGCCTTCCGCGGCTCGGGCTTCAAGATTTTCGCGCGCATTCTGGAAACCGAAGGCAACGCGGTCTGGGCCATTCCGGCGCCGACCGGCGGCAACCGGGCGTTCGCCGACCGCATGAATTCTTGGGCGCAAGGCGAAGGCCAGCCAGGCCTCGGCTATATCTTCTGGCGCGAAGGCGAAGAGGGCGGCGCGGGTCCGCTAGCCAAGAACATCGGCCCGGAGCGCACCAAACAGATCGCCGACCAGCTTGGCTTGAAAGTTGGCGACGCCTGCTTCTTCGTCGCCGGCAAGCCGAAGGATTTCGTCAAGTTCGCGGGCTCGGCGCGCACCAAGGTCGGCGAAGAGTTGAAGCTGATCGCGCAGGATCGTTTCGACCTGTGCTGGATCGTCGACTTCCCGATGTACGAATGGAGCGAGGAAGAAAAGAAAGTCGATTTCTCGCACAATCCGTTCTCGATGCCGAACATGGGCGTCGAGGAATTCCTGGCGCTCGATCCGGCCGACACCGAGAAGCTGCTGTCGATCAATGCGTTCCAGTACGACATCGTCTGCAACGGCACAGAATTATCATCCGGCGCGATCCGTAATCACCGGCCCGAGGTGATGAAGAAGGCTTTCGCCATTGCCGGCTATGGCGAGGAAGTTCTGGAAGCCAAATTCGGCGGCATGTTGCATGCGCTGTCGCTCGGCGCGCCGCCGCATGGCGGCATCGCGCCCGGCATCGACCGCATCGTCATGCTGCTGGCGGGCGAGGAAAACCTGCGCGAGGTCGTGCTGTTCCCGATGAACCAGAAGGCCGAAGATTTGTTGATGAGCGCGCCGTCGGAAGTCACGCCGAAGCAGCTCAAGGAACTGCATATCAGGTTGGAATTGCCGAAGAAGTAAATCCCGTAATGCCCGGCCTTGTGCCGGGCATCCACGACTTTCTTCTAATGCGGCAAAGTAAGACGTGGATGGCCGGGACAAGCCCGGCCATGACCACAACTACTTCTCCGGCAACGGAATAAACTCGATTTCGTCGCCCGGCACCTTGTCGAAGTGGCCGGCTTTCCAGTCCGCTTTGGCCTGCTCGATGCGCTCCTTGCGCGACGACACGAAATTCCACCAGATGTGACGCGGCCCGTCCATCGGCGCGCCGCCGACAATAACGAAATGCGCCGGCGTCACCGCGGTGACCGTGATTGTGTCGCCCGGCCTGAACACCAGCAGGCGGCCGGGTTCGAACTTGTCGCCGGCAATGTCGATCGTGCCTTCGATGACATAGAGCGCGCGCTCCTCGTGGCCGGCATCGATCGGCAGCGATGATCCCGCCTGCAGCGTGACGTCGCCGAATATCGTTTCGTGCACCGTCGGCACCGGCGAGGTCGCGCCATAGAGCGAGCCGACGACGACGCGCACGGACTTGCCATTGTCGCGGATCATCGGGAATTCGGCGGTCTCGTGATGGGCAAAGCCGGCGTCCATTTCTTCTTTGGCCTGTGGCAGTGCCACCCACATCTGTAAGCCATGGATCGGACTGCCGCTGGCGCGCAAGTCGGTATCGGTGCGTTCCGAATGGACGATGCCGCGCCCGGCGGTCATCCAGTTCACCTCGCCGGGTTTTATCGCCAGTTCGGTGCCGAGCGAGTCGCGATGCATGATTTCCCCGTCGAAAAGATAAGTGACGGTGGCAAGCCCGATATGCGGATGCGGCCGCACGTCGAGACCGGTGCCAGCGCGGAATTCGGCCGGACCGAAATGGTCGAAAAAGATGAAGGGCCCGACCATGCGCGAGCGCGCCGAAGGCAGCGCGCGCCGCACCGAGAAGCCGTCGCCGAGATCGACGGTGCGCGGCACGACGACGTGCGCGATCGCCTCGCAAGCGTAGACGTCGCCGGCGGCGGGATCTTTGCCGGGAAAGAAACTCATGCTGGATTCCTTTGCATGCTGGAAAAATTGCCGTCTTTGCCGGTCATCATACACGAATACCTAAAATTTTTACCCTTCGCTAACCATAAGGCGGCGGCGGCGCCATTTTGCCGCCTAGGCATGTTCGCGCCGGAGCCGGCTTAAGCCAGTCTTTACGGGGGCATGGCTCACTACCGGGGCACCAGAAGAGGTGGCGGCCGGAGCCAGAATGGGACTGAGCGTGCGCGCATTCACGCGCCAGCATATTGTTGCGATCGCCGTTGGCGTTTTGGTCGCCAGCGCGCCATTGGTCGCATTCAATTTCTGGCTCAGCGGCGTGATCGACCGGCAGGGGCAGGCGGAAACCGATTCCGCCGCCCGACGCATGATCGCGCTCGGCGAGTCGCGCGTCGGCGAAGTGACGCGCGCGCTTGACGACCTTGTTCAGCGCCGTGTGATCACCTGCGATGCGGTCAATACCGAGGCTTTGCAAACCGCCGCTTTGGTCACGGCGCCGATCAAGGAAGTGGCGATTGTCGGCCCTGCCGGCGTCAACCTGTGCTCGCATTTGAATATCGCATTTGTCGCGGCCGGCACGAACCGTTCGACCGCGCTCGATCCCGGACTGCGCCGCGTGGCGTCATCCGGCGCGCTTGCACCCGGCGACGGTTATTTTCTCGATGTCATGAATGTCGCCAATGGTCCGCAGATGGTGCGGCTGCGGCGCGGAACAGGCGAGGGGCTGAACGAGATCGCGGCCTTGATGCCGGCGACCTTGTTCCTGCCGCAGGCAACGTCCTCGCGCGACCGCTTCTACGCCTATGTCCGCATCGCGACCCGGGATGGCGCCGCGATCGGGGAATCGGGCGAGCGCCCGAAAAACATTGCGGACGTGTTCGCCGCGACGTCGCAATCGGCGGCGTATGGCTTCACCGCCGAGGTCCTGACGTATCGCGGCAGAACCATCGCCGGCAGTCTCGATCTGAAATGGCTCGGCCTGTTCGTCACCGGCATCGTTGTGGTTATTCTGATTGCCTTCGCCCTGATGGTGCCAACCCATCTGCCGAACAATCCCGTCGCCGAACTGGAACGCGCCCTCAAGGCCGGCGAGTTCGTGCCGTATTACCAGCCGATCGTCGATATCCAGTCCGGCAAGCTGCGCGGCGCCGAAGTGCTGGTGCGCTGGCGCAAGGCGGACGGCTCGCTGGTGCTGCCCGGCTCGTTCATCCCGCTCGCCGAATCGAGCGGCCTGATTCGCGCCATGACGTTCGACCTGATGCGGCGGGTCTGCGTCGAGGCCGGCGCGGCGATCGGTCAGCGGCCGGCGCTGAAAATCTCGTTCAACTTCGCCGGCATGCTGTTCAGCGATGAGACCATCATCAAGGATGTGCGCAACACCTTCGCCGCGACGCCGATCAAGCTGTCGCAGGTGGTGCTGGAAGTCACCGAGCGCGACCCGATCGAGAATTTCACGCTGACGCGCCAGGTCATCGCCGCGCTGCAGGGAATGGGCGTGCGCATCGCCATCGACGACGTCGGCACCGGCCATAGCGGCCTATCCTATATGCTCAAGCTCGGCGTCGATATCATCAAGATCGACAAGATGTTCGTCGATGCCATCGGCACCGACCGCAATTCGACGACAATCGTCGAGACGCTGGTCGATCTGGCGCACAATATGCGCATGGACGTGGTCGCCGAAGGCGTCGAGAATTTCGAGCAGGTCATGCACCTGCGCAATCTCGGTGTCCGCTCGGCGCAGGGCTACGTATTCGCGCCGCCCTTGCCCGGCGTTTCGTTCCTCCAATTGGTCGAAGCGATGGACACGCTCGGCGTGGATAGCGGCGCGGATCCGGCGCTCGCCGATAATGTGGCCGCCGCCTGAGGCGGGCCGGTCCCCTGTGGCGCCAGCGAATGAGACAAATTGAAAAGTTCCGTCGGTTGGCCTATGAATGCCACCGGGCAGGGAACAGGGAGAAATTCTCATGACTCGGATTGTAACCGCACTGGCAACGGCAGCTCTGGTGACGCTGGCGGCGGCCGGCCCGGTATCGGCGCAGAATAATACGTTGGGCGGCGCCATTGTCGGCGGCGGCGTCGGCGCGATCATTGGTGGCGCGGCGACCGGCAAGGCCGGCGGCGCGGTTGCCGGCGGCATTATCGGCGCGGCGGCGGGGGCCGCGCTCGGATCGCAGATGGAGCCGCGGCGCCGCGGTTATTACTGGTACGAGGGGCGCTGCTGGGTTCGCCGTGGCGATGGCAGCTATTATCGCGTGTCGCGCGACCGCTGCTACTAAACCGCCTGGCGGTTGCTCGGCCGATAAAAGGAAAAAGGGTGGCCTCGCGGCCACCCAGTTATAACGCTACGCGGGAGGAACCTCGCAGCGGGCTGGCTCGACATTGGCCGGCCCGCTTGACTAAATTTCAAGCACATTGCGCCATGTGCCTTCCGATTCGTCAATTATATTCTGTGGAATAGGCCCGGTCTGAATCCGGTGCATCCCGGGCAAAGGCAGTTATGTGTGCCGCCTAGGTCCGGCCCAGCTCGGTTTCGATGGCGACGATGATGGCCGGGTCGGACGGCTCGGTCGCCGAAGCAAAACCTGCTTTGAGGCCGCCATCCCGGCCGACCAGATATTTGTGGAAATTCCAGCGCGGCGCATCCTGAGGCCGCATCGCCGCGGCCCAGCGATAGAACGGATGCGCGCCGGCGCCTTTGACAGTCGCCTTCGCCGTCAGCGGGAAAGTGACCCGATATTCTTCGTGCGCGATCTTGCCGATGTCGCCGGCATTGCCCGGCTCCTGACCGCCGAAGTCGTTCGACGGCACGCCAAGGACGACGAGCCCCTTGTCGCGATAGCGCGTCCACAGCGCCTGCAGCCCGGCATATTGCGGTGTGTAACCGCACAGCGACGCAGTATTGACGACCAGGATCGGCCGCCCGGCAAAGGCCGACAGAGCGATGTCGTCGCCATTCAGGCTTTTGAAGGTAAAGGCATAGGCCGTCATGTGGCTCATGCCGGGCTGGCTCATGCCGGACTGGGTCTTGCTGGCGTCTTGCGCCAGCGACGGAACGGGACTTGCGAGCAATGCGGCACCCGCGGCCAGAAAATATCGGCGATCGATCATGCCGCCATTATAACGGCGGCGCGCGCGCCGGTCGCGCACGTTTTCTTGAACGGAGGTGTCGGCTTTGAAGCGGCATTATCCTCTTCGCATCGCAATTTGCAGCGAAAGGAGCCGGTCTTACGCTTGAGCGCCGCCTGTTTTCCTGTTGAGGCGAGGGCGCGTGCGTTCCGGGCCGGCTCCTTTCTTGCGCAAGGCGTGATCAGTCCGACATCGAATGGCCTCAGGGCGGGAATTGGATCATCCGCCGTGGCCTGTCGGATATCGCGCGTCACGCTGCCGCAAATCGAACGGTGGTCTCAAATGAATAACCGCAGGCTTCGCATTGCCAAAGATGGCGGGCACAACTCGGATTAAGCCATTCCGACCACTCCGGCATGAAGATAGCCTCGCCGCATTGGGCGCATTCATTGGTCGGACGGGTGCGCGCAATGTGCGCCGCGCCAAGGTTGCTTGCGGGGGCGTGAATGAACGGGCGCATGGGAGCCTCCTTTTTACATGTTGGCGTTTTCGACATGTTGGCGTGGACTTGACGCGCCATCGAACGCAACTCTGTTCCCCGACCCCCCGCGCATTACCGACACGATAGCGCGGATATTCCGACAATGAAGCAGCATGGCTGACGTAACCGGCAAGAATGGTATGCGTGAACCATTGCCGGGCGATGAGAATTGAAGCTGTGCATAACCTGTGCGGCGTGCGCTCAGCACACGGCACAGCAAGCGAACATAGCCGCTCGAAAATATTGGCCGTCTGAAAAAGACCTTATTATTTCTTGTCGACGGAAATACCGCCGGGGCCGAAATTGATCTGCACGCCTTTCGGCTCGCGATTGTCTTGGTAAACCTTGTAACCCAACGCGCCGACGGCCACGCACAGCACGAGGACGGCGAGCAGCAAGATATTGCGATTGATCGGCATGGAAATTCCCCCGGATTGTATACTGTCAACGCAGCGATGGAACTTCAGTTCCGTCGCTGGAACGTTATTTGGTGAACACGCCGAGCCGATGCGCCGCCGCCGCATTGGCCGCGCCCGGCGGCATGCGCCCGGCGAGCAATTCTTTTACCTGATTGACCGTGTCCATCGCCTGGTGTTCGGCTGCGTCCGGCGTCAGCCCCGCCGTATGCGGCGAGGCGAGCACGTCCGGGCGCTTGGCCAAAAACAGAGAGGGCTTCTGGTCGAGCGCGCGGCCGACATCCATCGCCGCGCCGGCGATCTGTTTGGCGTCGAGCGCGGCATTGTGCGCCTGCTCGTCGACCAGATTGCCGCGCGACATGTTGATGAAGTAGGCGGACTTTTTCATGCGCGCGAAGGCGGTCGCGTTCATCAGGTTCTCGGTCTGCTCATTGGCGATGACCAGGCAGACGACGAAATCGGATTGCGCCAGCACATTCTCGAATGTGTCCTGCTGCACGCCGGGCTCGTTGACCGTCTTGAACGGGTCGCTGACCTTGACCTTCATGCCGAAAGCGACGGCGACGCGCGCGAGATGTTCGCCGATCGCGCCATAACCGAGGACGCCGAGCGTCGCGCCGCTCAGTTGACGGCCCATATAGGATTCCGGATCCTTGCCGGCGTGATAGTCGTTGGCATAGGCGATGAGGTGGCGGCCCTGGTTAATCATGAAGCCGAAGGTCTGCTCGACCACCGAGGCGATGAACCCGGCCGTGGCATGCGTCACCAGAATGCCCTGCGCACTGGCGGCGGCAACGTCGATATTGCGGATGTCGATGGCGACACGCAGAAACGCGGCAAGCTCGGCCGGCGCCTGCGCGAAGAATTCGGCCGGCCCCGGCGTCTGCCGGTCGGAGATGATGATGGCGCAGCCGGCCGCCGCCTTGGCCAGTTTTGCCGGCGTATCGAGGATGCCACCGGTGTCGTTGAGACGCACGTCGCACAGGGCACGCAAGGCGGCGAGCGGACGCTCGCCGTAATAATTGGCCAGCATGTCGGGCGTATGGGTCAGCAGAACGGTCGGCATTGCGCGTTTCCTTAAAGCGTCATTTTTTTATCGGGCAGACGGCGGGGCTTGTCTTCTATCCGTGTCTGGCAATGATAGGCAATCTGCAAGACCGGACCGGCTGAGAAAAAGCGCGGGACAAGGCCGACAGGAGGCAGAAATGAGCCCCACGGCGACGACGCCGAAGACGAAGACCAAGCCGAAAACGCAGCGCCCGCCTTTGTGGAAGGTGATCCTGCTCAACGACGATTTCACGCCGCGGGAATTCGTCGTTGAGGTGCTAAAAGCAGTGTTCCGGCTCAACGAAAGCCAGTCCTACCGGGTGATGATGACCGCCCACCAGAAAGGCGCCTGCGTCATCGCCGTCTATACCCGCGACGTCGCCGAGACCAAGGCCAAGGAAGCCACCGAACTCGGCAAGATGAACGGCTTTCCGCTGTATTTCACGACAGAAAAAGAAGAGTAGGGAGACTGCATGCAACGAGTCCTGATCACCGCCGGTGCCGCCGGCATCGGCCGCGAATTCGCGCGCGCCTTCGCCGCCAATGGCGCCAAGGTTTTCATCTGCGACATCGACGAGAAGAACCTCGAGGCGATGCACAAGGAAATTCCCGGCCTGACGGCGCAACGCTGCGACATGGGCGTGCGTGTCGAGATCGAGCGCATGGTGCCGGCGGCGATCGACGCGCTCGGCGGCCTCGACGTGTTGATCAACAATGCCGGCATCGCCGGCCTGACGCTGCCGGTCGATCAATATCCGCCGGACGACTGGGACAAGGTTCTCGCCGTCAACCTCACGTCGATGTTCGACGTGTCGCGGCTGGCCATTCCGCACCTGAAGAAGTCGGACTACGGCTGCATCATCAACATGTCGTCGGTCGCCGGCCGCTTCGGCTTCGAGAACCGTTCGCCTTATGCCGCGACCAAATGGGCGGTGATCGGCTTCACCAAGACGCTGGCGATGGAGCTCGGTCCATGGGGCATCCGCGCCAATGCGATCGCGCCGGGCGCGGTCGAGGGCGAGCGCATCGTGCGCGTGTTTCAGGGCCGCGCGCAGATTTCCGGCAAGTCGATGGACGAGGTGAAGGCCGACGCCTTCGCCGGCCAGTCGATCAAGGCTTTCATCGATCCGAAGGACATCGCGCAGCTCGCGGTATTTCTGGCGTCGCCGTCGGCGAAGTCGATCTCGGGGCAGGTGGTGCCGATCGACAATGACCGGCAGAAGGCGTGAGGCAGGCGTGCGTCATCGCCCGTATTCTTTGCGGCCCCGGGCAGGCCGTCGTCCAAATTCGCCTTCCTTCATCGCCCTCTTAAAAACGAGGGCGCGCGGAACGCCGGGGTCACAACAACCCCGCAGCCCTGTGTATGTGTTGAGTTAGAATACACAGGTTAGTCACCACGCAGTTGCCGCTTGCCCGGCGCTCCGCGCGCGGTGTTTATAGGTTTGCTCCGCAAGGCCCCCGGTGGACTGACCTTTTCAGGCTTCCTCTTGCTTTAGGACATGCCTATCCACCGCTGCGGGGCCTCAAA
>CAIMEA010000087.1 GCA_903839845.1 uncultured Hyphomicrobiales bacterium
GCCGGACTTGGTGGTGTGGATCTACGCGCCGCCGAGTTCTTCCACGGTGACGACTTCGTGGGTCACGGTCTTCTCCACGTCCGGGGCGGTGTCGAACATATAGGACGTGTCGCGCACCATGAAGATGAAGTCGGTCATCGCCGGCGAATAGACGTCGCCGCCGGCGCAGGGTCCCATGATGATGCTGATTTGCGGAATGACGCCGGAAGCCATGACGTTGCGCTTTAACACTTCGCCATAGCCGCCAAGCGCGGCGACGCCTTCCTGAATGCGCGCGCCGCCGGCGTCGAACAATCCGATCACAGGACAGCGCGCCTTCATCGCCATGTCCTGCACCTTGACGATTTTCTGCGCATGCGCTTCCGACAGCGAGCCGCCGAACACGGTGAAGTCCTTGGAGAACAGGTAGACGGTGCGGCCGTTGACCGTGCCCCAGCCGGTGACGACGCCGTCGCCGGGGATCTTCTGGTTCTCCATGCCGAAGTCGGACGAGCGGTGTTCGACGAACATGTCGAACTCCTCGAACGAGCCCTTGTCGAGGAGGAGTTCGATGCGCTCGCGCGCGGTCAGTTTGCCGCGCCGGTGCTGGGCGTCGATGCGCTTGCCGCCGCCGCCCAGCCGCGCCTCGCCGCGCCGCGTCTCCAGCCTGTCGAGAATGTCCTTCATGGTCGCCTTTTAGCCCCCTCAAAACCCGTGGACCGGAGTTTGGCCCAGTTTGGTGCGCTGCAAAAGGCATATATTGGCAAAGCGGCCCACAGGCTTGGCTTTCGCCCCGATCCCTGCTTACAAGCCCACATGACCGACCAGACCGCAGGCCACCAGACCATCGCCCAGTTGCTGCAACAGGGCCTCTACCACCATCGCCGGGGCGAGATTCAGCTGGCGATGGACCGCTATGCCGACGTGCTGGCGCGGGACCCGAAATCCGCCGAGGCGCTGTATTACGTCGCCGTCATCGCCTGCCAGGAGGGCCAGTTCCAGCAGGGCGTCGATCTGGTCCGCCGCGCCATGACCTTTGCGAAGCCCGAGGCGCGCATGCTCAACGTGCTCGGCCAGGCGCTCGACCGCCTCGGCCAGCCGCTCGAGGCGATGAAGGCGCTCGACCAGGCCATCGCGCTCGACCCCAATCTCGCCGCCGCGCATGGCAACCGCGCCAATATCCTGGTCGATGCCGGCATGCCGCTCGAAGCGCTCAAGAGCTTCGACAAGGCGCTGGCGCTGGCGCCGGATTCGATCCCCGACCTGATCAATCGCGGCGCGCTGCTCGCCCCGCTCGGCCGCTACCAGGATGCGCTGCGCGACTATGACAGAGCGCTCGCGCTCGAACCGGCTTTGCCGGAAGTGCACGCCAACCGCGCCAATGTCCTCAAGGACCTGGCGATGATGGAGATCGGCGCCGGCAGTACCGACAGCGCGCATCTCGACGCGGCGCTTTCCGGCTACGACCGCGCCATCAAGATCGAACCGCGCCTGCACGAGGCTTTTCTCGCCCGCGCCATGCTCAAGCTGATGCGCGGCGACTGGGTCGCCGGCTTTGAGGATTACGAGCACCGTTCGGATGTCGGCCGCCTCGGCTTCACGCCGCTGGACGAGCCGCGCTGGGACGGCACGCCGCTGGCCGCCGGCGAGCGACTGGTGCTGCTGGCCGAACAGGGTCTCGGCGGCACCATCCAGTTCTGCCGTTTCGCAGCCGTGCTGGCGGCGCAAGGACACGACGTCACCTTGCTGGTCAAGCTGGCCATGGCACCGCTGATGTCGGCGCTGCCGAATGTCACCATCGCCAGCGACGCCGACGCCATCCGCAAGGAAGGCCGCCCGTTCCGTTGGCTGCCGCTGATGAGCGCGCCGCATATCCTCGGCACGACGCCTGAAACGCTGCCGGCCGCGACGCCCTATCTCAAGGCCGATCCGGCGCGGGTCGCGGCATGGGCCGGCAAGCTCGGTGACGCCAAATTCAAGATCGGCATCAACTGGTCACCGGGCCATGCCGACCATTCGGTGACGTCGCAGCGCGATATTCCGCTCGCCGCTTTCGCTGAACTGGCGGCGCTGCCCGGCGTCGAACTCATCGCCTTGCAAAAGGGCGCGGCGGTCGACGACATCGCCAAGGTCGCGTTCCGCGACAAGATCCGCGTTATAGACGCCGACACCCAGGCGGACGCCGACTTCTTCCTCGACACCGCGGCGGTGATGCACAATCTCGATCTGGTGATCGGCTGCGATACTTCGGTCGTGCATCTGGCGGGCGCTTTGGCGCGGCCGGTGTTCACCGCCGTGCCGGTGATTTCCGACTGGCGCTGGATGCTCGGGCGCGACGACACGCCGTGGTACCCGACCATGCGCGTTTTCCGGCAGCGTGCGCCGGGACAATGGGCGCCGGTGCTGCAACAAATCGCCGCCGCGGTGCGCGAGCGGCTGGCGTAAGCCGGAACTCAAGGGAACTTTTTTGGGGAACTTTTTGGGCGGCCGGCCATTGTCGGGGGAAATCTCCCGGCAAAGGACCCGCACCCATGACCGCCAAAACCGTCACCCGGCTGAAGACCCCGACCGATCTGGAAAACAAGGCGACGACGGCGGTGGCGAGCGCGCTCAACGCGATCCTGGCTGACACTTTCGCGCTTTATATGAAGACCAAGAATTTCCACTGGCACGTCAGCGGGCCGCATTTCCGCGACTATCATTTGATGTTCGACGAACAGGCGGCGGAATTGTTCGCCTCGACCGACGAACTGGCCGAGCGCGTGCGCAAGATCGGCGGCAACACGTTGCGCTCGATCGGCGACATCGCCAA
>CAIMEA010000088.1 GCA_903839845.1 uncultured Hyphomicrobiales bacterium
AGGCGAAGAGCTATGGTCGTGCGGTCGACAACCGTAAACGCGCGTCTCGGACTTGCCATCTCGACACCCTAAACTATCCGGTCAAACCGGGGGTGTTCGCTCCGGAACTTGAATCCGCCCTGTTTTAGTCCCGCAAGGGCGGGCACGCTTCGTCGGCATAGGCGGCGGCTATTTCAACTGCCCCGACACGCGCAGAATATAGGCAAGCACCTCGGCCACGGCGCGATAGAGGTGCTCCGGAATTTCCTCATCGATTTCGACCTGCGAAAGCGCGACCGCGAGCTCCGCGTTTCTCGAGATCGGCACGCCGCTGGCGCCGCCGACATCGAGGATTCGGCGCGCGAGTTCGCCGCGACCGATCGCCGTGACTTTAGGCGCTTGCGGCGCCCTATATTGAAGCGCGACCGCCAGGGTCTTCGGATTTTCCGTCATGTGGCGTGATCGACATAGAGGCCGCGGTCCGCCGTCACTGCGGCCGGCTGCCCGTGCTGGCAACTGAGATGGCCGGGATCGAGCGCGGCGTTACGCAATCCTGCTTCGAGCAGCGGCAGTCCCGCCGCAAGACTTTGCGCGCTGGCCGCGCGGTCGGCGTTGAGCGTGACGACCGTCTTGCCGCCGCGCTGGGCGATACGAACATGGACGGCGCCGATCGGCTCGACATCGACCGAAAAATTGGCGCGCCACACGGGCTCGACGGCGTCGGTATCGCTGTTGCGCTGCGCCGAATCGCGCTCGATACGAATCTGCGCGACGGCCGTGCCGTTCGCCGTCGCCAGTGGAATATCGAAGGTCATGCGGCTGGTGGCGGGGTCGCTCGGCTTCACCGCCGGAGCGGCGACATCGGGCAATGACGCGATCTTCAACAGCATCTCGCGGGCAATGGCCGCGTCGGTTTTATCGAGCAGATGCAGAGCGAGTTCGCCCGGCGTTGCGTTAGGCGGAATCGAAACGCCGGCCTGTGGTTGCGGCACGGTCGGGCCATTCGGATACGGCAGCATAGGCCCGCCGGTCCGCGACACTGCTTGCGCGGCGGGTGAGCCAACGGACGGCGAATTTCCCTCCGTCGATGTTGCCGCGCTCTCGACGCTTTCCCAATTCTTCAGTGCCTGGCGCAGCGACAGCAGGACGGCACGCGCGTCGAGCGGCAGCCCCGACCACGACAGGTCGCCCTGCCCGGCCGGATTGATGGCGAGGCCCGAACGGACCAGCGCCGCCTTGATGTCGTCGGCGCCGATGCCGGCCGGAGATGTCGTATCGAGCCGCAGCGCGAACAATTGTCTGGCGGCGGTGACGACCGGCGCCGGCACCGAGAGATTGGCGCGCGCCAGACCGGCCGCGAGATCGGCATAGAGTTGGGCCACGCCGCCCTGCCGCGTCGCGGCGTCGCGGACGAGGGTCGCGGCGGCCTGACCGACATTGTCGGCCGGCGCCGCGGCCGGCATGGCCTGGGTCTGCGTGCTGGAATTTGCCGTTGCCGCCGGCTTCGCGCCGTCAGGAAGCGGAGTCACGACGAGTCGCGGCTGGCTTGCGCTGCCTTCGACAGCGAGCTCGACGCGCGTGCCGGGAACCAGCGGGATATCGGTTTGAATGTCGAGCGTACCGGTCGGGAGTTGTAGGCGGAATGTCGTGTCCTTGATCAGCGACAACACCAGAGCGTCGATTACCTGACCCGGCGCAAGCTGCGCCGACTGGTTCGGCGATGCGCCAGTTGCGAAACTCCCAAAAGGCGACACCGTGACGGTTGGCATGGGGTGACTGGTGTTGATGGCTGGCCGGTCAGACTACGCAGGCCGCATTAAGAACTTGTTAAGCAAGAGCGTGCCGCCCGCCATGTGGCCTGCGGCAAAAAGCCCGAGCGCTTCCAACAAAAAAGCCCGGCATCGCTGCCGGGCTTTTTCTTTAAATATCTGAAAGCTGCTGTCAGTCTTCCGGCGTGGCGCCGTCAGCCTTTCAGGCCGCTTCTTCCTCGGTCGCGTCGTCGCTGGCGGCTTCCTCAGCCGGCTTGGGACCGCGCCGCGGACCCTTGGCCAGCGCCGCTTCGATTTCCTTGACCGCTTCGGTCTCGGTCACCTTCTGAACGGCAGCGATTTCGCGCGACAGCCGGTCGAGCGCCGCTTCGTACAACTGACGCTCGGAATAGGACTGTTCCGGCTGGGTGTCGGAGCGGAACAGGTCGCGCACGACCTCGGCGATGGCGACGATGTCGCCGGAATTGATCTTGGCTTCGTATTCCTGCGCACGGCGCGACCACATGGTGCGCTTGATGCGGGCGCGGCCCTTGAGCGTCTCGAGCGCGCGCTTGACCAGCGGCGGCTCGGCCAGCTTGCGCATGCCAACCGATACGATCTTGGCGGTCGGAACCCGCAGGGTCATCTTGTCCTTGATGAAATTGATGACGAACAGCTCCAGCTTGGCGCCGGCGATTTCCTGCTCCTCGATGGCCAGAATCTGGCCGACCCCGTGGGCGGGATAGACGATGAATTCGTTGGTCTTGAACCCTTGGCGCTGGGTCGTCTTCTTGCTGGTGGGCATTCCGGGCAAAACTCCTTCACCGGCGGCCGCTTTGCGGCTACCGGCCAATTTGGCTTCGGGCGCTCCGCCGCGGCTTGCGCCGCGCGTAGCTTGCGATGACCGCCGAACCTCGGCAGCCTTTTTGGGCTTCCGGCTGGTGCCGGCGGAACCCTTTTTCGGTTTTTGACGCGATTTACCTGCCACTGCTCAACGCGTGGAACGCACGCCCTCTATGAAGCCCTTGGGGAGCACCCGCAAAAATAAGGCCCCCAAGTCTCTTTCAAGGCGTTGGGAGCGTATCCGTTAGCGGCGTTTTTCATTTTCATCGGATTTGAACAATATAGCACATTTTTGGCCAAAATCAAAGCCTTAAGAGGCTCTATTTGTGCATTTCAGGCGATGCAGACCTGCAAATTCATGAAATCGTCGACGACGCTGCCTGAAATTCGGGCAATTAATCATATGGCGAACTAAATAAATTCTTCAATCGCCCTCGCCCGGTTCGGGCGAAAAGAACTTGGCGAACTTGTCCGGCACCCCGTCCCAATCCTTGGCGTCCGGCGGCGGGTCGCGCTTGACCGTTATATTTGGCCAGGTCTTGGCATATTCGGCGTTGATTTCGAGCCACTTCTCAAGGCCCGGCTCGGTGTCCGGCTTGATCGCGTCGGCCGGGCATTCCGGTTCGCAGACCCCGCAATCGATGCATTCGTCCGGGTGGATGACCAGCATGTTCTCGCCTTCGTAGAAGCAGTCCACCGGACACACTTCGACGCAGTCCATGTATTTGCACTTAATGCAGCTCTCATTGACGATATAGGTCATGCAAGGCTCCGGACCGGCAGGCGATACCTGCTGCGTATCGTAACGATAAATAGGCTGCAAGCGCTGGCTTTGCCATTGATCTGGGTCAGCTATTCAGATTTTGGCAGGACCAGCGCCTAGGTCGCGCCGGGTTGCCGCGGCGGCAGCGGCGCCGCCCCGCCGCTCGCAAAAGCCTGTCACCTCCAGCACCCGCACGGTCCGGTCGAGCGCCAATGTCAGGACGTCACCGATACGCACTGTGTGGCCCGGCGCGGTAACGCGCCGGCCGTTGAGGCGAACATGGCCGCTTTCAACGAGGGATGCGGCATCGCTACGGGTCCGCACGGTGCGCGCGTGCCACAGCCATTTGTCGATGCGCTGGCGGCCTTCAGGCATGGCGCGTGAATGCCGGCATTCCTGGCGCTACGATTCTTTGCCTTCGAGCGCCTGCTTGAGCGCGGCCAGTTTGGCGAAAGGCGAATTGGGATCCGGCGCCTTGTCGCGATTGCCAGAGCCTGCGCCATGCGGCTTGGCATAATACTGTTCGCGCTCGGCGCGCTCGACCTGATCGCCGCGATCGCGGCGCGGACGGCCGCCGAAATCGCCTCGGCCGCCAGGCGGGCCGGAACGGCCGCCGGGCTGACCCGGCTTGCTGAAGTTCGGCTTGTTGAAAGCGGGCTTGGAGGCCGGATGCGGCGCCGGTTGGCCGGGACGCTCCGAACCCTTCGATTCGAAACTTTTGGCTTGGCGTTCGGTGCGCTGCTGGCGCTCGTTGCGATCCGGACGCCGGTGGCGCGGCGGTCCATCCTTGCGCTCTTCGCCGGGAACGCCTTCGGCGGCTGGAGTCGTTGCCGTTGCGCCGTCGGCCGGCGTTGCCGCCTGTTGCGCGCGCGGCGCGCGACGCGGACGATTGTTCGGACGCCGTTCGCCGCCGGCATGACCGCCCGGACGCCAGACTTCGACCGTCTCGGCTTCCTTGGCCGTTTCATCCGGCTTCGTTGCGTCGGCGGGCGCAACAGCAATGGCGCCATCGCCAGCCAGCGGAGCCGACGCTTCGACAGCTTCGGCAATCGTGGTCTCGGCGGCAGTGTCAGCGGGCGCAGTCGCGATTGATTCGACAGCAGCCGGCGCAACCTCGACTTCCGGCAGCAGCGAAATAGTCGACGTCGGTTCGTCGGCGGCCAAAGCTTCTGCAGCCAGCGTATCGATCGCACCGGCTGGCTCCGCTGGAGTCGCATCGGCGGGTTTAACCTCGGCCGGCTTGATTGCTTCCGCCGGCTTGGGCTTGCGATCCATGCGGTAACCGAGCGAGCGCAAGATCGAGGCGAAGTCCTCGCCCGACGCGCCGGTCAATGACGTCATCGCGCCGGTGACGGTGAAGCCGCGGCCGTCGAAGGCGCCGTCCGGCTTTGGCGTCGCAACACCTTCGCGCCACGACAAAGCGGGGCGAATGAGATCGGCGAGGCGTTCCAGAATATCGACGCGCACCGCGCGTTCGCCGCAGACGCGGTAGCCTGCGGTGCGGTACAGCGGCTTCGGCGTTTCCTTGTCGATCGGAATCGAGGTGCGGCCCGAGGCCGCCAGATGCAGCAACTCGGTGACGCCCTTGGCGTCGGGGGCTTCGTGCTTGAGCGCCCAGAGCTGCGTGGCCAAAGCGCGCGGCGCCGGCTTGAGCAGGATCGGCAGATAGATGTGATAGGCGCCGAAGCGCACGCCGTATTTGCGCAAAAGTGCGCGCGACGGCTGGTCGAGGCCCTTGACCTCTTCCGCCACCTTCTGTCGCTCGAGAACGCCGAGCGCTTCAACCAACTGGAAGGCGATGCCGCGCGCCATGCCGGTGATGTCGTCGGCAACGGTGAGCGAGAACAGAGGCGCCAGCAGTTTCTCGATCTGACTCTTGAGCCAGAGGTCGAGCCGGGTCTGCACCAGTTCGCGCGCCGGGCCGGTCAGATGTTCGTCGGCGAGAATACGCACGCGCGGACGCAAGGTATCGTCGCCGGCAACGAGCTTACCGACCAGATCGCCCGTCCAGCGCAGAGCGCCGTCATTGGCCAGCACGATCTGCTCGTTCGCCGCCTGCGACAGCTTTGTGGCGCGCGCCTCGATCTCGCTGGCGAGAACCTTTTGCGCGGCGGAATTCAGCGTCTTGGCTTCGGAGCCGGCCGCCGAGGCGTCGGGCGCGAACATGAAGCCATCGAGCCGGCCAATAACATGACCCTCCACGGTGACTTCGCCAGTTTTTCCGATTTCGGTTTCAAGCATCGTGTTCTCTCGCAGCCTCCGCATCAAGACGCTAGTGCGGCGGTCCACGAAGCGTTCGGCCAAGCGCTCGTGCAGCGCATCGGACAATCTGTCCTCGATCGCGCGGGTGATCCCCTGCCAGTGTTCCGGGTCGGCGAGCCAGTCCGGGCGGTTGGCAACATAGGTCCAAGTCCTGACATGAGCGATCCGGTTTGAGAGAGTATCGATGTCGCCGTCGGTCCGGTCGGCTTGAGCGAGCTGACGGGCGAACCAATCTGTAGGGATGTTACCCTCTCGCATCAAGAATCCATAGAGGGTCACGGCTAATTCGGCATGGGTCGCGGGCGCTATCTTGCGATAATCCGGAACCTGGCAGGCATCCCATAGCCGCTCGACTGCCAAAGGGTTGCGCGCCAAAGCCCGCACATCCTCGTCGCGCGCCGCGTGTTCCAGGACCAGGATGTCCTCAGCCGTCGGCGCGCGCGTCAGTCCGGCGATTTGCGGCGACATCGACAGCGACGCCTGCAGCGCCCCTATCGACGCGAAATCGAGCGCGCTGTTGCGCCATTGCAGCAGGCGGATCGGCTCGAACGTATGACTTTCCAGCGCCTGCACTAGTTCGGGCTCGAACGGATCGCAGCGCCCGGTGGTGCCGAAAGTGCCGTCGCGCGTTGCTCGCCCGGCGCGCCCGGCGATCTGGCCGAGTTCGGCCGGATTGAGCTTGCGGAATTGATATCCGTCGAATTTACGGTCGGAGGCAAATGCGACATGGTCAACATCGAGATTGAGGCCCATGCCGATGGCGTCGGTCGCCACCAGATAATCGACATCGCCGGATTGATAGAGCGCGACCTGGGCGTTGCGGGTACGCGGCGACAGCGCACCTAAAACGACGGCGGCGCCGCCGCGCTGGCGGCGGATCAGTTCGGCGATCGCATAAACCTCGGCCGCCGAGAAGGCGACGATGGCCGAGCGCGACGGCAGCCGGGTGATTTTCTTGGCGCCGGAATAGACCAAAGTCGACAGCCGCGGCCGGCTGACAATATGCGCACCGGGCAGCAGTTTCTCGACCATCGGCCGCATGGTGGCGGCGCCGAGGATCAATGTCTCGTCGCGCGCCCGCAAGTTCAGCATGCGGTCGGTGAATACATGACCGCGCTCGAAATCGGCGCCGAGCTGGATTTCATCGACCGCCAGAAACGACACATCGAGATCGCGCGGCATCGCCTCGACGGTCGAGACCCAGTACCGCGCATGCGGCGGCTTGATCTTTTCCTCGCCGGTCACCAGCGCGACAGCGTCGGCGCCGACCCGATCGACCACCTTGTTGTAGACCTCGCGCGCCAGCAGCCGCAGCGGCAGGCCGATCATGCCGGACGAATGCGCCAGCATGCGCTCGATGGCCAGATGCGTCTTGCCGGTATTGGTCGGCCCCAGCACGGCGGTGACGCCGGCGCCGCGCTGCTTCTGGTTTCGATTGGACGGGGAAGAAAAAGAAATGGCCATGAGGCGTCCGCAAAGTCGGCGTCGCCCGTTCGCCGGGCAACGCGCGCTCCCTGTATCACAACGCGTTGGAAAAACCGCCTTCGGTTAACTTTTAGAACGGGGCTGGAACGAACCACGCCCGAATCGCTGATTGATCGTCTGTATGGCTTCGTTCACGGCCACATCTAGCTTGCGCATCGCTTTTCCTACCAGATCGAGACCTGCGCCTGTCCAATTTGCGTCAAATGCCGCGCAAAGATTAACGGCGGCGCACACGCTGTCCCAATCTGCGCCACTGTAGAACGCCGCGATCCTTGGGCACGAATCCGTGCGGAATTCCGTTTCTGTGTCACAATGGGTCAGTTCGGCGGCCGGCCGTTAAGTTATGGAACGAGTCTGGAACGAACCACGCCCGAATCGCTGACTCGCCCGTCATGCGGTTCCGTTCACGGCGATATCTGGCCACCGCGGCGTGAGATGGTACCAGATCGGGTAGTGGTCTTCGGATTCATTGATCTTTTTCGTCTCGCTTTATTAACGGCGCGCTGGAGTGGCGATCCGATCGCGAGTCAAGAGCGCAAATGCGATTCCGCGAGCGTCAGGGCGTCTTCGGCAGCGTCGCCGATGCCTTGCTTGCCGGCGTCTGATCCGCGGGCTTGCTCGCTTCCTTGGACGGCACCGCCACCGACACGAATTGCGTGGCTTCGAGCACGGCGGAGCCGACCGGCGTCGGCGATGCGACACGGAACGGCACCAGCACGCGCGTGCCGGCGATCGGCGCCAGCCAGACCTCGATATCGCGCAGCTTCGACATGTATTTGACCGCCGCGCGCGACGGGATATGGCCGGAGACCGGCGAGAAATAGACGGCGCAGACCACGACCTGGCCCTGATAGCCTTTTTCGGCCTTGACCTGGTCCATGCGCTTGAAGGCCAGTTGCAGATCGTAGCGCAGCCGGCCGTCGAAGATCGCCAATGTGCGCTGGCAGGCTTCCGGGGCCAGCGGATTGCCGGAACCGGGCACGCGCAGCAAGGTGGCGGTCATCGGATCGAGGACGTTGCGCTGGTCTTCCTCGGTGATCGGCACCCGCTCGGCATCGTTGTCGCGCGGCGGATCCAGTTTGAGGTCCTTGACCTTGCCGTTGCTGACGGTGAGGCGGATTTCGTCGGTTTTCTTACTCGATTTAATGGTCGCGGCGTAGGCCGACTGCACCGGCTTGCCGGCTTGCAAGGTGCCTTGCACGGTCGTGCCGCCCTCGCCGCCGGTAAACGCCCGCAGCAGGCCCGTGGTGCCGCCCGTGGCCGCGGAGGAGTACTGCCGGTCCGACAGGTCGATAACCCAGGTGCCCTGGCCGATCGGCAGCCCGGCCAAAGTCATGGTGTACTGGGCTTCCAGCCGGCCTTGTGCCGCGGCCGGGCCCGGCGCCGACAGGAGAGCCAGGGCCAGCAGGACCAGCCCCGGCGACGCGCATTTTCTGACCCGCCGCGATAGGTGCACCAAGTTCCATTCCTAGCTAAAAAAGCCTTGAGCCGATGAGCCAGCCGCGCCAGACCACCTTATCCTTGTGGTCGGCGTCGAATACGCCGAATCTGTGATACCCCAGCCCGGCCCGCCAGGGGAGAAGCGTTAAAAACCCCTCAAATCCTCAAGCTTGACGGGTCCCACCCCTCTCTCTATACGTCCAGCCGTCCTACCCAAAAGCCTGGACTAAGCCGGCGCAGCTTTTGCGCCTGAAACGTTCGGGCATGAGTAGAGAACGTTTTTTGGTTTTTCGAGGAATTTGCCATGTCATGGCGTTGCGATCTGACCGGTAAGAAGCCGCTCTCCGGCCACAAGGTGAGCCACTCCAATATCAAGACCAAGCGCCGGTTCCTGCCGAACCTGCAGAGCGTGACGCTGACCTCCGATGCGCTCGGCCGCACGGTGCGCGCGCGCATCTCGACCAACGCGCTGCGCACGGTTGACCATCGCGGCGGGCTCGACGCCTTCCTGCTCAAGGCCAAGGATTCGGAACTGGCGCCGAAGATGCTGCTGCTCAAGCGCCAGATCGTAAAAAAGGTCGGCAAGACTGCGCCGGCCAAGGAAGCCGCCGCCAGCTAGGCGGTTCGCGTTTCAATATTTACAAAGCGCCGTCCTTCGGGGCGGCGTTTTTGTTTGTGAAGGGCGCGATGGCGAAAGCCGCTCCTGTCATCATCCGCGAAGGCGGACGATGACGGCAGAACTCTATTCGCCGACCAGCACGAACTGCAGCAGCAGATTGCGCTGGATGACTGAAAAATTATCGTCGGACACCAAAGTGATCACCGTTTCGCCGGCTGCGTTGCGATGCACGACGATGCCTTCCATGTTGTCGATCTGGTAGGCCAGATCGGCCTCGATCAGCACCTTGCCATCGACCAGCGCGCCTTCCTCGATCGCCGCGATGGGGATGCGGCGGATGCGCATGGCGACGCCGCGCGCCGGCGAATAGCGGCGCTCGACCAGCAACAGATCGCCGGGCGGCAGAATGGTGCAATCGGTGACATCGAAGTCGTCGCTGCGCTTGACGCTGAAGCGCTGCACCGCTGCATCTTTCAGGAGAAACGAGCGATGGTTGCCGGCGGCATCGAGGCTCTGCTCGGTAATGACGATGAGGTTTCCGGCAATCGCCGAATTCGCCGGCGCCGCCGTCAAGCATTCCAGACTCTTGTTGAAGACGAAAGTCTTGAAATCGGCTGGCACCGCGATCGGCTCACCGCGCGCCAGCAGCCCGCCGCGCCGGATATCAAACCGCAAGATTTGCTCAACGCGCTCGATGCCGATGTAAAAATGGCCGCCGAGTTCGGTCAGCGACTCGACATCGAACCACCCCCGCGCAGCGATTGGTTTGCCGTTCGAGCCGAGGATGGGCGCGATCTCGGCATCGGCAATGCCATCCGGTCTCCCGTCACGATAGACGATGCGGCCGCGCAGCCAGGAGCCGTTGTCGGTGGCGCCCAGAAAATGACTGCCATCGGGCTCCATGTGAAAGGCGGATATGCCGCCGAAGGCCGGGTGACTTGAAGTGAGCACGAGGCCGCCACGAAATTCGAGTGCGCCAAAACGCACCTTGCTCGGGTCGCGGTTGTCGAAGGACGCGATCGGCGCCGCTCGCACCTCGATCCGCGCCGGCGCCGCGGCGAAGCGCAACTCCTCCGACAGCACCGCATATGAACCGGCCGCACAGAACAGCGCGCCGGCCAGTGCGCCAGCGATCAGCCAGCGACGGCGCGAAATCGTCAAGCGACGCGCCGGCGCGGGCGGCGCGTCGGCCTTTCGGCGTCGCCTGCTTTTTCCGCGAACAGTTCGGCAAGTTTCTCGGTCATCGCGCCACCCAATTCCTCGGCGTCGACGATGGTGACGGCGCGGCGATAATAGCGCGTGACGTCGTGGCCGATGCCGATGGCGATCAGTTCGACCGGCGAGCGGGTTTCGATTTCGTCGATGACCCAGCGCAGATGACGCTCGAGATAATTGCCGGGATTGACCGACAAGGTCGAATCGTCGACCGGCGCGCCGTCCGAAATCATCATCAATATCTTGCGCTGCTCGCTGCGCGCCAACAGACGCTTATGCGCCCAGTCGAGCGCCTCGCCGTCGATATTTTCCTTGAGCAGGCCTTCGCGCATCATCAGGCCGAGATTCTTGCGCGCGCGCCGCCACGGCGCGTCAGCGGACTTGTAGATGATGTGGCGCAGATCGTTGAGGCGGCCGGGATTGGCCGGCTTGCCGGCGGTAAGCCAATGCTCGCGCGACTGGCCGCCCTTCCAGGCGCGCGTGGTGAAGCCGAGAATCTCGACCTTGACGCCGCAGCGCTCCAAGGTGCGCGCCAGAATGTCGGCGCAGGTGGCGGCGACCGTGATCGGCCGGCCGCGCATCGAACCTGAATTGTCCAAGAGCAGCGTCACCACGGTGTCGCGGAATTCGGTGTCCTTCTCGGCCTTGAACGACAAAGCGTGCATCGGATCGATAATGACGCGGGTCAGCCGCGCCGGATCGAGAATACCTTCTTCAAGATCGAAATCCCACGAGCGGCTCTGCTGCGCCATCAGCCGGCGTTGCAGGCGATTGGCCAGACGCGACACGACGCCTTGCAAACTTGATAGCTGCTTGTCGAGATAGCCGCGCAGGCGGTCGAGCTCTTCCGGCTCGCACAGGTCCTGGGCCTCGATGGTCTCATCGAACTTCATCGTGAAAGCGCGATAGTCCGGCCCGCGCGGCTCGTTCTTGCCGAACTGGTTCGGCCGCTGCGGCTCGCCGGGCGTTTCGCTGTCGCCCATCTCGCTGTCGTCGGACATTTCGGCGGATGGCGCATCGGCGGCTTCCGTCGCGGATTCGGCCATGTCCTCGGCCGACACTTGCGTGTCTTCCGAGGCGGTCTTCTGCATTTCGTCGGAATCGGCGGCGTCGCCGTCCTCGCCGGATTCCTGCTGCTTCTTTTCTTCTTCGCCCTCGTCGTCTTCCTCTTCGGAATCGCTGGAGCGGTCCTCGCCCATTTCCAGCGATTCGAGCAACTCATGCACGACGTCGCCGAATTGGCGCTGATCCTCGACCAGACTTTCCAGGCGATCGAGATCTCCGCCGGCGCGCTCCTCGATCAGCGGCCGCCAGAGTTCCACCAATTTGCGCGCGGCTGGCGGCGGTGCGAGACCGGTGAGCCGTTCGCGCACCATCAAAGCGAGCGCCTCCTCGATCGGCGCGTCGGCGCGATCGGAAACGTCGTCGAATTTGCTGCGATGAAAGCGATCGTCGAGCATGGCGGTGAGATTGAGCGCGACGCCATCCATGCGGCGCGCGCCGATGGCTTCGACGCGGGCCTGCTCGACGGCTTCGAACACCGCGCGTGCCTGCTGGCCGTTCGGTTGCAGCTTGCGATGGACGACGGCGTCGTGACAGGCGATGCGCAGCGCGATCGAGTCGGCATTGCCGCGCACGATGGCCGCTTCGGCTTTCGTCAATTTGCGCGGCGGCTCCGGCAGCCGCGCCTTGCCGCCCAACAGGCCGGGCCGTTCGGCGGCGTAGGACACTTCGAGATCGGGCTTGCGCGCCAAAGCGCGCAGAGCGCCGGCGACCGCCCGCTTGAACGGCTCGGTCGGCGATTCCTTGGACGAGGGTTTCGATTTGCTCGTGTTTGACGCCATCGGGGGTCTTTATTCACTCAAAAGTAGTGACTATCTTAGCTTGGACCGGAGGAAGGACACTATGGCCGACCCTGAAAACCACACCCTGCGCCTGTTGCGGGAATTGGATCGCAAAAGCGACGCACTCCAGGCGGAAGTGCGCGAGGGGTACGAGTCCGTCAATGATCGTCTCAAGAACCTCCAACAAGCCATGATCGGCGAAAGCGTCCTCGGCCGCTACACTGTGGCAGAAGTCGAGGAACGCTCGGACAAAATCGAACAGCGCCTTTCGACGCTGGAAAAGAAACGCTGAATTAGCTCAGCGCCACGTTGACCGAACTCTCCGGCAATTCGATGCCGAAGCAACGCTGATAGAACTCGGCGACGATCGGCCGTTCGAGTTCGTCGCACTTGTTCAGGAAGGTCAGCCGGAACGAAAAGCCGACATCGTTGAAGATCGCGGCATTCTCGGCCCAGGTGATCACGGTGCGCGGGCTCATCACGGTCGAGATGTCGCCGTTCATGAAGGCGTTGCGGGTCAGATCGGCGACGCGCACCATCTTGCCGACGATGTCGCGGCCCTTGTCGTTCTGATAATGCTTGGCCTTGGCCAGCACGATCTCGACTTCGTTGTCATGCGGCAGATAATTCAGTGTGGTGACGATCGACCAGCGATCCATCTGCGCCTGGTTGATCTGCTGCGTGCCGTGATAGAGGCCCGACGTATCGCCGAGACCGACGGTGTTGGCGGTGGCGAACAATCTGAATGCCGGATGCGGCTTGATCACGCGGCTCTGGTCGAGCAGCGTCAGCCGGCCGGAGGATTCCAATACGCGCTGGATGACGAACATCACGTCCGGGCGGCCGGCGTCATATTCGTCGAAGCACAGCGCGACGTTGTTCTGGTACGCCCACGGCAAAATGCCGTCGCGGAATTCGGTGACCTGCTGGCCGTCCTTGACGACGATGGCGTCCTTGCCGATCAGATCGATACGGCTGATGTGGCTGTCGAGATTGACGCGCACCATCGGCCAGTTCAGCCGCGCCGCGACCTGCTCGATATGGGTCGACTTGCCGGTGCCGTGATAGCCGGTGACGATGACGCGGCGGTTATGCGAGAATCCGGCGAGAATGGCGAGCGTCGTCGGCCGGTCGAAACGATAATCCGAATCGACGTCCGGGACATGCGGGTCGCCCTGCGAATAGGCCGGCACTTCCATGTCGCTGTCGATGCCGAAAACCTGGCGGACCGACACTTTCAAATCCGGCAGTTTGGCGGGTTCTTGGACTGCAGTTGCCATATCTACTCCGTGGCCCCGGAAACGGCGCGGGGCCGCACTTCTCGCCGGGATAAGGCTGTAAGGATGAAACGCGACGCAAACTAACAGAAAGCCGAGGGTGAGCGAAAGCTACCCCCGAGCATAGCTCGAATACCGGGGAATTTCAGACGGTTCACGTCCTGTTTGGCATTGAAATAGGCCCCGCGACCGGCTCGCCGCAAGGGCAAAAGGCCGAAAATCGGCGCTACGCCATCCGTGGTACCAGGATAAGCGAGCGGGCGGGAATCAGCCCATTCCGACTGATTTTAGATATTTATAGGCCTGAATGATTTCGATCAGGCGGTCCTCGGTCGAGCGGTCGCCGCCATTCGCGTCCGGGTGATGCCGCTTGACCAGTTCCTTGTAGCGCGACGACACCTGCGCCGCGGTGGCGCTGACCTCGAGGCTGAGCGCTTCGAAGGCTTTGCGCTCGGCATTGCGGATGACGCGGCTCTCGACTTTGGTCTTTTGTTCCTTGCCGGTGCCCTCGAACAGGCCGAATGGATCGCCGGTGCCGCCAAGCGCGGACAGGTCCGGCTTCGCCTTGCGCTTGCCGGTGCCCATTTTCCAGGTCGGCCGATGGCCGGTGAGCGCATCTTTCTGGTAGGCGAGCACGGCGTCGTCGGCCATGCCGGCGAAAAAATTATACGACTGGTTGTATTCGCGCACATGCTTGACGCAATAGTGCCAGCGGCCATCGACGTTGGGGCCCTTGGGCGCGAAATTCGTCGCTTTTTCCTTGCAGCCCGCCCATTGGCAGACCGGCCCGTCGTTTTTGACACGACGGTCCTTGCCCGGTTTGACGCGAATGCTGTCGAAAAGTGGTGAGTCTATTTTCATGACCGAATGTTATGCGCTTTTTTTGCTGTTTGCTTCAAGACTTGACAAGCACAGGGCAACACGATTCTGGCGGTAATACGCCATTGACCGGCTTGGCGCCGTTACCTAACTGAGGGACATGCGAACAGTCGATCGTCTCACCAACAAGCTAACCGAAGCTTTCACGCCGGAAAGCCTCAATGTGGCGGATGAATCGCACCAGCACGAAGGCCATGCCGGGGCGCGGCCCGGCGGGCAAACCCATTTCAGGGTTTATATTGTGTCTGCGGCCTTCAAAGGAAAGACCCGGATCGAGCGTCATCGCATGATCAATGCCGCGCTCGCCGAGGACCTGGCCGGCGGCGTACACGCGCTGGCCATTCATGCGACGGCGCCGGGCGAAGGTTGAGGCCGCCTGGCGTGCGCGGGCGCCGCTCAAGCCGGCTTTACATTTTTCAGCAGCGCGGATAATTCGCGGACAGCTTCGGTCAGTTGCAAGACCTCGGTCTCGCGAAGCTGATCGATTTTCTGATGCAGAAGCTCGATTTCAAGCTCGGCCTTGATATTGATCTTGAAGTCGTCTTCGGCCGATTTTCGGTCGATATCCTGCTGGCGGTTCTGACTCATCATGATGAACGGCGCCGCATAGGCGGCCTGAAACGACAGCGCCAGATTCAACAGGATAAAGGGATAGGGGTCCCACTGGTTCACGTAGGCGGTGACGTTCAGGGCTATCCAGATCATCAGAATGACCGACTGGATGATGATGAAGGTCCACGACCCCATCGTCGCGGCGACGCCGTCGGCGATTTTCTGACCAATGGTGAGGCCGTCACTTGTTGCTGAAGTGGTCTGGTTGAGTCCACGTACCCCGCGTCGCATTTTCCGCAACTCACTGAGCAACCGCTCCTCGGCTTCGTGCAGTTCGACTTTTATGGTGCTGGCATTCGGCATGAAATCGATCCTTATAGGTCGCGGCGTTCCATCGGACTGCGATGTCTACCGCATTTTTTCCCGTGGCATGGCAATAATCGCGTTGCCGCTCTCCTGATTATATTTGATCGCGTATTGCCGCATCGTGGCGATGGAATTCTCGTCATCGGCGCGCGGACATTGCACGTCATCGTGCGGGTAGCCATTCTGATCCAGCATTGAAGCGAACGCGGCGTCGGCGTCGCCGGGGCGGCCGCGGTTTGGAAACGGCGGCGACATGTAGACCCGGTGGTTGTCGCGCGATAGCGCAAGGCAATATTGCCAATCGGCGGCTTGCGCCGCATCCGTGGCGGCGATGGCGACAACGCAGCCGGCGGCGGTCAGAATTTTTGCCAACATCGGAAGCGAATTTCTAATCAGGCGAGGGAATGATGGCTCCGTCTTGCGACGCGCATTCGCCATTTCATCACTGCGATAATCCGATTCGCCTAAAAATGTTGTAAAAATACCGGGCGAATCTCTGCCGCCTTTCCCAGCTTTAATTTATGATCGCCTCGCCAACGCCACTGACCGATGAACCGGAAGCGAGGCATTGATAGCAGAAAATTGAAAGCAGAACATTGAAAGCGGAATATGGACGCGCACGCCGAGGCCATCGCCGCACTCAAAGCGGCCGCTGAAATGGCCTGGAGCCTGCGATGGGACATGTCGTGGGACATGAACCATGACAATGTCGTCGATCTCGCCGATCTCTGGCTTCTCACCGCTTGGTTCTTCTTCGCGCCCGGCGACGCGATCCTGCTGCTGGCGATGATTTACGCCACGCCGGCCGCCCTGCTCGCCGGCATCGATCCGCTGGCGCTGTCCGGTGTTCTATCCGGCATCGTCTCGGCGATCGTCTGGCTGGTCATGCTCGGATTTTTCGCCCGCCGCGCCTAAGGCAGCCTGTCAGCGTTACGCCGCCAGCGGCTCGGCGCCGCCCGACGGCACCAGCAGCAGAGGCAGGCGCACGCGTACCGTGGTGCCGATGGCTTCCTGTTGCGACGGCACGATGGCGCCGCCCAGTTGACGCACGAAGATGGCCACGTAATCGGAGCCGCGCTTCTCGGGGCTCTTTAGCAAATCCTTGTTCTTCATGCCGACGCCGTCGTCCGAGACGACCAACTCGATCTGATCGCCGATCTGCTCGACGCACAATCTGATATTGCCGTTGCCGTTCGGAAACGCATGCTTGATGGCGTTGGTCGTCAATTCGTTGACCAGAAGACCGAACGGCACGGCGCGATTGGGGTCAATTTCCAGCGGCTCGGCCTCAACCTCGATTTTGATGCCCAATCCGTTGCCGAGCAGGCTCGCCGACATGGTTCTGGCGATTTCCCGCAGGTAGGCATCCACAGCGACGGTCTGTCCGCGGCTGGTGTGCGATATCAGATCGTAAAGCTGGGCGATGGCGCCGATGCGCGCCTGCATGGTTTTGTAGCCCTGCACGCACGGCGCCGCCGTCCATTTGGCCTCGTAGGCGATCAGGCCGACGATGACCTGCAGATTGTTCTTGATGCGGTGGGAAATTTCGTTGGTCAGCATAAGTGCATCGCGCTCGCGCTGCTTGCGCTCGGTGACGTCGCGCGCCGAGGCGAAGACGCCCTGCAAAGTGCGGCCGCGATCGTAGAACGTCGTCGCATTGTAGGAGACCTCGGTTTCCTTGCCGTCGCGCGCGCGGGCCGTCAGTTCGTAATCGGTGACCTTTTTTTCGCTCAGCACGCGCTTGATGCCGGCTTCGGCCAGATCGGGGTCGGTGAAATAGTCCTTGAACGGCGCGCCGATCAGTTCGTCGCGGGTGCAGCCGGTGAGCGCTTCCATCTGCTTGTTGACGTCGGTGATGATGCCGGACGGGTCGGTCGTCATCAGTGCGTCGATATTCGATTCGATCAACGAGCGGGTGTAGAATTGCTGGTCGCGCAGGCGCTGATCGAGCTTTTTCTGCTCGGCCTCGACCAGTTTGCGCGCGGTGTTGTCGGTGCCGATCAGGAGGTAGCCGATAATGACATCATGCGCATCGCGCAGCGCCGTCACCGACACCACCGCGGGAAAGCGGCTGCCGTCCTTGCGGATGTAGGTCAGTTCGTAAATGTCCTCGATGCCGCGCGACGCCTTGAACACCAGCGCCTCGAAGCCCGGCGTGATCGCCACGCCAAGCTCGACACTCAATTCCCTGGCCCGCGCGATGACTTCCCGCGAATCCGAAATGTCGGCTGGCGTGATCTTGTTCATCACTTCGGCGGCGGTGTAGCCGAGCATGCGCTCGGCGCCGACGTTGAAAATCTGGATAACACCCTTGGCGTCGGTGGCGATGCTGGAAAAATTGGCGCTGTTGAAAATCGCGCGCTGCAGCGCGCCGGCCTTGAGCAATGCTTCTTCCGCCTGCTTGCGCGCGGTATTGTCGGTGCCGATCAACAGGTAGCCGATGATAACGTTTTGCGCGTCGCGCAGCGCGGTGACCGAGACCACCGCCGGGAAGCGGCTGCCGTCCTTGCGGATATAGGTCAGTTCATAAATGTCCTCGATGCCGCGCGACGCCTTGAACACCAGCGCCTCGAAACCCTGGGTAATCGGCGTGGCGAGTTCGGCGCTCAGCGCCGTGGCGCGCGCCGTCAGTTCGAGCGGGTCGGAAATATCGGCCGGCGTGATCCTGTTGACCACTTCGGCCGCGTTATAGCCGAGCATGCGCTCGGCGCCGACGTTGAAAATCTGGATACGCCCTTGGCGTCGGTGGCGATGCTGGAGAAATTGGCGCTGTTGAAGATGGCGTTCTGGAGAGCGCCAGCCTTTAGCAGCGTCTCATCCGCTTGCTCGCGCACGATATGATCGGCGCCATCGAGCACGCCGAGCGGCCGCGTATCGCCGTTTACATTTTCCAAAACGTCGTCCCCAATTGCCCGGTTTCGATCCGCGGCGCTGATCAGCCTGCGAGCGTGGTCTCGATCGAATTCTGCAATTGATTTTGCGTGTAGGGCTTGCGCAGGAACTGCGTGCCTTCGACCAGCAAGGCGGTCATTTTCTCGGTGATGGTGTTGCCGGTCGTGTACAGGACCCGCAATCCCGGCCGGAGCGCAATCGCCTGAATGGCAAGATCGCAACCGCCCAGGACGGCCTCCTTGAGATAGATATCGGTAAACAGTGCGTCGATCGGCTGCGGCGAGCGCAGCAGCAACAGCGCTTCGTCGATGTCGCTGGCGGAAAGCGTCTGATGACCCCACTCCTGGATCATCATCTCCGCTATTTCACGGATGAAAACGTCGTCTTCGACGACCAATACAACGGCCACGCACAGTCCCCCTGCCGTGACAAACAAAATCGCGGCGTCGGAACCCGTGGGTATGGACCAAGGTTCGTTCGGATCGCTATCAGGGCTGATCGATAATCAGCCCCGAAGCATAAGGTTCCGTTACAGCGGAGCTTTATTTTTGGCCTCGCCCCAGCGCCGGCTATTGCGCCTTGATGTCGGCGGCGCGGATGACCTCGCCCCACATTATGCGATCGGCCTTGATCTGCCCGGCGAACTCTTCCGGCGTATTGCCGATGAGCCGCGCACCGGTTTTGGCGAAGCGCTCGCGCATTGCCGGCTTTTGCGTCGCGGCGGCGATTTCTTTGTGCAGCCGGGCAATAATGGCCGGCGGCGTTCCGGCGGGCGCGACCACGCCGAACCAGGACGAGGCCTCGTAATTGGCAACGCCAGCCTCGGCCGCGGTCGGCAGGTCCGGCAGCAAGGTCATCCGCTGCTTGGCCGCGACCGCCAGTGCGCGCAGTCGGCCGCCCTCGATATGCGGCAACACCGTCGGCGGATTGTCGACCACGCCATCGATCTGACCGGCGATCAGATCGGTAATCGCCGGCGCCGCGCCGCGATAGGGCACATGCGTCACCTTGATATTGGCGGCGTGCATCAACAGCGCCAGACCGAGATGCCCGGTGGTGCCGATGCCGGGCGAACCGAAATTGAGCTTGCCCGGATTGGCGCGCGCCAAGGCCACCAGCTCGGCCAGAGTCTTGGCCGGCAGATCCTGTTTCACCACGACCATCATCGGCATGTCGGCGACATTCGACACCGGCACGAAGTCCTTTTCCGGATCGAACGGCATCGCCGCATAGAGAAACTGATTGGCGCTCAAAATGCCCGCCGAGGTCATCAGCAAGGTGTAGCCATCCGGCGCGGCCTTGGCGACGACATCGGCGCCGACATTGCCGCCGGCCCCGGCGCGATTTTCGACGATGACCGGCTGGCCGAGCGATTTGGACAGGTCGTCGCCGACCGCGCGGGCGAGCACGTCGGCCAATCCGCCGGCCGGAAACGGCGCGATCAAACGGATCGGGCGTTCGGGATAATTCTGCGCCTGCGCGGCGGCGCCGAAACAGGCCGACACCAGAACCGCCAGCGTCAACAAGCGCGCGCGGCCAAACCGCGTTACGGGCGACATCATCGAATTCCTCCCCAGGGCGTTATTCCGGCCGTGCTTTTACGCGCACGTGCTGTATACTCATACTTCTATACTTACTTTTTCCCCGATGCACGCGGCAGCGGCTGGATGCGCAGCGCGGTGATGCGGTTGCGGGCGCGGCGCAACACCCTGAAACGGAACCCGTGGAAGGTGAAGCTCTGCCCGACTTCGGGAATTGACCGCGCCTCGTGAATGACAAGGCCGGCGACGGTGGTGGCCTCCTCATCCGGCAGTTCCCAACCCATGACGCGGTTGAGATCGCGAATCGGCACCGCGCCGTCGACATTGACCGAACCGTCCGGCTGCTTGCGCACACCGGGCATGGCGACGTCGTGCTCGTCGGTGATGTCGCCGACGATTTCTTCCAGAATATCCTCGAGCGTCACCAGGCCTTCGACTTCGCCATATTCATCGACGACCAGCGCGAAAGGTGTCTTGCGGCGGCGAAAGGCCTTGAGCTGCTCCGACACCGGCCGCGTTTCGGGCACGAACCAGGGCGGCGCCATCAACGCGGCGACGTCGATCTTGGAGGCATCGCCGTCGAGTGCATGCAGCGCGCGCAGCAGATCCTTCACATGCAAAATGCCGATGATGTTTTCCTGATTGCCGCGCCACAAAGGCAGCCGCGTCACCGGCGAGGCGATCACCGTGTTGACGATGTCCTCGGGCTTGTCGTCGGCATTGACGGTGATCATGTTGGTGCGATGGACCATGACGTCCGAAACTTCCAGTTCGCCGAAGCGGAAGACGTTCTGGATATACTCGGCCTGGCCTTCCTCGATATTGCCGTGCTCGGCCGATTCCTCGACCAGACCTTCGATCTCGACGTCGGTGAGGATGTCCTGCGTCGAATGCTCCTTGACGCCGAGCATTCGCAGCACCGAGCGCGACGCCGCGTTCAGCAGCCAGTTCAGCGGATAGAGCATCAGGAACGAGACATGCAGCGGATAGGCAATCCACTGCGATACGACCACCGGCTCGCGGATCGCCAGGGTCTTCGGGACCTGTTCACCGATGACGATATGCAACGACGAGAATACAAGGAAGCCGAGCAGAAACGACGTGAAATGCAACGCCGAATCCGAAATACCAAGCGGCATCAGCACCGGCTTCAACAGGGCCGACACCGTCGGCTCGCCGACCCAGCCGAGGCCGAGCGAGGCCATGGTGATGCCGAGCTGGCAGCAAGCCAGATAGGCTTCGAGATTGCCCATCATCGTCTGCAACAGGCGCGCGGCGAAGCGGTTGTCTTCGGCCATTGCATCGATACGAAAGCCGCGGCTCTTGACCAGCGCGAATTCCGCCGCGACGTAAAAGGCGTTCAACGACAGCAAAAACAAAGCGAGCAGCAGATTGGTCAGCGTGGTGCTCATTCCGCGATTTTCTCTTGCAGGAATGCGCGGATCTCGGCCGGATCGACATCGTCCGCGACAAAAGCCTCGCCGATGCCGCGCGCCAGAATGAAAGTGAGCTTGCCGCGCTTGACCTTCTTGTCCTGAGCGATCAGCTCCATCAGCCGGTCGACATCGGGCACGCCGCCTTGGACATCGCTGACCTTGGTCGGCAGACCGGCATCGGCCAGATGCGAGCGCACGCGGGCGACGCTGTTGCCGCCGAGCAGGCCCTGGCGCTCCGAAAACTGGAACGCCATGACGCAGCCGAGCGCCACCGCCTCGCCATGCAGCAGACGCTGCGAATAGCCGGCGCCTGCTTCAAACGCATGACCGAAAGTGTGGCCGAGATTGAGCAACGCACGGTCGCCTGTTTCGCGCTCGTCGCGCGCGACGATGGCCGCCTTGGCGCGGCACGACACGGCGATGGCGTGCTCGCGCGCCGCCCCGCCGGCATAGACATCGCGCCAGTTTGCTTCACACCAGGCAAAGAAATCCGCATCGCCCAGCAATCCGTATTTCGCGACTTCGCCATAACCGGCACGGAATTCGCGCGGCGACAATGTATCGAGCATGGCGGTGTCGGCGATCACCAGGATCGGCTGATGGAAGGCGCCGATCAGGTTCTTGCCCTGGCGCGAATTGATGCCGGTCTTGCCGCCGACCGACGAGTCGACCTGCGCCAGAAGCGATGTCGGTACCTGCACGAAATCCAGCCCGCGCCGCACGCTGGCCGCCGCGAATCCGGCGAGATCGCCGATCACGCCGCCGCCGAGCGCGATCACCAGGTCGTTGCGCTCAATGCGCGCGGCGATGATGGCCTCGCACACGGCTTCAAAGGTCGCATAGTTTTTCGAACCTTCGCCGGGCGCGACAAGGAAATGCGAAGAGACGACGCCGGCGGCGGCAAGAATGTCCTCGACCGCGGCGAGATGATGCTTCCCCACCGTCTCGTCGGTCAGGATCACGGTCTTGGCATTCGGCCGCAGCGCCTTGATGCGCGCGCCGAGCGTTCCGACCACGCCGCGCCCGATGACGATGTCATAGGCGCGCTCAGCCAGCGCCACCGGCACCACGATGGGTTCGTTCGAACGGATGGACTCAACCCGCGGCGCGGTCATGATTGAGTCTCCCCGCCGGCGATGATCTTGAGATGCTTCGGCAAGGCGGCGGCGATTTCGTCGACGATGGTGTCATGCGGCTCGTCGCGCGATTGCACGACGATGTCGGAGAGGGCGTAGATCGGTTCGCGCAACGGCAACAATTCCTTCATCTTGTCGACCAGCGGCCGTTCGCCGCGGCGCTTGGTGCGTTTGTTCAGGACATCGAGGTCGGCCTTTAGCCAGATCGAGATGCCCTTGATCTGGATCAGGTCGCGGGTGCGCTGGTCCATGATGGCGCCGCCGCCGGTCGCCAGTACCTGCGGTCCGTGGTCGAGCAGGCGCGCGATCACGCGCGCTTCGCCGGCGCGAAAATAGGGCTCGCCGTGCTTGGCGAAAATCTCGGCGATTGTCATGCCGGCCGCCGTTTCGATTTCAGTATCGGCATCGGCGAAAGGGAGCCCGAGCCGGATCGCCAGCCTGCGGCCGATCGACGACTTGCCGGCGCCCATCATGCCGACGAGCACGATCGAGCGTGTGCCGAGGGCGCGAAGCACTTGCGCCGTCAGGGCGGGGTCGGGCGCGTTTTCCGCGGACTTTTGAACGGCGACGTCAACCATGCTAGGATTCCAAGGCAACTAACGGTTCCATATACCAGCAATTAGGACAATTGTGATTGCCGGTGCCATTACCCGCCGCGTTTGCCGGCGGTTAAGGAACCGGGCCTTACACACTATAACTTGGCTGTACGCTATAAATTGCGTCATTGCCGACCGCCGCCGGATCAAGATCATGCCGAGCCTGTTCAGATTCCTGGTTTTTGCCGGCCTCGTCGGCGGCCTCGTCTATGTCGGGGTCTTTGCGCTGGCCAATTTCGTCAAACTGCAGCCGCGCGAGATCACGGTCACGGTACCAGCGGACAAGTTCGTCAAGCAGCCTAAATAGGCCGCGCATGATCCCGAAAAGTGGGAACCGGTTTTCGGACAAGATCATGCGCAAACCAAGCCCAACGATGGCCGGCCGAAAAAACTCAACCGACGACGCGCTGGTTGAGCTGTTCCTCGATATGCAGGCGGCCGAGCGCGGCGCCGGCGAGAATACTCTGGCCGCCTATCGCAACGACCTCGACGACCTGACGTCGCATTTGCGTAGCGTCGGGAAAACCATCCTCAAGGCCGACACCGACGATCTGCGCGGCTTTCTCACGAGTCTCGGCGAGCGCGGCTTTGCCGCATCGTCATTGGCGCGGCGCCTGTCGGCGACGCGGCAGTTGTACCGGTTTCTCTACGCCGAGGGTAAGCGGGGCGACGATCCGGCCGCCGTGCTGGAAGGTCCCAAGCGCGGCCTGACGCTGCCGAAGATCCTGTCGATCGCCGAAGTGGACCGCCTGCTGGCGCAGGCGCGGCAGAATGCCGAAAAAGCCGATCAGCCCAAACCGGCGCGGCTACGCGCGGCGCGGCTGTTTTGCCTGCTGGAGGTGGTCTATGCCACTGGCCTGCGGGTGTCCGAACTGGTGGCGCTGCCGGCGTCCGCCGCGCGGCGCGACCAGGCAATGCTGGTGGTGCGCGGCAAGGGCAACAAGGAGCGGCTGGTGCCGCTCAATGGCGCGGCCAAAACGGCGATGGCGGAATACCTCGCCCTGCGCGCCGAGGCCGGGCACGAGAAGAAGGAAAAGTGGCTGTTTCCCTCTTTCGGCGAGCAGGGCCATCTCACCCGGCAGCATTTCGCCCGCGAATTGAAAGCCCTGGGTCAGGCTTGCGGCTTGGCCCCGGCACGGCTGTCGCCGCATGTGCTGCGCCATGCCTTCGCCAGCCACCTACTGCACAACGGCGCGGATCTTAGGGTCGTGCAGACCCTGCTCGGCCACGCCGATATCTCGACGACGCAGATCTACACGCATGTGCTGGAAGAGCGGCTGAAGACTCTGGTGCGCGACCTGCACCCATTGGCCGACACCTAGGCCCTGGCGGCCGTAACCCCCATATTAACCCGATTGCTTGACTAAGGGGGGTCGTCCGCGTCAAACCGCCCCGACCCGCCTTTAACCGCCGGAACCCGATGCGCAGCTATCTCGACTTTGAAAAACCCGTGGCCGAGCTGGAGGCCAAGGTTGAGGAATTGCGCGCCATGGGCGAGACGGACAATGCCGTCTCCGTCACCGACGAGATCAGCCGGCTCGAGGTCAAGGCCGCGCTGGCGCTGAAAGAGCTCTATGGCGAGCTGACGCCCTGGCAGAAGACGCAGGTCGCGCGCCATCCGCAGCGGCCGCATTGCCTGGATTACGTCAAAGGCTTGCTCACCGAGTTCGTGCCGCTGGCCGGCGACCGCAAATTCGGCGACGACGCGGCCATTATCGGCGGATTCGCCCGCTTCCGCGGCGAAAGCGTCTGCGTGCTCGGCCACGAGAAGGGCTCGGACACCGAAAGCCGCCTCAAGCATAATTTTGGCATGGCCCGCCCGGAAGGCTACCGCAAGGCGGTGCGCCTGATGGAAATGGCCGAACGGTTCAATATTCCAGTGCTGACTTTGGTCGACACCGCCGGCGCCTATCCCGGCATTGGCGCCGAGGAGCGCGGCCAGGCCGAAGCCATTGCCCGCTCGACCGATGTTTGTCTCGGCTTAAGCGTCCCGAACGTGTCGGTGATCCTCGGCGAAGGCGGCTCCGGCGGCGCCATTGCGCTGGCCACCGCCAACAAGGTGCTGATGCTGGAACACGCCATTTACAGCGTGATTTCGCCGGAAGGCGCCGCCTCGATCCTGTGGCACGACTCGACCAAGGCGCAGGACGCGGCGACCAACATGAAGATCACCGCGCAGGACATGGCCCGTTTCGGCGTCATCGACACGATTGTGTCCGAACCGACCGGCGGCGCCCATCGTGACCCAGCCGCGACGATTGCCGCCACCGCCGACGCTATTGCCAAGGCCTTCGCCGAGCTGCGGCCGCTCGACCGTGACGCCGTGCGCAAGCAGCGGCGCGAGAAATTCCTCGCCATGGGCCGCGTCGCGGCGCGCCCGGGGGTTTAGCGTCCTTATCCTCCCCGGGTTCCGATTTAAGTCCGGTTTACCATAGGGTTACCCTTGGTATGCTATGCCCCGCTTTGCCTTGCGGATGCCACATCTTATGGATAACGATGTCTCAATGTGGGCCCGCCCGTCCGGGGAGTTTCGCGTCTTGAGCCGACCCTATCTCCGAACGTTACTGGCATCGGCGGCCCTGGCCGCCGCGATGGCGCTGGCCGGCTGCAATCTGAGCGACGTGACCAGCGGTCGCGCCCAGGCGCCGCTGTCGGAAAAGACGCTCGCCGAAATCGCCGCCAAGAACATGGACAAGGATTCGCCGATCCTCGCCCGCATCTTTAAGGAAGAGGCGGAGCTGGAGATCTGGAAGCAGACGCGCGACGGCGAATATGCGCTGTTGAAGACCTATCCGATCTGCCGCTGGTCGGGCGACCTCGGTCCGAAGAAGAAGGAAGGCGACCGCCAGGCGCCGGAGGGCTTCTATACGATCACGCCGGGACAGATGAATCCGGCCTCCAATTATTATCTCGCCTTCAACACCGGATTTCCGAACGCCTATGACCGTTCGTGGGGCTACACCGGCTCGGAGTTGATGGTGCATGGCGATTGCTCGTCGCGCGGCTGTTACGCGATGACCGACGAGCAGATCCAGGAAATCTACGCGCTGGCGCGCGAATCGTTTTTCGGCGGCCAGAAGGCATTCCAGTTGCAGGCCATGCCGTTCCGCATGACCGCGCTGAACATGGCCAAGCACCGCAACAATCCGAACTTCGCCTTCTGGAAAATGCTCAAGGAAGGCTACGACAATTTCGAAGCGACCAGGCAGGAGCCGAAGGTCGCGGTCTGCGAGAAGCGCTACGTGTTCGACCCGGCGCAGCCCGAAAATGCGTCCAAGCCGTTGAAGTTCGACGCCAAGGGCAAATGTCCGGTTTTCGAGTTGGACAAAAATATCGCCGACGTGGTGCTTGAGCAGCGCCGCAAAGAACAAGTCCAGATGGCCGAATATATCGCGCAGGGCGTCGCCGTGACGCCGCCGCGCCATAACGTTGACGGCGGCATGAACCCGGTCTTCGCCGAAAAAATGACCACGCAGGAAGGTTACGACAACAAGGGCCGCCTCATTCATGTGGCGACGGCGCCCGGCGCGTTGCCGCGCACGCCGGACGGGCCGACGCAGATGGTTTCGGTGCCGAAGCCGGTTGCCGAAGCCGAAAGCGCGCCGGCGGTGCAGGCTAATGTGGCGCAACCGGTCAACAAACCGGACGCCGCGAAGCCGCAGCGCGCCGCGCTGGTTCGCGCCGCCGCCGCGTCGACGACGAAAGCACGCGATGCCGATGTGAAGTCTGAGCCGGCTGCGCCCAAGGCGGTCGCCGCGGCGCCGCAGCCCGCCAAGCAGCGCAGCGCCAATGCCGCGGCCAAGCCCGACGCCGCCGATGAAGCCTCGCGCGCCGAAGGCCCGCCGCAGTTGCGCACCGCCTTCTCGGCGCCGCCGGCCAGCAATGGCGCTGTCCTGACCGGCGCCCAGCCAGTCGTACCGGCCGGCACGTTCGACAGCCGCTGGTCCGGGGCGGGCTCCCGCTAAGATTTTCCCAAGCTCGCGGTTAAGTTTTGGCGGCTAGACTGCCGCCATGAACTGCTTCGTCTATGTGCTCGGCTGCCGCCACAAAGGCCGCACCCTGACCTATGTCGGGTGGACCAATGACGTGCCGCGCCGCCTCGCCCAGCACAATGCCGGCAAGGGCGCGCGCACCACGCGCGGCCGCGCCTGGGTGCTGCTGCATTCGGAAGCCTTTGCCAGCAAACCCGAGGCGATGAGCCGCGAATGGCACCTCAAGCACGAGCGCGCCTTTCGCAAGAAACTGGCGCAGAAGATCAAGTCCTGATCCCGGTCAACCCTGGATTGTCTGCCTTTCGTGATTGGACAGGCCGGGCGGGCGCGACTAATTATCGCACGCACCGGCATCCGCTCCATCCGCGAGGATCGTGTCATCAATTACGCAGCCCCTTCCGCCCTTCAGCCCTTGCCCCGCTCTATCAACGGCACATGGGAATTTCCCGTGCTGCATGTGCGCGGCGGCACCTCGACCGGCCTCATCATCTGGGACCGGATCGCGCCCAAGGACCTTGAGCTGCGCGAGGAGCTGCTGCGCCATTTGATGGGCCTGCCGTTGCAGGGCGCGACCACCGACAGCAAACAAATCACCGGCCTCGGCCGCGGACCTGCCACCAGCAACAAGGTGTTTTTCGCCGCGATGGCGATGAACGATCGCGGCGAACCGCGCATCGTCTCGACCCTGGCGCAACTGGCGAGCGGCAAGTCGGCGGTCGACTGGAGCGTCAACTGCGGCAACATGTCGGCGGCGCTGCCCTACTGGGCGATCGATCAGCACTTTCTGCCGCGCGAATTAAACGGCAAGGGCGAAGTCGAAATCTTCAACACCAATACCAAGGCGATCATGACCGGCCGCGTCGCGCTCGACGGCGACGGTTTTGCCTTCGCGCAAATTCCGGGCGTCGACGGCGAATTTCCCGGCGTCGATCTGTTCATGGCCAACCCGGTCGGCGCCAAAACCGGCAAGGCGCTGCCGACCGGCAACATCACCGATCGCTTCGGCGACTACACGGTGTCGTGCGTCGATGTCGCGGTGCCGATGGTGATCGCGCGCGCGTCGGAATTCGGCAAGACCGGCACCGAATCGCCGAAGGATTTGCGCAACGACGAGGTGTTCTTCGCCGCGCTGAAAAAGCTCTGGATCGAGGCCGGGCTCAAGATGGGCCTGACCACCAAGGGCCGGCCGATGACCGCGGACGAAATCGCCAACAGCGAGACGATCCCGAAAGTCTGCATCGTCGGCCCGCCGAAGAACGGCGGCAATATCTCGACGCGCTATTTCACGCCGCAGACCGGCCACGACACCATGGCGGTGACCGGCGGCTGCTGCCTTGCCGCCGCCTGTCTGATGCCGGGCACGGTGGCCTACGAACTCGCGCAAGGACTGCCGGCGCTCAGCGCATCGGGCAGCGAGGCGCAGGTCGATATCGAAAATCCGGCCGGCATCCTGTCAGCGACCATCGAAGGCCGGCAGACCAATACTGAGACCCTGATTACCCGCGCCGCCTACAAGCGTTCGGCGCAAATCCTGTTGCGCGGCTATGTGCCGGTCTATCGCGCCTCGGCGGCGCTCAAGGAAGCGTTGCGCGAAGCGGCGAACGTCACGGGCTGAGCCGCGCTACTCCGCCTCTTCCCATGACGCGCGATCCTTGAAGATGGTCCGGCGATTCGCCTGATTAACGGTCGGGATCGACAGCCGCCAGTTCAGTCCCTCGGAATCGAACGCCATTTTGAGTTCGGCGTTCAGCGACCGCGCGACGATGCGCTCGAACACGACATGGCCAAAGCCATTGCGCAATGGCTGGGAAACGGCGGGACCGCCGCGTTCCAGCCAAACTAAATTAAGCCGTTCCGGCGCCCCGCCGGCCGCGGGCTCGATCGCCCAGGACACCGAAACCTTGCCGTCCGGTGTCGAGAGTGCGCCGTGCTTGACAGCGTTGGTCGCCAGTTCATGCAAGGCAAGGCCAAGGGATTCCGTGGTCTGCGGATTGAGGAAGACCTCCGGTCCGGAGAGTGCAATGGCCGAACTGTCGGTGCTGGCGAAAACGCCGAGTTGATCGCGCAAAAGGTCGCCGAGCGAGGCGCCCTTCCAGTTCTGCGTCACCAAAAGATCGTGCGACGCCGCCAATCCCTGCAGGCGCCTGGAGAAACTTTCCTGGAATTCCTCGATCGTGTCGGAGCGCCGCCCGGTTTGCGAGGCGATGGCCTGAATCACCGCGAGCAGATTCTTGCCGCGATGGGTCAGTTCGCGCAGCAGCGCATGAACGTGTTCCTCGGCATTCTTGCGCTCGGTAATATCGCTAACGACGTGCACCAGCCGCTGCGGCTTGCCGTCCGGCGCGCGCGATGCGACCTGGCCGCCGCCGGATAACCAGCGGATCGAGCCGTCCGGCCGCACAATACGGTACTCGACCGGAAACCAGTCTTGCGTTTGCGCCAATTCATAGACTTTGGCGACCAGTGGCCGGTCTTCGGGATGCACCGCCTTCCTGAATTCGTCGTCCTCGCCGCCGAGGCGGCCGATGCCGTTTTCAAGCTTGAGACCGAACAGCGCCATGCTGTCTTCGCGCCAGATGCGGGTGCCGGTGGTCAGATCGGTTTCCCAATGGACCAGGCGGCCGGCCATCAGCGCGTAGCGATAACGCTCCTCGCTGCGGGCCAACTCCTCCGTCTTGCGCTGCAGGGCATCAATGGGCGGGGCGGATGTCATTGCCAAGAGTATAGCGTGCGGCGGCGGCCGCCGGCAGAAAAATGACCGACGCCGTCAATGCGGCTGCGCCGGCCCGTCACCCGCGGCAAGCTGGCGCGACAGGTCGATGATGTCGCGCTCGACGTCGCCGAGGCGATTGGTGAGTTCCAGATATTTGCGAGTCAGTTTGCCATCGGTCGCCCAGTCACCGGTCTTGCGCTGCTCCGGCGCAGCGTCGGCCATATCGGCGATCAATTCGTCGATCTTGGCTTCGAGTTCCGTGCGTTCTTCCGTCAGATCGGAAATCCGCGCTTCAAGGTCTTCTGATTTCTTGGTCATGATCTTCGGTGTCAGGCCGGCACGATGATCTTGCCGATCGGCCATAGCGCGATCCCGGCCAGCTTCAAATGCGCCCAGGCGAAGGGAATGCCGATGATCGTCACGGCGAGCAGGATGGCGGTCAACAAATGGCCGAGCGCCAGCCACCAGCCGGCCAGTACAAACCAGATGATGTTGCCGAGAAGGCCGAACGGCCCGGTTCCAACGTCTTCGCGGCCCAAATAGGCATCGCGCGACACCGCCCTCTGACCAAACGGGAACAGGGTATAGGCCGCGATGGTGAAGGCCGCCCGCGCCCACGGCAGTCCGATAATGGTGATGGCCATGATGACGGCGGCGAGCGCCCAGCCGACTGCCATCCAGAAGCCACCGCAGACGATCCACAGCAGATTGAGCAACAACGAGACTGGCGACATTGAACTCTTTCGTAAGGCGGTTCGCTCTAAACGAACCGCCCGTGGCAGTGCTTGAACTTCTTGCCGGAGCCGCAAGGACATTCTTCGTTGCGGCCGACCTTGCCCCAGGTCGTCGGGTCCTTGGGATTGCGCGCGACCGCGGCGACCGCCGTGTCGCCGCCCATCAGCATCGACGTCGGCGCCAGCGGGCGCTGCGCCATTTCGTCGTCGCCGGTGGCGGCATCGACGTGGTGCGCTTCCATATAGGGCAGTTGCCGGTTCTCGTCCGATGGCGGCGGCACGATCTCGACCCGCATGAGCTGGCCGGTGACGACCTCACGCAGGTTCGCCACCATCGCCTCGAACAGGCTGAAGGCTTCCGCCTTGTATTCATTGAGCGGGTCGCGCTGGCCGTAGCCACGCAGGCCGACCACCTGACGCAAATGCTCGAGCATGACGAGATGCTCGCGCCACAGATGATCGAGCGACTGCAGCAGCACCGACTTCTCGACATAGCGCATGGTCTCGGGGCCCCATTTGGCCACCTTGCCCGCCATCCATTCGTCGGCGCGGCGTTCGATGCGCTCGCGCACTTCCTCGTCGGCGATGCCCTCTTCCTTGGCCCAGTCCTGCACCGGCAGCGCCAAAGTCAAAACCTCACGCAGCGCCTCATCGAGGCCCTTCACGTCCCATTGTTCGGGATAGGCATTTTCCGGAATATATTTGGCGACCAGCCCGTCGATCACCGAATGGCGCATGTCGGCGACGGTTTCGTCGACCGCTTCGTCGGCCATCAGATCGAGCCGCTGCTCGAATATGACCTTGCGCTGGTCGTTCATCACGTCGTCGTATTTCAGCAGGTTCTTGCGGATATCGAAGTTGCGCGCCTCGACCTTCTGCTGCGCCTTTTCCAGGGCCTTATTGATCCACGGATGGACGATCGCCTCATTTTCCTTGAGGCCGAGCTTGGTCAGCATGCCGTCGAGCTTGTCGGAACCGAAGATGCGCATCAGGTCGTCTTCGAGCGACAGAAAGAACTTCGAGTGGCCCGGATCGCCCTGACGGCCGGAGCGGCCACGCAACTGGTTGTCGATGCGGCGGCTCTCGTGACGCTCGGTACCGAGCACATAGAGGCCGCCGGCGGCGAGCGCCTTGTCCTTCAGACGCGCGATCTGTTCGCGGATCTTGTCGGCGCGCGGGCTCTTCTCGCGCTCGGCCCAATCGGTGATGTCGGTGATTTCCTGCCGGATGCGCATGTCGGCATTGCCGCCGAGCTGAATGTCGGTGCCGCGGCCAGCCATGTTGGTGGCGATGGTGACGGCGCCCGGCACGCCGGCCTGCGACACGATGAAGGCTTCCTGCTCGTGGTAGCGCGCGTTGAGGATCGCGAAGTCCTTGTTGTTGGTGGCGGTGTCGTCACCCGAATAGAGCGCGGCGAAGGCGGTCGGATCGGAGAAGTCGTGCGACCTCCAGCCGTTCTGACGCAGCATGTCGGCGAGCTGTTCGGACTTCTCGATCGAGGTGGTGCCGACCAGCACCGGCTGGCCGCGCTTCTTGCAGTCCTCGATCAAGGTGATGATGGATCGGTATTTCTCGATCGTGGTGCGATAGACCTCGTCATCATCGTCGATGCGGATAAGCGGCTTGTTGGTCGGCACTTCCAGCACTTCGAGCTTGTAGATGTCCATGAACTCGTCGGCTTCGGTCAAGGCCGTGCCGGTCATGCCCGACAACTTGTCGTACATGCGGAAATAGTTCTGGAAAGTGATTGAGGCCAGCGTCTGGTTTTCCGGCTGGATCGGCTGATGCTCTTTTGCTTCGAGCGCCTGATGCAGGCCTTCCGAATAGCGCCGGCCCGGCATCATGCGGCCGGTGAATTCGTCGATGATGACGACTTCGCCATTGCGCACGATGTAGTCCTTGTCGCGCTGGAACAGCTTGTGTGCGCGCAAAGCCTGATTGACGTGGTGGACCACCGAAACGTTCTCGACGTCGTAGAGCGACTCGCCCTTCAGCTCGTCGGCGGCGCGCAGGCGCTGCTCGAGCTTTTCCATGCCGGCTTCGGTCAGCGTGACCGTGCGCTGTTTCTCGTCGACCTCGAAGTCGCCTTTGTCGAGCGCGGGAATATAACTGTCGATGGTGTTGTAGAATTCGGAGCGGTCGTCGAGCGGACCGGAAATGATCAGCGGCGTGCGCGCTTCGTCCACCAGGATCGAGTCGACTTCGTCGACAATGGCGTAGGCATGGCCGCGCTGGACCATGTCCTCCATACGGTACTTCATGTTGTCGCGCAGATAGTCGAAGCCGAGTTCGTTGTTGGTCGCGTAGGTGACGTCGCAGTCGTAAGCGGCTTTGCGCTGGGCGTCGTCGAGCCCGTGCACGATGTTGCCGGTGGTCAGGCCGAGGAAGCCGTAAATCTGGCTCATCCATTCGGCGTCGCGCTTGGCGAGATAATCGTTGACGGTGACGACATGCACGCCCTTGGCCGCGAGCGCGTTGAGATAAACGGCGAGCGTGGCGACCAGGGTCTTGCCTTCGCCGGTCTTCATCTCGGCGATCTTGCCTTCATGCAGGATCATGCCGCCAATCAACTGCACGTCGAAGTGGCGCTGGCCGATGGTCCGCTTGGCGGCCTCACGCACGGTGGCGAAGGCCGGGACCAGGATATCGTCGAGCGTGGCGCCCTCGGCGAGCTGCTTCTTGAAGTCGGTGGTGCGCGCCTTCAGGGCCTCGTCGGACAGCGCCGACACCTCGGCTTCCAGCGCGTTGACGGCGGCGACCCGCGGCTGATAGCTGCGAATCCGCCTTTCATTGGCAGAACCGAACAGCTTGCGGGCAACGGCGCCGATCATCGGTGAAGCTCCTGATTATTGGTCGAGCGCTTGTATCACGCCGCCACGGCCGGATTTGGCTTCCGGCGCTCCGGAAATAGGCTCTTTTCGGGGCAAATTCGACGCGAACCGCGCCGCCAACCATGGTTATCCGAGAGATAGGAGGGGGTCGGTTTGTTGTCAATTGGCGGCCAGTAACGGCCTTAACCGCCGGCCGCGCCCAAATGCCACCCCGTGCCGGCCCGCGACCTAACGGTCACGCGGACGTTAGGTTCCTCCCTTCAGACCGCCATTGCAAAGCCGCGATTGTTGGGTGACAAGGGCGGCGTCCGCGCAAGGCGCGGACTATACCCTTTCCAAGGACAGCACGATGTCGATGCCCCGCCTGTTTTCCGGCCTTTTGGCCGGCTCTTTGATTGTCTTGGCCCTGCTGACCGTTTCGGTCCCCGCCGTCCGCGCACAGGACAACCCGGTCGTGGCGACGGTCAATGGCACCGAAATCCGCCAGAACGACCTCGTTGCCGCCGAAGAGGAAGCCGGACAGCTGCCGCCCATGTCGACGGACGCCAAGAAGGACTATTTGGTCCAGTTCATGGCCGACATGATCCTGATCACCAAGGCCGCCGAGGACAAGAAAATCGGCGACGACGCCACCTTCAAGCGCCGGCTCGACTTCGCCCGCAAGAAGTTGCTGATGGAAGGCCTTCTGGCCTCCGTCGCCACGGCCGCCTCGACCGACGCCGCCATGAAGGCGGTCTATGACGATGCGGTCACCAAGTTGCCGGCCGAGGAAGAGGTCCATGCCCGCCACATTCTTTTCCGCGCCGCCGCCGGCGATGAAAAGGCCGGTAAGGAAGCCGAGGCCAAGGCCAAGGCCGTGATCGCCCGTCTCAATAAGGGCGAGGACTTTCAGAAGGTCGCCAACGAACTGACCGAGGATCCGTCCGGCAAGGCCAATGGTGGCGATCTCGGCTATTTCACCAAAGAGCAGATGGTGCCGGAATTCGCCAATGTCGCTTTCGAGCTCGCCAAGGGCAAGATTTCGGGCCCGGTGAAGACGCAGTTCGGCTGGCACGTCATCAAGACCGAGGACAAGCGCAACAAGCCGAAGCCGACCTTCGAGGAGGTCAAGCCGCAGATCGAGCAGTTCGTGGCGCGCAAGGCGCAGGCCGACCTGGTGACCAAGCTGCGCGCCGACGCCAAGATCTTGAAGAACTACAAGGTCGAAGAGCCGAAGGCCGATGCGACGGCGGCCCCGGCCCCGGCGAAGTAACGCGCTTCCCGACTGTCGACGACATGTACAAATGCCCGGCTTTGTGCCGGGCATTTTTGTCTTTGAAGCCGCTTGTGTCCGTCATAGCCGGCTCTATTGTCCCGGCTCTGCGCCGCTCTGCACCGTCATCCTGAGGTGCGAGCAAAGCGTTCCGCGCTCGCACCTCAGGATGACGGTGAAAGGCTGCAACATGTCGACTGCCATCTCCCCCCTCGCCCCGACCGACGTGCCCGACATGCCGGAGATCGCCGGCGTGAAGCTGGCGACCGCCGAAGCCGGCATCCGCTACAAGAATCGCACCGACGTGCTGCTGGTGCTGTTCGAGCCCGGCACCGCTGTGGCCGGCGTGTTCACCAAATCGAAGTGCCCATCGGCGCCGGTCGAATGGTGCCGCGCCAATCTGAAATCCGGGAAGGCCCGCGCGCTGGTGGTCAATTCCGGCAACGCCAATGCCTTCACCGGCAAGAACGGCCGCACCGCGACGAAGTTGACCGCCGATATCACGTCGAAAGTCGCCGGCTGCAAACCGGCGGAAATATTTCTTGCCTCGACCGGCGTCATTGGAGAGCCGCTCGACGCCTCGAAATTCGCGCCGGTGATGGCGAGCCTGAACGAGCGTGCGCGCGCCGGCGATTTCGCCGCCGCCGCCAAAGCGATCATGACCACCGATACGTTCCCGAAGGTCGCCACCGCGACCGCCAAAATCGGCAAGTCAAAGGTCACCATCAATGGCATCGCCAAGGGCGCCGGCATGATCGCGCCCGACATGGCGACGATGTTGTCCTTCATCTTCACCGACGCGGCGATCAGCGCCCCCGCCTTGCAGGCTTTGCTCAAGGACGGCGTCGCCGACACGTTCAACGCCGTCACCATCGATGGCGACACATCGACGTCCGACACGCTGATGATGTTCGCTACCGGCAAAGCGAAGGACTGCCCGAAGATCGCGCGCGCGGCCGACCCGCGTCTCAAAGCATACAAGAAGGCGCTTCAGGCAGTGCTGGCCGATTTATCCGAACAGGTCGCGCGTGATGGCGAAGGCGCGCGCAAGCTGGTCGAGATCGTCGTCGAAGGCGCGGTGTCGAAAGCCTCGGCGCGGCGCATTGCCATGTCGATCGCCAATTCGCCTCTGGTGAAAACCGCGATCGCCGGCGAGGACGCCAACTGGGGCCGCGTTGTCATGGCTGTCGGCAAGGCCGGCGAGCCGGCCGATCGCGACAAGCTCTCGATCTGGTTTGCCGGCATCCGCGTCGCGCACAAGGGCATGCGCGATCCGTCTTATGACGAGGCCAAGGTCAGCCTGGAGATGAAGAAGCCGGAGATTTTTCTGAAAGTCGCACTCGGCATGGGCAAAAGCCGCGACCGCGTGCTGACCTGCGACCTGACCAAGGAATACATCGCGATTAATGGTGACTACCGGTCGTGACCGCCAAAATCGTCCTTGTCGCCGCCTGCGCACTGGTCGATGCCGACGGCCGCGTGCTGCTGGCGCAACGGCCGCAAGGCAAATCGATGGCGGGCTTATGGGAGTTCCCCGGCGGCAAGGTCGAACCCGGCGAAACGCCGGAACGCAGTCTGATCCGCGAGTTGAAAGAAGAACTGGCCATCGACGTCAAGGAAGCCTGTCTGGCACCGCTGACTTTCGCCAGCCACAGCTACCCGGATTTTCACCTGCTGATGCCGTTGTTTGTCTGCCGGCGCTGGGACGGAACCGTCAGCGCGCTGGAGGGCCAGCAACTGGTTTGGGTAAAACCGAACCGGCTGCGCGATTATGACATGCCGCCGGCGGACGTGCCGCTGGTTTCGCATCTGATGGCGCTGCTGTAGAATGATTCGGCAAGAGGGGCTTGCTCATGAATCGCACACCCAGCACCCGGCTGTTCCATCGCTTCATGCGCAGTGCCAAGGCCGCAACGTCGATTGAATACGCCCTGATCGCCGCCGGCATCGCCGCCGTGCTGGTCGGCGTTATCGCCAGCCTCGGCGGAAACGTGGCTGCCATGTGGACGGCAATTAAGACTGCTTTCAACTAGCCGCCCGACCCGATCGGGCGTAGGCTTGCCGCAACGGCCCGCCAGAGGCCCGCAATCGGGGAGGACGTGATGGCCGGTTCCCAGGGCAGTTTCTTCGAGCGCCAGCTGGCGATCTATTCAAGCTATCATCGCGACGGCCGCAACCGCGCCACTCACTTCATCGGCATTCCGGCGATCGTTTTTTCCATTCTGGTGCCGCTGGCTTTGGTCAGCGACTCTGGCATTTCGCTGGCCGTGCTGGTCGGCATCCTTGCGGTCCTCGGCTGGGTCGCGCTGGACCGCGTGATCGGCATTGCCATGATCGCGATGATCCTGCCCTTCGTGCTGATCGCCGGCTGGATCGCGCACAGCTACGGCAGCGGCACGGCGTGGACGGTGTTCGCGGTGTTTTTCGTCGGCGGCTGGGCGTTCCAGTTGCTCGGCCATGTCTGGGAAGGCCGCCGCCCGGCTTTGGCCGACAATCTGTTTCAGGCCTTCATCGGCCCGATGTTCATCATGGCCGAAATCCTGATGGCGCTCGGCCTGAAGCAGGAACTCAAAGCCGTGATCGACGGCGCGCCACACGGCGCGGCCTGACACCTGATTTAATCGCCGGCTTTCTCGCCGGTCGATATTTCCCGCGCGCCGAGCGCATCGGCGAGCCGGCGCGACGCCGACCCGGGCTTGAGCGGCTTCTGCTGGTTCTCGTGCGGCGCCCAGCCGGTCAGCCAGACGATCTCGAAAGTCGCGCGCAGCCGGCCGTCCGCATCGGCAAAGCGGCGCGCGTAGATCTCCAGCATCTTCTGTAACGTGGCGCGCTTGAGCGGCGTCCGCCGCCGCTCGGTCAGAATATTGGTCGCGCCCATCGCCCGCAGGTCATGCATCAGTGCCAGTGGATTATCGTAGCGCACCGTCACCCGGTCGCTGTCGATCACCGGCAACGCAAATCCGGCGCGCTGCAACAGCGCGCCAAGGTCGCGAATATCGGCGAAGGACGAAACCCGCGGCGAGATTCCGCCTTCGATCTCGCTTTCCGCTTCGGCGAAGGCTTCGCGCAATTCGCTCAAACTGTCGCCGCCGATCATCGCCGCCAGCAGCAGACCGTCCGCCTTCAGTGCGCGCTTGATTTGGATGAGCGTGCCGGGCAAGTCATTCACAAATTGCAGCGCCAGCGCCGACACGACAAGATCGAGCGAGGCATCGGCGAACGGCAACGCTTCCTCGTCGGCAGCCACCGCCAGCGACGATCCGTCGGCCGTGACCGACAGCGACGCTGCGACCAAAGTCGTTATTTTCCCGCCCGCGGCCAGCACACGGCGCAGCGCATCGTTCGGCGTGCCGAGGTCGACGGCGCGCTCGAATTGCCGCAGCACCACCGACAGCCGCTCGCCCATTTCCTCGGCGACGCGGTCGAGTAAAAATGTCGCCGGCCCAAGCGCCCGCGCGCGGCTTTGGCGCGCACGCAGCAGGCGTCGGTCGAATATGGCCGGGTTTTGTGACATCTGATATCCTTGCAGCATGAACCAGTCTGTCTCGGCAAGAGAAGAGCAGAGCGAAGAACAGACCGACTCGCCGGCGCGTGCCGCAAAACTGGCCGGCGGGTTTCGCGCCCTGTTTCGCACCGTTCTCGACGCCGCGCTGCCGCCTTTATGCCCGTCCTGCCGCGAGCCGCTCGGCGACGGCGCCGGGCTTTGCGCCTCCTGCTGGTCGAAATTGTCGTTGATCGAGCCGCCGTTCTGCGCCCGGCTCGGCATACCCTTCACCTACGATCCCGGCCCCGGCCTGTTGTCGATGGAAGCGATGGCGCACCCGCCGGCCTATGACCGGGCGCGGGCGGCGGTCCGTTACGACGAGGTGGCGCGCAAATTGGTGCTCGCCTTCAAATATGCCGACCGGCTCGATTTTGCGCCGATGATGGGGACCTGGATGGCGCGGGCCGGGCGCGAATTGCTGACTGACGCCGATGCGCTGATGCCGGTGCCGCTGCATTGGCGCCGGCTTTGGGCGCGGCGCTTCAACCAGGCGGCGGCCCTGGCCGGGGCAATTTCAGGGATCAGCCATGTGCCGGTGCTGCACGATGTGCTCAAACGGGTGCGCGCCACGCCGCAACAGGTGGGACTGTCCAAGACCCAGCGGGCGGATAATGTGCAGGGCGCGTTCCGTGTGCCGGACGAGGCGAGGGCGCTGGTGAGCGGCCGGCGGATCGTCCTCGTCGATGACGTCCTGACATCGGGCGCGACGGTCGATACCTGCGCCCGGGCGCTGCTGCGGGCCGGCGCGGCCCATGTCGATGTGCTGGTTTTCGCCCGGGTTGTCGCGCCGGTGCGCACTCCCATATAAACAAGGTCGGGACCCGGAAAGCCAAGCAATGCCCCCTGTCGACATCTACACCACCCGTTGGTGCCCCTATTGCCACGCGGCCAAGGCGCTGCTGACCCGCAAGGGCGTGGCCTTCAACGAAATCGACGCCTCATCCGGTTCGGTGCGCCAGGCGATGATCCAGCGCGCCAATGGCCGCAGCACGGTGCCGCAGATATTCATCGGCACGGTGCATGTCGGCGGCAGCGACGACCTGCACGACCTCGATCATGACGGCCGGCTCGATCCGCTGCTTGCCGGCGAAGGAAGCAATCCATGAGCGGCACGCCGGCGACATTCAAAGCCGCGATGATCCAGATGCGCACCGGCCTCGAACCGGCCGCCAATCTCGACGCGGCGGCGCGCATGATCCGCGAGGCGAAGGCCAACGGCGCCGATTATGCGCAGACGCCCGAGATGACCAACATCATGGACGTCAAGCGCGAGCGCTTTTTCGCCACCATTCAGGACGAAGAGTCCGACGCAACGCTTGCCGGATTTCGCGCGCTGGCGCGCGAACTTGGCATCTTCATTCACGTCGGCTCGCTGGCCATCAGAATCGCGCCGGAGAAAGCCGCCAACCGCGCCTTCCTGATCAATCCGAAGGGCGACATCGCCGCGCGCTACGACAAGATCCATATGTTCGACGTCGATCTGGCTGGCGGTGAGAGCTACCGCGAGTCGCGCAACTATCGCCCCGGCGACATTGCGATGAATGCCGACCTGCCCTGGGGCCGGCTCGGCGTGACGATCTGCTACGATCTGCGTTTCCCCGCGCTCTATCGCGCCCTGGCCGAAGCCGGCGCCACCATGCTGGCGATCCCGTCCGCCTTCACCAGACAGACCGGCGAAGCGCATTGGCATGTGCTGATGCGCGCCCGCGCCATCGAGAACGGCTGCTTCGTGCTCGCCGCCGCGCAAGGCGGCACGCACGAGAACGGCCGCGACACCTTCGGCCATTCCCTGATCGTCGATCCGTGGGGCCGCATTCTGGCGGAAGGCGGCACCGAACCCGGCGTGGTGATGGCGGAAATCGATCCGGCCTTGGTGACGCAAGCGCGCTCGCGCATGCCGTCGCTGCAGCATGGCCGGCGTTTTGAAATGGCGGAGCCGATGGTGGAACCAACCCACCTGCATCTCGTGCGGGAGCCGGAATGATCCGCTACGCGCTCGCCTGCGACAAAGGCCACGGTTTCGACAGCTGGTTTGCGGACTCAAGCGCCTTCGACAAGCAGGCCAAGCGCGGCCTGGTGACCTGTCCGCATTGCGGCTCGGCCAAGGTCGAGAAGGCGATCATGGCGCCGCGAATTTCGGGCGCACGCAAGCGTGGCGCAGCGAGCCAGGCGGCGGAGGTCGCACCGGCCGCGCCGCTCGCGGACAAAGCGCCGGTTGCGATGATCTCGCCGCAGGAGCAGGAATTCCGCGCGAAGCTGAAGGAGTTGCGCGAGCATATCGTCAAGAATGCCGACGATGTCGGCCAGAAATTCCCCGAGGAAGCGCGCAAGATGCATTACGGCGAGACCGAGCATCGCTCGATCTACGGCGTCGCTTCGCCCGAGGACGCGAGGGAACTGGCCGAGGAAGGCATCGAATTCATGCCCGTGCCGACCTTGCCCGACGATCGGAATTAGTCGTCACCATAACGCCAAAGAAGACGCCGCCGCGCAAATCTGCACGGCGGCGTTTTTGTTCGAGCATCCGATCAGGAGCCGCAGCGGCCGATCTTGAGCACCTTGCACTCGTCCTTCACCTGTTTGGTGGTGGCGAGCACCTTGACGCCGAGCTTGCCGTCCGGCTTGCGGATGACTTCAAAGGCGTTCTCGTCCTGTACGATATCGCGCGTCTCCGGGTCGATCGACACGCTGCCGCGCGGCCCGCTTGTCGACCAGCCTTTCATCGCTTCGACGACTTTAAGGCCGTCCGACAGATCGCCATTCAGCTTTTTGATCGTGTCGAAGATGATATGCATACTGTCCCAGGCCGTCGCCGATTGTGAATCCGGCGGCTCGGCATCTTTGCCATAAGCCTCGAACCAGGCTTTCAGGAACGCGGTGTTCTGCCCGTTGACCAGATCGGCCGAGTAATGGCCCGTGACGACAGTGCCGATGGCGGCGTCGCCCATCTCCTGAAGCTTGTTGTCCGGAATGATATCGGCGGTGCCGATGAGTCTAATGCCGGCCTTGCGCATGCCGAGTTCGCCGTAAGCCTTCATCATGCCGGTGGCGTGCGCGCCGCCGGGAACGAACACATACAGGCAGTCCGGCTTGGCATCCTTGATGCGCTGGAAATACGGCGTGAAGTCGGGCACCTGCACCGGGCTGCCGAGCGGCACCGACAAGGTTACCTTGCCGCCGGCCTTTTCGTAACCGGCCTGGAAGGCTTCGACCGAATCCTTGCCCGGCGGGAAATCGGTATAGGCGACGGCCGCGGTCTTGCAGCCGTTCTTGGCGGCGTAGGCGCCCATCGGATGCGCCGCATGCCACATGCTGTGCGAGAGCCGCACGATGTAGGGCGACAGGTTGGTGATCCAGGCTGTGCCGGCATTCGCGATAACCATCGGCACTTTCGCCTGGGTGACGACCGGCGCCAGCACGATCGCCGAGGGCGAGAACGTGACGCCGGTGAGAATCTTCACCTTGTCGTTGACCATCAGTTCAGTGCCGACGGCCTTGGCGTTCGCGCCGCTCGGCGGTCCCTCGTCGCGCTTGATAATTTCAACGGTGTGCGGCGCGATGTCCTTCGCGTGCAGCTTGACGTAGAGATCGAAGGCCTTGTCGGCCTGATGGCCGAGATCGGCGTTGGGGCCGCTGAACGGCAGCATCACGCCGATCCTGATCGATTCGGCATGGGCCGGCGCGCTCGAGGCGGCGGCCAAAGGAAGGGCCAATGCGGCCAGCCCCAGGCAATGGGTTAGTTTCATCATTTTCTCCCTGCGGCTTTTTTATTTTCGTTCGACTGCGTGCGAAGCCGCTCGCTGAGCAAGATTACACCATCGGCGCGGGCGCAACCAGATGACGCCTGCTCATATTGCTCATGCGGCCGATGAAAAAACGTCCGGGTTTCCTGCCCACCGCGCGCGAAGGAAGGGGAGGCACTTACTGACTAATGCGCCCAGACCAGGAGCGCGACGCCGAGCACCACCAGCACGATGCCGCCGGCTTCGCGCGACGTCGTCGGTTGCTTGAAGATGAATTTCGAGATGCCTTGCGCGAACAAGACTTCGACCAGCGCCAGAGTGCGCACGCTCGCAGCCGTGGTCAGGGCGAAAGCGAGAAACCAGAACTGCGAGGCGAATGCACCCATGAAGCCGGCCATGACCGACGGCTTCCAGGCACGGAAGATTGCCTTTAATACCGCCATGTCGCGCCAGGCCAGCCAGGCCGACAGCAGCGCCGCTTGCAGCACCAGCCCGACGGCCAGTGTAAAGGTCGCCGCCAGCACGTAATTGCCGCCGAGATCGAGACTGAGAATGGCGCCGCGATAGCCGATCGCCGACAGGCCGAACATGCCGCCGGCGACGATGCCCATCACGGTCGGCCGGTAGCCGCCTTCCTGCGCGACTCCGGGCTTGAACGACATCATCACGACGCCCGAGGTCGCCACCAGAATCGCAAACGCCAGCATCGGCGTCACCCGGTCGCCGAGCAGGAGCAATCCGAACAAAGCGGTCTGCACCGGCTCGGTCTTGATGTAGGCGGTGGTGACGACGAATGAGCGGCTGCTCATCGCCGACAGCATCATCGCCGTCGCGGCGATTTGCGCGACAAAGCCTAACGTGATCCACGGCCAATAGATCAACGACGGCCTGGGCAGGTCCGGGCCGGTGACCGTCAGCACGCCGATCAGGAACAGCACGGCGAAGGGAAAGCCGAACAGGAAACGCACATGGGTCGCGCCGACGGTGCCGAGCGTGGCGGTCAGTTCGCGCTGCATGGCGTTGCGCGCGGTCTGCGCCGCGGCGGCGATAAGGGTAAAGACGGCCCAGAGCATTGCGTTTGCGTTTCTTCTTGGTTGATGTCGCGCCCGCGACTAGGCGGCCGGCTTGATCTCGGCGGCGTCCGGGAATTCGCTGACCATGCCGTTCTCGTTGTCGATCAACAGGAACAGATCGAAATAGCGGATGGTCGGCGCGGCGCCGGTGCGCTTGATGACCGACTGTTTCCAGTCCTCGTTATGCGCGCGCTGCGCGGCGTCGAGCGATGGCCAGATATAGACGCCGGCGCCGGTCTTGCCGTTCAGCTCCAAGAGAAAATGCTTGCGCAGCAATTCCTTGTTGCCCTGCCACTTCGGAATCACGTGGCGGGCGTCCTCGGCCACCTGCTGGCGCGTCCAGCCCTTCGGCGAGTTGAATTCGACCAGTTCGAGGATCATGCGCGCTTTCCTTTGGGCGCCGGGCGCTGCGCCACCACCATGTAATTCACATCCATGTCGGACGACAGCTGCCAGCGGTCGATGAGCAGATTGTAGATCACGCCACGCTCGCCGATGACCTCGAGCCCGGCATCTTCCAGGGCCAGTTCGAGTTCTTCCGGCTTGACGAACTTGTCCCATTGATGCGTGCCGCGCGGCACCCAGCGCAGCACATATTCGGCGCCGACGATGGCCAAAGCGAAACTCTTCAGCGTGCGGTTGATCGTCGCCGCGAATATCAACCCGCCGGGCTTGACCATCGCGGCGCAGGTTTCGACGAAGGCCGGCACATCGACGACGTGCTCGACCACTTCCATCGCCAGCACGATGTCAAACTGCTCGCCGGCCTCGGCCAGAGCCTCAGCCGTGGTGGCGCGGTAATCGACTGTTACGCCGGTCGCCTCGGCATGGGCGCGGGCCGCTTCGATATTCTCCTCGGCCGGATCGGCGCCGACCATCGACGCGCCCAGCCGCGCCAAAGGCTCCGACAGGATGCCGGCGCCGCAACCGATATCGAGCACCCGCAGGCCCCTGAGGCAGTCGAGCTTCTTCGGGTCGAGATCGAAATGCGCCGCCGCCTGGGCGCGGATATAGGACAGCCGCAGCGGGTTGAACTTGTGCAGCGCCGCCATCGGCCCTTTCGGGTCCCACCAGGTGGCGGCAAGCTTCGAAAACCGCCCTATTTCGGCGTCATCCACACTGGCAGCGCGGCTTCTCACATTCACCATCAGGCTTTTCCCTTAGGGGCACGGACATTGCAGGGGGCCCACCCCATGGGTATGTATAGCCCCCTTTTGCCGTCTCCGGGAACGTCCAATCTTATGCCGCGCCTTGTCATGAAATTCGGCGGAACGTCGGTCGCCGATCTCGACCGCATCCGCAATGTCGCCCGCCACGTCAAGCGCGAGGTCGACGCCGGTTACGACGTCGCCGTCGTGGTGTCCGCCATGTCCGGCGTCACCAATCAGCTGGTCGCCTGGTGCAAGGATGCCTCGGCGCTGCACGACGCGCGCGAATATGACGCCGTGGTGGCGACCGGCGAGCAGGTCACCTCCGGCCTTTTGGCCATCGTGCTGGAAGGCATGGGCGTCAACGCGCGCTCCTGGCAGGGCTGGCAGTTGCCGATCCTGACCGACGGCGCGCATGCCTCGGCGCGTATCCTCGACGTCAACGGCGCGGAACTCATCAAGCGATTCGCCGAGCACAAGCAGGTGGCGGTGATCGCCGGCTTCCAGGGCCTGCATAAAGATACCGGCCGCATCACCACGCTTGGCCGCGGCGGCTCGGATACGTCGGCGGTGGCGATCGCGGCCGCGATTCAAGCGGAGCGCTGCGACATCTATACCGACGTCGATGGCGTCTATACGACCGACCCGCGCGTGGTGCCGAATGCGCGCCGGCTGGACAAGATCGCCTTCGAGGAAATGCTGGAGCTTGCTTCCCTCGGCGCCAAGGTCATGCAGGTGCGCTCGGTCGAACTCGGCATGCTGCGCAATGTGCGCATTTTCGTGCGCTCGAGTTTCGTCAAGCCGGAAGACATCGATCCGAAGGCCAATTTCATTGGCACCCTTATCTGCGACGAGAGTGAGATCATGGAACAGCAAACCGTCACCGGCATCGCCTTCTCCAAGGACGAGGCGCAGATTTCGATCCGGCGCGTCCAGGACAAGCCCGGCGTCGCCGCCGCGATTTTCGGGCCGCTCGCCGACGCCAGCATCAATGTCGACATGATCGTGCAGAACATCTCGCCGGATGGTGCGACCACCGACCTCACCTTCACCGTGCCGTCGGCCGATTATGAGCGCGCCCGCGTCACCATCGAGAAGGCCAAGGGCACTATCGGCTATGAGCGGCTCGACGGCGCGACCGACGTCGCCAAGGTGTCGGTCATCGGCATCGGCATGCGCAGCCATGCCGGTGTCGCGGCGGAAGCGTTCAAGGCTTTGTCGGAGCAGAAGATCAATATCCTGGCCATCACGACGTCCGAGATCAAATTCTCGGTGCTGATCAATGCATCGCAGACGGATCTCGCAGTGCGCACGCTGCATACGTTGTATGGGTTGGATAAGGGGTAGAGCGCATTCTTCACCCTCCCCTGGAGGGGGAGGGTAAGGAAGACGTTCGGACATGCGTCATCGCCCGTATTTTTTTGCGGCCCCGGGCAGGCCGTATTCCAAAACATCATTCCCTCTGCGTCCCCGATAAAACGAGGGCGCGCGGAACGCCGGGGTCACAACAACCCCGCAACCCTGCGTATGATTTTAAAAAGTATACGCAGGCATCGTCGTCACGCAGTTGCCGGATCTCCCGGCGCTCCGCGCGCGGTGTTTATAGGCTTGCTCCGCTGGGCCCCCGGTGGACTGACCTTTTCAGGCTTCCTCTTGCTTTAGGAAATGCCTATCCACCGCTGCGGGGTTTCCTTGCGTTCGCGGAGGAAGCTCTCACTTCCGGCTTCTGGTATCGAAGCCTTCGGCTCGAGCCCCATTGCGCGCGCGCAATTCCGCCCCAGTGATGCGCGGCTGGCGCATCGGGACCAAGCGGCTTGGACCGCTGACCGGGTGTTTGCGTCGCATCTCCAACGCCCCGTCCAGCCACCGCTCCCCGCCCCAGCATCTGACGACGCTGATCAA
>CAIMEA010000089.1 GCA_903839845.1 uncultured Hyphomicrobiales bacterium
GCCGGTCGAACAGGCGGTGACCACGGCGTGATTGGGGCCCTTCAGGCCATGCTCGATCGAGACAAAGCCGGCGGCCAGATTGATGATGCGGCCAGGGATAAAGAACGGCGAAACCCGGCGCGATCCCTTCTCGTGCAGGATGACCGCCGTATCGCCGATGCCTTCGACGCCGCCAATGCCGGAGCCGATCACCACGCCGGTAGCGCATTGATCTTCATGACTCTTGGGGTGCCAGCCGGCATCGTCCAGCGCCTGCTTGGCCGCGCACATCGCATAGACGATGAAATCGTCGACCTTGCGCTGTTCCTTCGGCTCCATCCACTGGTCGGGATTGTAGGTGCCGTCGGTGCCGTCGCCGCGCGGAATGACGCAGGCGATCTTGCAGGCCAGGTCGTCGGTTTTGAACGTGTCGATGCGTTTGGCGCCGCTCTCGCCTTTCAGCAAGCGGCCCCATGTGGTCTCAACGCCGCAACCAAGCGGCGTGAGCATCCCCATTCCGGTGACGACGACCCGTCTCATACCCGGCTCTCCGCAATATCGCTCGCGCGCACAGTCAAGCCGGCGCAGACAGAGAAAGTCTGTCTGCGCCGCCGTGGCACACAGCCCAACAGCTTATGAGAAGCAAAGCCAGTGAGCGGCAACGCCCGCGCCAGCTCAGCTTTTCGCGTTCTTTTCGAGAAATTTAACGGCATCGCCGACTGTGAGAATGGTTTCGGCGGCATCATCGGGGATCTCGCAGCCGAACTCTTCCTCGAAAGCCATCACGAGCTCGACGGTGTCGAGACTGTCGGCGCCAAGATCATCGATGAAGCTCGCTGCTTCCGTCACCTTGTCGGGCTCTACGCCAAGATGCTCCACGACGATCTTCTTCACCCGCTCGGCAATGTCACTCATCGGTCTAACCTCGTGCTTTTTAGATTGGGCTGCGGCCCGGATCGGATCGCAACCATCGCGGTTCGGCCTCGTCGTGGATGACGGTGCGTGACGACGTCGGATCGCGGAATTTTCGTCTGCGACATCCGCCATCGGCCGCCCCAGCCGGGCCGAAATTCGGTTACCATACTTCAAATGCGAAGTCACGGGGCACGCTCAGCCCCGCTCGCCAGTCAGGAAGCCCTTGATACTTGGCCTATTTCGGCCGCCTGCACAAGCGTGCTGGCGATAGCGCAGGTTGGTGCCAATGTCATCGCCGGGTTCGCTTTTGTCCCCGGAAATGGCACAGAAAAAACGGCGGTTAGAACATCGCCATGCCGCCGTTGACGTGAATCGTCTGCCCGGTGACATAGGCGGCCTCGTCGGAGGCCAGATAGACCGCCGCCGCCGCCACGTCCGCCGGCGTGCCGAGTTTGCCGGCGGGAACTTTCGCCATGATGGTCTCGCGCTGCTTGTCGTTGAGCTTCTCGGTCATCGCGCTGGCGATAATGCCGGGGGCGATGCAGTTGGCGGTGACGTTGCGCTTGGCGTATTCGGCGGCGACCGACTTCATCATGCCGACCATGCCGGCTTTCGAGGCGGTGTAATTGCCCTGCCCGGGATTGCCGGTGAAGCCGACAACCGAGGAGATGCCGATAATGCGGCCGAAGCGGCGGCGCATCATGGTCGACACGGCGGCGCGGGTCATTTTGAAGGTCGCGGTCAGGTTGACGGCGATCACCCGGTCCCAGTCGTCGTTCTTCAACGACACGAACAGATTGTCGCGGTTCATGCCGGCATTGGCGACCAGGATGTCGAGTTTGCCCATCGCCGCCTCGGCGCCCGGCACCAGCGCCTCGACCGCGGCGCCGTCGGTAAGATCGCAGGGCAGAACATGGACCCGGTCGCCGAGCGCGGCGGCGAGTGTGTCGAGCGCGTCCTTGCGTGTGCCCGAAATCGCAACTGTGGCGCCCTGCGCGTGCAGCGCCCGCGCGATCGCTTCGCCGATGGCGCCGCTGGCGCCGGTTACCAACGCGGTTTTGCCGCTAAGATCGAACATTACTTGGTTCTCCCGGCTTTGAAGGCGGCAATGTCGTCCGGCGTGCCGATTGCCGTTGTCGTCGCGCCATCGGCGATGCGCTTGTTGAGACCGGCCAGCACCTTGCCGGCGCCGATTTCATAGAACTGCGTCACGCCCTGCGAGGCCATAAAGGAGACGCATTCGCGCCAGCGTACGGTTCCGGTGACCTGAGCGACCAGCGACTTGACGATGTCGGCGGGTTCTCTGAGCGGGCTTGCGGTGACATTGGCGACAACCGGCACCGCCGGCTTGTTCACATGCACCTTGGCCAAAGCCTGCGCCATCACGTCGGCGGCGGGCTGCATCAAGGCGCAATGGAACGGCGCGGAGACGGTCAGCAGCATGGCGCGCTTGGCGCCTTTCGCCTTTGCGATGTCAACGGCGCGTTCGACCGCCGCTTTGTCTCCTGAGACCACAACTTGCCCGCCGCCATTATCATTGGCGGCCTGGCACACCTGGCCTTGCGCCGCTTCGGCGGCGACCGCGACCGCGGCGTCGAATTCCAGACCGATGAGCGCCGCCATGGCGCCGATGCCAACCGGCACCGCCTTTTGCATCGCCTGGCCGCGCGTGCGCAACAGCCGCGCCGTGTCGGCGATGCTGAAGGTGCCGGCGGCGGCGAGCGCCGAATATTCGCCGAGCGAATGGCCGGCAACGAATTGCGCGTCGCGCGCCAGATCGAACCCGGCTTCCGCCTGCAACACACGGAACGCCGCGAGCGACACGGCCATCAACGCCGGCTGAGCGTTTTCGGTCAGCGTCAGCGTCTCGATCGGGCCTTCAAAGACGATCGCGCTCAGCTTGCTGGACAGCGCGTCGTCGACTTCGTCGAACACCGCGCGCGCGACCGCGAAATTATCGGCCAGCGCTTTGCCCATGCCGACCGTCTGGCTGCCCTGCCCCGGAAAAACGAACGCGACCGTCATGCCTGACCCTTGTCCTGATGCGTTGCCGGGCGCGGATGCCCGTTGCACTAAAATCGGGCCGAGAGACACCGCGCACCGGCGTCTGTCAACTGGCACATCCGTCAAGTTGAGCGCTTTGCGGTAACCAACCTAAAAGACTCTGTCGGCTAGAGTTTCCGGCATTCGAGCCGCCGCATAGCGTACCGCCCGGCGCCGATGGGACTGCAAGTCAATGAGCGATCTGGCCACCGAGAACGACATCGAGCGGGCACGGAACGATCCGGCCTTCCGCCAGCAATTGCTCGCCCACAATCTCGAAAAGCTGTTGTCGGCGCTCAATACCATGCGCAAGAACAACGATAAGGACCCCAAAAGCGCGCGCCTGATCAAGGAAGGCGTCGATCTGGCCATCAAACTGGCCGACCGGCTGCACCAGAAACAGAGCCATCCGGGGTCAAACGCGGCCTGAACCGGCCGGTTCCGGGCAAAAATCGCCCTTGCGGCCGATCCCGGCGAGCGCCCCCGACCCCTTTCTCCCGCCTTGCCTTTTGCCCGAAACTCCCTATAAACCGCGCATCTTCCGTCGACCTTGGTTGGGGACTGAACGGACGGCCGGTCTATCCCGGTAGGGCTTAATTGCCCGTCGTCCCGTGTTTCCGCCTTCAGAGCAGTTTCAAGCCTTTCCCGAAAGGCTTGAGGGGCTAGGCGCCAGGGTCGCGGATATAACAAGGGAAAGGCATTTCATGCCATTGTACGAGCACGTCTATCTCGCACGCCAGGATCTGAGCGTGCAGCAGGTCGAGGAATTGACCGCGAAGCTGTCGGCCGTCATCACCGATAACGGCGGCAAGATCACCAAGACCGAATACTGGGGCCTCAAGTCGCTCTCGTATCGCATTTCCAAGAATCGCAAGGCGCATCTCACGCTGCTCAACGTCGAGTCGCCGTCGGCGGCGCTGACCGAAGTCGAGCGTCAGGAACGTCTGAGCGAAGATTGCCTTCGCTACCTCACCATCCGCGTCGAAGAGCTGGAGGAAGGCCCTTCCGCGATGATGCGCAAATCCGATCGCGACGATCGTGGCGATCGCGGTGATCGTGGCGACCGCGGCGATCGCGGTGGCCGTGGCGGCGATCGTGGCGAACGCCGCCCGCGCCGCGATGACGATTCTCAAGACGCCTCAGTGGAGGACTAAACCATGGCATTCGGATCATCCCAAGGTGCCGGTGGCGCTGGTGCGGCCGCTGGCGGAACGCGCCGTCCTTTCTTCCGTCGTCGCAAGACCTGCCCGTTCTCCGGCGCAGGCGCCCCGAAGATCGACTACAAGGACGTCAAGCTGTTGCAGCGCTACGTCTCCGAGCGCGGCAAGATCGTGCCGTCCCGCATCACCGCGGTGTCGGCCAAGAAGCAGCGCGAACTGGCGCAGGCGATCAAGCGTTCGCGCTTCCTCGGCCTGCTGCCTTACGTCATTCGCTAGTCCGCTGACGCGGACTAGTTGCGTCATTCGCTAATCGCGAATTCTAAAACGAGGCTTCCGGGGTTCCCGGAAGCCGATGGTTGGGAGGGCAAGTCCGTCATCGGGCAATGCCCTCTCTAACCGCTCTCGCAGCGGGACAGCTCGTGATGGTGCAAATCGGATTAGTGGGAATTGCCGCCGGCGCCGCCGCGGCGCTGCTGTTCGCGTCAGTGACATCCGGCGTGTGGCTGTCGATCCCGCTGTTCTACCTCGCCCCGCTGCCGATCATGATCGCAGGCCTTGGCTGGAGCCATTGGTCGGCGCTGGTCGCTGCCGTCGCCGCTTCGGCCGCGCTCGGCGTTGCCTTTGGCGGCGTGTTCTTCCTGGCTTTTCTCGCCGGCGCCGGCCTGCCCGCCTGGTGGCTGGGCTATCTCGCGCTGTTGGCGCGCCCCGGCGACGTTGGCGCCGGCGCTGCGCCCGCCGGATTGGCCACGCTTGAATGGTATCCGCCCGGCCGTCTGGTCGTCTGGGCCGCGGTGCTGGCCGCACTGGTCGTCATCGTCGCCATTCCGAATTTCGGCCTCGATGCCGAGAGCTTCCGGGCCGGCCTGTCCGGTTCGTTGTCGCGCATGCTGCGCAGCGAATTGGGTACGCCAACCGATGGCCCAAACCTCGGCAATGCCGAGCGCCTGGTGGCGTTTCTGGTCATCGCGGTGCCGCCGGCGGCGGCGGTCGTGGCCACGCTGACCAACGTCTTCAATCTCTGGCTCGCCGCCCGCGTGGTGAAATTCTCCGGACGGCTGACGCGGCCGTGGCCGGCGCTCGCCGAGATGACGTTCCCGAAACCGTTCGCGGCGACGCTCGCTGCGGCGATCGCGCTGAGCTTTCTCGACAGCCTCATCGGCATCGTCGCCGGCGTTTTGTCGGCCGCGTTGCTGATGGCTTACGCCGTCCTCGGCCTTGCGGTGCTGCATGCGATTACGCGCGGTATCGGCAGCCGCCCTTTTCTGCTCGGCGGCATCTACGCGTCGGTGATGATTTTCGGTTGGCCGGTGCTGGCGCTGTGCGTGCTCGGCATCGCCGAAACGGCCTTCGACCTGCGCGCGCGCGCCGCGCGCAGGCGCGGCCCCGCTGCTCGGCTTTAAGTTTCACGACAACACTCAAACGATCCACAAAGGAGAACTGCCATGGAAGTCATTCTGCTCGAACGCGTCGGCAAACTCGGCCAGATGGGCGACGTCGTCCGCGTCAAGGACGGCTATGCCCGCAACTTTCTGCTGCCGCGCGGCAAGGCGCTGCGCGCCAATGCCGAAAGCAAGGCCAAATACGAAGGCATGAAGGCGGAGCTGCAAAAGCAGAGCCTCGAGCGCAAGGGCGAAGCCGGCAAGGTCGCGTCCAAGGTCGACGGCAAGACCTTCGTCGTCATCCGCCAGGCGAGCGAAACCGGCCAGCTGTTCGGCTCGGTCTCGACCCGCGATATCGCTACCCTGATTTCGACCGAAGGTAACACCATCACCCGCACCGCGGTCGAACTCAACGCGCCGATCAAGTCGATCGGCCAGTACAAGGTGCCGCTGGCGCTGCATCCGGACGTCGAAGTCTCGGTCACCGTCATCGTCGCGCGCAGCGAAGCCGAAGCCGAACGCATCGGCCGTGGCGAGGACGTCACCATCCGCCGTGAAGACGCCGAGGACGCTGAAGCCGAGGCCGAAGCCGCCAAGGCGCGCGCCGAAGCCTTGTTCGACGCTGAATCGGAAGAGTCCGAAGATGCCGCCGCCGAAGGCGAGACCGTCGCGGCTGCCGCTGAGGGCGACGCCAAGCCGGCCAAGGCCAAGCGCAAGAAGAAGACCGACGAGGAAGCCTAAGCTTCGCGTCGACCCGACAACAAAAATCCCGCTCTGGAATTCTCCGGGGCGGGATTTTCTTTGTGTCGCGCGAACGCTTGCGTCGCAGCGGGCGGTTACTCGGATTTTTCCGGCTTGGGTTCAGGCGTGGCCGCTTCGGCCGGTTTCGGTTCTGGCTTGGCTGCGGGCTTGGCTTCGGCCTTGGCTTCCGGCTTGGCATCGGCCTTCGGTTCGGACTTTGATTCCGGCTTTGCGTCGGCCTTTTCCTCACCTGGCTTCTTGGCCGCCGGCTTAGACGCCGTGCGCTTGGCCGGCTTTTCCGGCGCCGCCGGACCGCTGTCCAGCGACTGGACATATTTGGCCAGGACGGCCGCGGTTTCCTTGCTGGCGGTATAGTGCTCGCGCAGGAAGCCCTCGAGACCGACACCGAAGGCGCCGCCGGCCTTGCTCAGCCCCTGCGCCGTCTTGTGACAGATGGCGCAGTCGCTGGCGAAAATCTGCGCCGGCGTCTTGTTGCCATAGAGGTTTTCCTGGGCGACCGCCGGCCAGGCTCCCAACAGAGCCATTAAGCCCGCCGCCTGAAAAGTGCGATTCAAAAAGTTCATTACCGTCCGTCCTGTTGCCGCCCGCCGGTGCCGCCGCCCCTTACCGCGCCCAAATCCAAAGAGCGCCCGAGTCGGCTTGCTTGATAGCCCATTCTTGCGGGATTGTGACCCGCCACTTCGTGGGGTAGCCGACATTGTCCGTCCGACAATGCCCTACTCCCCCTGCGGCAAATGCATAGCCTGCCCCGCATTGCGGCATTGATGTACCGCCACAAGTTTGGTTGAATGTTGGCGTGGAACCCGTCTTGGGCCACGGCGTTTGGAGGTGTGGAGCTACTACCTTTAAACGCGCACGACCAGTTGCGGTGCGTTCAATAATGGGGGGCGGCCGATGGATCGGTTGCTTCGGCTGTTACTGAAGACCTTTATCCGGCGGGGCAATTTCCGCGTCACGACCTCGCGCGGTACGACTTTCACCTTCGGCGACGGCACTGGCCGGCCGGTATCGGTACGTTTTGCCTCACGCGCCGCCGAATGGGGCATCCTGCTCGATCCCGAACTGAAATTCGGCGAAGCCTATATGGACGGCAGTTTTGTCGTCGAACAGGGCACCATCGCCGACGTGCTGGCGATCGCCCTCGGGCAAAAGACCGAAGTGCCACATTGGGCGCGATTGCAGGGGTTGCTGCGTTTCCTTTACCGCCGTTTCGAACAATTCAATCCGCGAACCCGCTCGCGCCGGAATGTCGCGCACCATTACGATCTCGACGGCCGGCTGTATTCGCTCTTCCTCGACGCCGACCGGCAATATAGCTGCGCCTATTTCGAGCGCCCCGACCAGTCGCTCGATGATGCGCAACTCGCCAAAAAGCGCCACCTCGCCGCCAAGCTGCGGCTGTCGCGGGGTAATGCGAAGGGCGCCCCGCGGCTGCTCGACATCGGCTGTGGCTGGGGCGGTCTGGGGCTGTATCTGGCCGATTTCGGCGGCGCCGACGTCACAGGTGTGACCCTGTCGCAGGAGCAGCACGGGATCGCCAATGCGCGCGCCGCGGAACGCGGCTTAAGTACGCGCGCGCGTTTCAATCTGCAGGACTACCGCGACATCGAGGACCGCTTTGACCGCATCGTCTCGGTCGGCATGTTCGAACATGTCGGCGTCAATCACTACGACACCTTCTTCAAGAAGAGCGCGAAGCTGCTCGCCGACGACGGCGTCATGGTATTGCACTCGATTGGCCGTTCGGAAGGGCCAAGCCGTACCAATCCCTGGATCTCGAAATATATTTTCCCGGGCGGCTACATACCGTCGCTGTCGGAAGTGTTGCCGAAAATCGAAAAAGCCGGACTTCTGGTCACCGATATCGAGATATTGCGCCTGCACTACGCCGAAACGTTGAAAGCCTGGCGCGAGCGGTTCCTGGCGCACCGCGAGGAAGTCGAGCGGATTTACGACCAACGCTTTGTCCGCATGTGGGAATTCTATTTGGCCTCGTCCGAAATGGCGTTCCGCGAGCAAAATCTGATGGTGTTCCAGATTCAGCTCACCAAGCGTCAAGATGTAGTGCCGATGACCCGCGACTACATCATGCGTGAAGAGCGGAGCCTGCGCGAGGCCGAGAATTCGCGGCACGCCCCGCTGCGGCTGGCCGGCGAATAAGGCATCGCCCTATTAACACGGCCCATGCCCGTCAAGCGGCATGTGAAGCCCCGCGCTGCAAAATTCATCCACACCGGTGCATAGCGTGGACAGCGCCAGTTAAATCTCGCGAAACGCATCAGGCGGTGTAAGCCAATGGCCAATCAAAGTTTCGTCAAATTGACGGAACAAGGAACGCCATGGCCGCCATCGAATCAGCACTCCGTAAGCCAGCCGAAGAACCGGCCGCGCTGTATCGCACCGCCCCGCACAATATTGAGGCGGAACAGGCGCTGCTGGGCGCTATCCTGGTCAATAACGAAGCGTTCTACCGGGTTTCCGACTTCCTGACGCCGGAACATTTTTTCGAACCGATCCATCAGAAGATTTTTCAGATCGCCCGCGACCTGATCCGCGTCGGCAAGATCGCCACGCCGGTGACGTTGAAGACCTTCCTCGACGCCACCATCGACATTGGCGGCATGACGCTCTCCCAGTACCTCGCCCGCCTCGCGGCGGAGGCAACCACCATCATTAACGCCGAGGATTACGGCCACACCGTCTACGACCTGTCGATCCGCCGCGACCTGATCAAGGTCGGCGAGGACATGGTCAATGTCGCCTTCGACGCGCCGGTCGATTTCGCGCCGCGCGCGCAGATCGAGGACGCCGAGCGTAAATTGTTCGAACTGGCCGAGACCGGCCGTTACGACGGCGGCTTCCAGGGGTTTGGTCAGGCGCTGACCACCGCCATCGACATGGCGGCCAACGCCTATCAGCGCGACGGCAAACTGTCCGGCATCGCCACCGGCTTAGATGATCTCGACCGCATGATGGGCGGCTTGCAGAAATCGGATTTGATCGTGCTCGCCGGCCGCCCCGGCATGGGCAAGACCGCGCTCGCCACCAATATCGCCTTCAACGTCGCCAATGCCTGGCAAGGCACCGTCAAGCCCGACGGCCATACCGAAACCACCAATGGCGGCGTAGTCGGATTTTTCTCGTGCGAAATGTCGGCCGAACAATTGGCGACACGTATTATCGCCGAGCAGACCGGCATTCCCTCGAACCAGATCCGGCGCGGCGGCATCAGCGGCGACGAATTCGAGAAGATCAAGGACTACTCGATCCGGCTGCAGAATTTGAAACTTTACGTCGATGAGACCGGCGGCCTGTCGATCGCGCAACTCGCGGCGCGCGCGCGCCGCCTCAAACGCCAGCGCGGCCTCGACCTGATCGTGGTGGATTACCTTCAGCTGCTCACCGGCTCGAGCAAGCGCGGCGCGGAAAACCGCGTGCAGGAAATCACCGAGATCACCACGCGTCTCAAGGCGCTGGCGAAAGAGCTGCAAGTGCCGGTGATGGCGCTGTCGCAATTGTCGCGTCAGGTCGAAAGCCGCGAGGACAAGCATCCGCAACTGTCCGACTTGCGTGAATCGGGGTCGATCGAACAGGACGCCGACGTCGTCATGTTCGTCTACCGCGAAGAATATTATCACCTGATGCGCAAGCCGTCGGAGTCGGACCGCGAAAAGTTCGCGGCGTGGATGGCCGACAGCGACAAATATTACGGCAGGGCCGAGGTCATCATCGGCAAGCAGCGCCACGGGCCGACCGGCACGGTCCAACTCGCCTTCGAAGGCGCCACCACCAAGTTCTCGTCGCTGGCGCAGAGCGACCACTTGCCGGAACGGATGGGCGACTAAGATTCGGCGGTCAGGTCGATCGACGCCATCTCCTCATTTTTGATCCAGAACAAACATTAGTACTCCGCCGCGTGCTCTCTTGACGAGAGGGACGACGGCTGCCGGTTCACACCCGCAGAGACGACGCACGGTTCGCCGCGCAAAGCCGCTCGCATTCATTCTCTTGCTAGCCACGAAACCGCCAACCCCCGTGAGAAACACCATGAACGCAATCGTCAACGCTTCAGAGCATTCGCTGAGCCGATCGCTTGATACAATTCGCCTGGGCGCCATCGCCGGCGCCGCCGGCGGCCTCGCTGAAATTGCCTGGGTTTCGCTTTACGCCGCCACCACGGGTGCGAACCCCGCGGTCATTGCCCGCGGCGTCACCACCGCCGCCGGCGCAAGTTCCCTCTTTCCCGCCGAAGCGGTCACGCTCGGCGTCGGCGTCCATATGGCTATCGCGGTTGCGCTGGGCACCGCACTGGCGTTCGTTTGGCGTGCGATGCCGACGGCGCGAGCCAATCCGTTATCGTTCGCGATCATCGCGCTGGCCGGCGTCTGGGCGATCAACTTCTTTGTCGTGCTGCCGATCGTCAGCCCGGCCTTCATCAGCCTGTTGCCGTATTCGGTGAGCCTGATCTCGAAACTGTTTTTCGGATTGGCCGCCGGCGGCGCCTTGCGGCTTTTGGCGGCCCCTTCACTGACCATGCAACGCGCGCGCGCCGGGCTCTGATCCGTCGCGCATTCACCCTTCAACAGAAAAAGACCATGCCAACAAGCACCCTCGACCGCGGCCTCGTCTTCCTGATGCGCGTCCTCACCGGCTGGTTGTTTCTTTACGCCGGAAGCTGGCAAATCCTGCAAGGCTATAGCGCCGGAGGCTTCCTCAATCATGTGAAGACCTTCCACGATCTGTTTGCCGCTTTTGCCACCCCCGCCGTGCTGCCTTACACGGACTTTCTGATGAAGTGGGGCCATTTCCTGATCGGTCTGTCGCTGGTCTCCGGCTTCATGGTCCGCGTCAGCGGCCCGTTCGGCATTCTGCTGATGGTGACCTATCACTTCGCTCACATGGACTGGCCGTTCATCGAGAACCACCTCGCTTTGTTCGTTGACTATCATCTCACTTATGCGGTCGTGATCGCCTACCTGATGGTGCATCACGCAGGTCATGTTTGGGGTCTTGACGGCTTGGTCGAGCGATTGCCGTTTATCGAGCGCAATCCCGCCTTGCGTCCGCTGTTCGCCTAGGGCGCACGACTTGATGCCGAAAGGCCGCCGCTGGAAAGCGGCGGCCTTTTGCGTTCCGCCGAGGCCTTATGCCGCGGTCGGCGCGGGCGCGGCGAGGAAGTTGTGAATCGCGTAATAGAGCAGCTGCCGGTTTTTGCCGTAGCCCGGACTGTGACTGGTCTGCGGCAGGATGACGAACTGCCGGTCGCCATTGGGCAACTGACGATAAAAATCGAGCAGATCCTCGTTGGTCGAGTTGCCATCGAATTCGCCGCGCAACATCAGCGTCGGCGACAGCACCTTTTTGGGATCGACGATGGGCAGGTTCGCCGCCATGTCCAGGTAAGTACCGGTCGGAATCTGATCGCCGAATTTCATCTCCGCGGCAATGACGGCTTCCGGCACCGCCGGGTCGTAAGCCGATGGATGGCCGTCGCGCGTGAAGATCGAGCGGATCATGTCGGCGTCGCGCTTGCGGCGGGTATTGACGCGCAGTTCGTCAATTCGCTTCCGTCGCCGTTCGATTTCGGCCGCGCCATCGCCCTTGTAGGTGAAGGCGGACAGGATCAGCCGGCCGACGCGCTCGGCCTCCGCCTGCGCGTAGGCAGCGGCGCGAATGCCACCGGACGAGGTGCCGTAGAAATGGGCTTTTTGCTGACCCGTCTCCTTCAGCACGACGGGCATGGCGGCCTTGAGGTCCTCGACGCCGCTGGCGATGTCGGAATTGTTGCCGGATGAGCCGGAGTAGCCGTAGCCGTCATGGTCCATCGTCCAGACGTCGTAGCCATAGCGCGCCAGCACATTCATCAGCGAGTATTCGCCCTTGCCGGGCACGGTGAGATCGTAGGTCGAGCGCGTCGAGTTGGACGATCCGTGCACGAGGAAGACGATCGGCAGAGCGGCTTCGCCTGAGCGGGGCGCGCCAATGCGTTTGCGCCACAGATTGAGTTTCACATCGCCTTTCCTGGCCCAATAATCCTTGCTCCAGATCTCGCCGGAAGGCGCGGCCGCCGCCGCCGGCGCGAGGCCGGCCAACAGTCCGGCACCGACACCCAATCCAGCACCTTTAAGAATTGTACGGCGCGGCAAAGAATTTGGCTTGGCTTGATCCGTTTCGCTCATGAACGTCACCTCCCAATGGTGTGGATTTTTGCGTGACGTTACTCTGAGTTTAACGCAGTGTCTCGTGGGGTATCTTTGTTCGCCGATCCGGCTTTCGCTTTCCCTGCTTTCCGTGCCTAATAGGCTAGCGGTGGCCCGATAAGACCGGCCGAGGAACAAACGGAAGACGATGGACACGTTCGACTATGTGATCGTCGGCGCCGGCTCGGCCGGCAGCGTTCTCGCCAACCGCCTGAGCGAAGACCCGGCCACAAGCGTTTGCGTGCTCGAGGCCGGTCCCGCCGACTGGCATCCTTACATTCATCTGCCGGCCGGTTTCATCAAGACATTCTATAACACGAGCATCAACTGGTGTTATTCGCAGGAGCCGGGCCAATACACCGCCGGCCGCCGCATCTTCTCGCCGCGCGGCAAGACGCTCGGCGGCTCCTCGTCGATCAACGGCCACATCTATAATCGCGGCCAGCGCAGCGACTTCAATACCTGGGCGCAAATCGGCAATCGGGGCTGGGGCTATGCCGACGTGCTGCCCTACTTCAAGCGGCTGGAGCGACGCATCGGCGAGGGCGAGGACACCTATCACGGCCGCGACGGCAATCTCACCGTCACCGATATCGACTGGCGCGATCCGTTGTGCGAAGCCTTCATCGCCGGTGCGCAGAGCCTCGGCATTCCGCGCAACAAGGATTACAACGGCGCCACCCAGGAAGGCGTCTCCTACGCGCAACGCACCATTCACAAAGGCCGCCGCATCAGCGCCGCGACCGCGTTCCTGCATCCGGCGATGAAGCGCGGCAATGTCACGGTGCGCACCCGCGC
>CAIMEA010000090.1 GCA_903839845.1 uncultured Hyphomicrobiales bacterium
ACCGACAAGTGGCAGATCATGTCCGGCTACAGCTACATCGATACCCGCATCGTTCAGAACAGCGATCTCGCGCAGCAAGGCCGCTGGCTGCCGAACGCGCCGCGCCACAACATCACGTTATGGACCAGCTATGATATCGCGCGCGCTTGGAGCGCCGGCGGCGGCACGACCTATCAGTCGATGGCTTATGTCAACACGCAGAACACCGCTTATGTACCGGAGTTCTGGAAGTTCGACGCGATGCTCAGCTACAAGGTCGATCCGAAATCGACCATCCAGCTCAATATCTACAACATCACCGACGTCGCCTATTACGCGCAGTATTACGCCGGCCATGCCGTGCCCGGTTCCGGCCGTTCGGCGTCGCTGTCGTACCGGATCAAGTGGTAATGCGCATGCACGTAAAGAGGACGACGCGCCGATGATGATTCATATTCCCAACGTGCTCTCGCCCGAGCAGGTGGCGCGCTGCCGCGCGGTCATGGAAAAGGCCGCCTGGGTCGACGGCCGCGTCACGGCGGGACACCAGTCGGCGCAGGTGAAGTTCAATTTGCAATTGCCGGAGGAAGCGCCGGAATCGCGCGAACTCGGCGATATGGTGCTCGAAGCGTTGGGCCGGTCGAACCTGTTCATGTCGGCGGTGCTGCCGAAGCAGGTGTTTCCGCCGCTGTTCAATCGCTACGACGCCGGCATGACCTTCGGCGCGCATGTCGACAATGCCGTTCGTGCCGGCAATGGCGCGCGCATCCGCACCGACGTGTCGTCGACCTTGTTCATCTCCGGGCCGGAGGACTATGACGGCGGCGAGCTGGTCGTGCAGGACACTTACGGCGAGCACTCGGTGAAATTGCCGGCGGGCGACATGATTGTCTATCCGGCGACCTCGTTGCACAACGTCGTGCCGATCACGCGCGGTTCGCGCATCGCGTCGTTCTTCTGGACCCAGAGCATGATCCGCGACGAGAGCAAGCGTTCGCTGCTGTTCGACATGGACATGGCGATCATCAAGCTCGGCCGCGACCATCCCGGTCATGCCTCGAATGTCGAACTGACCGCCGTCTATCACAACCTGCTGCGGCAGTGGGTCGAATTATAGGGGCGTATCCGGCCTTATCGGTCGTCGGCCACTTGTACCGGACACGGCTATTGCTATGTAGGCGGCGGGACGTTGTTCCGCCGCCATCCGGCATGGCAATATCCCGCCGCCGCGGCGTCTCGCCGGGCGACAACCGTTTCAGGGAAGACAACGCTCATGACTTATTCGATGTCTAAGGCCTCAGTGCCGGTCTGCGAAATTGGTCTCATCGCTCTCGCCGGTGTGCTGGACAAGGCGGCCGCGCACGCCGCCGCCAAGAAGATCGATCCTTCGGTGCTGCTCGGCTGGCGTCTGGCGCCGGATATGTTTGCTCTGACCCGGCAGGTGCAGATTGCCTGCGATCAGGCCAAGAATGGCTTGTCGCGGCTGGCCGGCGTCGAAGCGCCGAAATACGAGGATAACGAGACCAGTCTCGAGGCACTTAAAGAACGGATTGCCAAGACTGTGGCCTATATCAAGACGCTCGACGCCAAGGCGATCGATGCCTCGAGCGACCGCACCATTTCATTCCCGCTCGGCCCTAAGCAGGGCCAGATGAAAGGCGCCGATTATCTCAACCACTTCGTACTGCCGAACTTCTATTTCCACATGAGCGCGGCCTACGGCATCGTGCGCGCCTTCGGCGCCGATATCGGAAAGCGCGATTTCCTCGGCGCTATTCCGATCACGATGGCCTGAGGCGGCTAAATAGCCAACAAAAAGGCCCCGGAGGGATGCTCCGGGGCCTGTTCGTTTATTCCTTCCGGCAAGACGCTCTACTTGAGCCGCTTCGCCGCCTCGGTCACCAGGGTCAGATCCGCGAATTTCTTGATGTCGATCGGCTTCTTGACGAAGCCGAGGTCGCGGGTGGTGTCGATGTTCTTCTGCAACGCCGCCAGATCCGGCATCAGGTTCGGATCGCGATAGTTGTCCTTGTTGGTGAAGAGCCAGCCGAACCGCTCCGGCGGCGCCTTGGTGATCTTCGAGGCGATCTGCGCCACTTCGTCGTGGTTCTTCGGGTCGAGGAACCAGTGCGCCACGGTCAGTACGTCTTCCATGTAGTCAACCATGGCGGCGCGGTTCTTCTTGATGAAGTCCTCGCGCGCGCACAAGACGATCATGTCGATCGGACCGAGCGAGTCAGAGATGCTGAACAGCATCTTGCCGTCGGCGTTAAGCTGCGGGTTGAGCGCGAAGGGCAGCACCGCCGGGATCAGGTCGGCCTTCTTTTCGAGTAGCATGGCGGGCATCGCCGGCAGCGGGCCTTCCAGCAAAGTGTAGTCGCGTTTGTCTTCGAGACCGTGCTTCTTGAGCATGGCGCGCACGCCGATGTCGACGGCGCTGCCGCCGCCATTGGTGCCGATCACCTTGCCCTTGAGATCCTCAACCTTGTCGATGCCGGAGTCTTTGCGCACCCAATAACCGTCGGTGTAAAAGCCCGCTTTACCTTCCTGGAATTCATCGGCGATGACGCGCAGGTCGCTGAGGCCCGCGTTCTCGATGGCGATGGCTAGCGACGAATAAGCGAGGCTGGCCACTTCCAGCTCGTTATTGGCGATGGCCGTTATCATCTGCGGCGTGCCCTGATAACGCACGGTTTCGAGCGTGTAGGACTTGCCGAGGTGCTTCATCAGATCCTTTTTCTCGAGGACCACGGAAGCCCAGTTGGCGAGCGGCGCCACCCAGGACATACGAATTTTTACCGGCTCCGCGCTTTGCGCGGCGCTTGCACCGAAAATGCCGAGCGCGCAGGCGCCGGCCAGGGCCACATTCAGAAATCGCATATTTTCCTCCCAGAATTCGACGAGCCTGCCATTGAACGGCAAACTTCAGTCTGCGAATTGCAGCGGATTGTCGGGTGTCCAACTGTTTTTGGCAAGCCGCATGAAGGGTGGATTTGCCCGGAATGCGATACAGTGCACGGTAAAATTGGTGCGGCTTTACGCCGTTGCCGGCGCGTTGGCTTCCGGATGCCAGATCAAAAGCCTGCGGCGAATGATCGCCATCGCCTTGATCAGCACGTAGCCAATAACTGCGATCTCGACGATGCCGGCAAAGACGCTGGTCGAATTGGCAAAACGCGACGCCTGCATCATCGCGCCGCCGAGCCCGTAACCGCCCATCAGCATTTCCGCAACCACCGCCACGATCAGGGATAACGGCAGGGCCACTTGAAGTCCGGTCATGATCTGCGGCAGCGCCGCCGGCAGAATGACCTGGTGCAGCAGCTGGCGGTTATTGGCGCCCATGTTGCGCGCCGACCAGATCAATTCGCGTTCGACGCCCTGGATGGCAATGACCGTCGCGGCGATCACCGGGAAGATCGCATCGACGACGATAATTGTGATCTTGGCGGTGTCATAAACGCCGAGCCACAGGATCACCACCGGCAGGAAGGCGATCTTCGGCATCGGGAAGCCGACCGAGACGATCGGGTCGAAGAACCAGTTCGCCGCGGCGTTGCGCGACATCGCCATGCCGACGACGACGCCGCCGACGGCGCTGATCAGAAATCCGGCCATCGCCCGATACAAAGTCAGTGCGGTATTGATGGCGAGGTCGCCGCTCTCGGCGTCCGACCAGATGCGCTCCAGCACGGCGCTGAGCGCCGGCAACTGGAACGGCGTGAACGTGTGACTGCGCGCCAGGATTTCCCACGCCGCCAGCAGTGCGACGATGGAAAAGACGCGGGCAAAGCCCCAGATGAGCGTCCACGCCAGCCGGCCGAGAATTTCCGGAACGCCGTCGCGCGGTGTCTGCACCTCGATGCTCATGTCACGCTCCGCCACGCCAAGGTGCGCCGGACGATTTCAAGATACGCGCGATCGGCGGCAAAGCCGAGGAAGGCAACCGTCAGCACCACCGCGTACATGGCGTCATAGGAGCCGCCGGCGCCGAGCGAACCGATCAGAAAGCCGAAGCCCTTTTGCGCGACGACCAATTCGGACGACACCAGCAAAATGAATGACAGCGCCAGAGCGGTGCGGATGCCGTTGAGCAGTTCCGGCATTGCGCCGGGTATCACCACATCCCACAGCACGCGTAATTTGCCGGCGCCCATGCTGCGTGCCGACCAGACCATCACCTGTTCGCTGGCGCGCGCGCCGTTGAAGGCGCCAATGGTCACCGGTACCATGCAGCCGAGGAAAATCAGCAGGATCTTGGAGCCGTCGCCGTAGCCGAGCCAGATCACGGTGACTGGAATGAGCGCCGATTTCGGTACCGGATAGAAGACTTCGACAATCGGCGCGAGCAGGACATTGACCGGCTTCCACCAGGCCATGCCGATGCCCAGCACGGTGCCGATGACGATCGACAGGCCGAGGCCGCCGCCGATGCGATACAAAGACGAGGCGCTGTTGCGCAGCAGTTCGCCGTCGAGCAGCAGTTCGACCCAGGCGCGCACGACGTCGGTGAGCGGCGGCAGCGCGGTGGTCGAGACCCACTCGAAACGCGCCGCCATCTCCCAGACCAGCGCCAGGATGAGCAGCGGCAGATAGCGGATGAGGGTCTTGGTCATGCGCTGCGTTTGCCCTGCGCCTTGATGGCTTCGTCCTTCACCAGATTCCAGATTTCGTCGACTTTCTCGACGAAGGTCTTGTTCTTAAAGATATCCGGGTCGTTCTTGTCGAATTTGGTATCGACAATGGTCTTGATACGGCCGGGCCGCGCCGACATCACCGCGACGCGGTCGGAAAGCAAAACGGCTTCCTGCACGTCATGGGTGACGAAGATCACCGTCTTCGGCGTTCGCTGCCAGATGCGCAGCAGCTCCATCTGCATCAGGCCGCGGGTCTGCGCATCGAGCGCGCCGAATGGCTCGTCCATCAGCAGGATTTTCGGATCGAAGGCGAGCGTACGCGCGATCGCCGCGCGCTGCTTCATGCCGCCGGACAGTTGCGACGGGTAGCTGTCCTCGAAGCCATGCAGGCCGACCAGTTCGATGTAGTCCATCGCCCGCTTTTCGCGCTCGGCTTTCGCCATGCCCTGGCGTTCGAGCCCGTAGAGAACGTTGCCGCGCACGGTTTTCCATGGAAACAATGCGAAATGCTGGAACACGATGCCGCGGTCGGGGCCGGGTCCGGCGACCGCCTTGCCATCGACCCGGATCTCGCCCTTTTCCACCGGCAGGAAGCCGCCGATGAGATACAGCAAAGTCGACTTGCCGCAGCCGGAGGGGCCGAGAAGCGCGATGAATTCGCTCTGGCGCACCTCGAGCGAGACGGCGTCGAGCGCGAGTACCTCGCGGCCGCGCGGCGGCCGGTAAAGATGGCTGATATTGTCAACGACGATTTGCGCGGGTTCCTGCATGGCAGCAACCCTCCCTAAAGCTGCACTTCTGTCAAGCGCCGCCATGCTATACTAACAGCAGCATTGTCCCAGCCCATGGGATACAATCAATAAGTGCCCCGTATCGCGGGTACCGGGAGAGGAAATCTGTCAGTGGCCCCTAATCTCGTCGATGCTCGCCGCGAATTGTCGCTCGCCAACCGTATTGTTGCCAATGAAGGTGTCATCGACGCCTTCGGCCATGTCAGCATGCGGCATCCGGACAATCCTAATCGCTATCTACTGTCCCGTTCGCGTGCGCCCGAAATGGTCACGCCGGACGACTTCATCGAATACGATCTGGACTCCAACCCGGTGCGCGAGCCGACGGTGTCGCAATATTCCGAGCGCGTCATTCATGGCGCGATCTACAAGGCGCGGCCGGAAGTCAATTCGGTGTGCCATCATCATTGCCCGGCTTTCATGCCGCTACTCGCCACCGGCACCGACTATGTGCCGATCTTCCATCTTGGCGCGGTCGGCGGTATCAAACCGCCTTACTGGGACCAGCATGACGAATTCGGCGATACCAATATGCTGGTCTGCAAGCCGGAGGAGGGCGCTTCGCTGGCGCGCGCACTCGGCACGCACTGGATGGTATTGATGAATCGCCACGGCGTCACCGTGGCCGGCACCAGCGTGCAGGATTGCGTGTTTCGCTGCGTCTATTCGGCGCGCAACGCCGAATATCAGGTCCGTGCGCTCACCATTGGCGACCGCATCGCTTCGCTTTCACCCGGCGAAACCGAAAAGGCCGGACAAATCGTGGTGTCGACCACCGGGCTGACACGGTCGTGGGAATATTGGTCGATGCGGGTGGCGAAATCCGGCGGCGCGGTGGCCACTGAAACAAAGCCGGCGAAGATGAAGAAAAAGTTAGGTGTGAAGCACAAGAAAAAAACCGCCGCACGGCGGAAATAAACTAAAATAAATCAAGGGAGGAGCAAAAATGAAATCATTCAAATCAATCGCCGGCGCACTCGGCCTCATCGTTCCGCTGGCGCTCGGCATGCCCGCGGCGTCGGCTGAGGACCAGCTCAAGGTCGCGATCGGCCAGATCAACAATTGGGAAAACCAGCCGCCGACACTCGGCCAGGATGCCGGCATCTTCAAGAAGCACGGTCTGGTACTTGAGAATGTCGGCACGCAGGGCGCCGGCGAAACCATTCAGGCGGTGATTTCCGGCTCGGCCGATATCGGCGCCGGCGTCGGCGCGGCCGGCGTGATGCGGGCGTTCTCGAAGGGCGCGCCGGTGCGCATTCTGTCGCCGGCTTTCACCGGCACCGGCGATCTGTATTGGTATGTGAAATCGGATTTCAAGCTTCAGAGCCTGAAGGATGCGACGGCCGACAATACCATCGCCTATTCGACCAACGGTTCATCTTCGAACAACATCGTCGTGGCCTTTGCCAGCGAACTTGGCCTCAAGGCCAAGCCGACCGCGACCGGCGGTCCGCCGGGCACGCTGACCGGGGTAATGTCCGGCCAGATCGATATCGGCTGGGCGGCGCCGCCATTCGGCATCAAGGAAATCAACGAGGGCAAAATTCGCATCATTGCGCGCGGCAGTGACGTTCCCTCGTTGAAGGGGCAGACCGTGCGCGTCCTGTTGGTCAACGCCGAGTCCTGGAAGACCAAGAAGGAAGCGATCCTTCGCTTTATGGAAGCCTACCGCGAGGCGGTCGACTGGATGTATGCCGACCCGAAGGCGGTCGAGATGTATTCGGTCAAGATGAAGCTGCCGGTCGATCTCTTGAAAGAATCGATGGACAAATTCCAGCCGAAGGAAGCCTTGCAGAGCGACGAGTTCAAGGACCTCGACGGCGCGGTGCGCGACGCGGTGACGTTGAAATTTCTCGACAAGCCGCTGACCAAGGAGCAGCTGTCCGAACTGATCGTGACGCCGCCGCGCAAGAAATAGCGCAACAAAAAAACAGGCCGCTGTTTGGCAGCGGCCTGTTTCAATGCGATCGCAACATCGACCGCTTTGACTTTGATTATTACTTCTTGGCCGGTTTCGCGGCCTTCTTGGCCTTCTTAGACTTCTTGGCCTTTTTGCCCTTCATCATGGCCTTTGCCGGCTTCGGGCATTTCTCCCAATAGCCATGGTCAAGAGCGTTGCTCGCCCGCCAGCACATCTTGCCGGCCTTGATGGGCCCGCCGCCGTTATAGTCGGCGCTCGCGCCCGTCGGGCTGAACACGAAAATCATAGCGGCGGCAACAATCAACGCAGCGGTGCCAATTTTCTTGAATTGCATTCGTCGCCTCCAAAATGTTTTTTCTAGGTAGCCGCCTATCGTAGAAGGATGCGCGCGCCAATATCAAGAACCTTAGAATGAACGGACGTTCAGAATCCGTGGACAGCTTGATGCAGCGCGGCAATGTTCTGCGCTGCAAAGTTTTACGCTACAAATTTATTGCACTGCAAAAGAGCGCGTGCCGCCGCGCCCAACCCCTATCTAATCCCGGTCCTTCGCGGCGGCGCTGATCGCGTCGAGCATCGCGGCGCGGCCATCGTTGAGCGTCGCCTGTACGCTGTCTTTCTTGCCGAGCGCGCCCATCTCGCGCTGGCGCTTGACCGTGCCTTCGACCATCAAAGGTTCGAGACCCAGCTCGCGCAAGGTGACGGCGGATTCTTCCATCTCGGCGGCGCGCCTTTCGCCATGATTGGCCATGCGCTCGATGTTGTAGTCGGCGATCTTGGTCCAATCGAGCGTCGGGTAATTATTCTTCAGCGAAACGGTGACTTCCTCCAGCAGATCGGCGCGCGCGGCGGCGAGGAAGCATTCCAGCGTCAGCGCCTCGATGCCTTTGATCATGACGCTGCGGATCATCTTGATCGCCGCCGCCTTGCCGGTCTCCGTGCTGACGATTTTCAGCTTCATCTCCAGTTCTTGCAGGAGAGGCGCAACCGCGTCGGCATGCGGCCCGGCAATCAGCAGCGGCGTCTTGTGCCGCGCCGGGTGGATCGGCGCGATCACGGCGACATCGACATAGCGCGCGCGGCCGTTGAGCAAGGCGGCGGTATCGATCTTGCGGCCGGGGGACACCGAATTGATGTCGAGATAATAAGGATTACTTTTCAGATGCGGCGCCACCGAGCGCGCGGCTTCCAGGCTCGATGCGGCGGTCACGGCCGCGATGACCATGTCGGCATCGCGCACGGCGTCCGCCGCCGACGTCGCCAGCCGCACGCCGTGTTGCGCGCCGGCCGCTTTGAGCTTGGCACCGGCGGCATCGGGAAACAGAATATCCCAGGCGGCGATCTGCTCGATGCCGCTCTCGCGCAAACCGGAGGCGATGGCCTGACCGGCTTCGCCGAAGCCGATGAACGAAATGCGCGGCGTGTTGCGGCGGGTCATGGCTGTTGTCATCGGCGTCATCCTCGGCATTGTCGTCTTGTCGCGCCGTTATAGCATGTCCAGCGGCTTGGCCCGCGTCGGCTTGGGAAAATGCCGATCGAGCGCGGCGAGGTCTTCCGCCGTCAGTTGCAGGTTCAAGGCCGCCAGATTGTCGTCGACGTGCTGCAACGTGGTGGCTTTCGGAATGGTGATGACGCCGTCCTGCCGGAACAGCCAGGCCAGCGCCACCTGCGCCGCCGTCACGGCATGGCGTTTGGCGACTTCTCGCAAACCGGGATGCGTGAGCAGGCGGCCCTGCTCGATCGGCGAATAGGCCATGATCGGCACGCCGCGCGCGCGGCAGTACGGCATCAGGTCGTATTCGATGCCGCGCCGGGACAGATTGTAGAGCACCTGATTGGTGGCGCAGCCGCCGGCAGAGTCTGCCTTGTCCAGATCGTGCATGTCGTCGATGTCGAAATTGCTGACGCCCCAGTTGAGGATTTTGCCGGCGGCCTTGAGTTCGGCGAAGGCGGCGATGGTTTCGGCCAGCGGCGGCGAACCGCGCCAGTGCAGCAGGTAAAGATCGATATGATCGGTCCCGAGGCGCTTGAGGCTGCGCTCGCAGGCGGCGATCGTGCCGCGTTTGCTGGAATTCTGCGGCAGCACCTTGCTGACAATAAACACGTTCGCCCGTCGCGGCCCGACAGCCTCGGCGACAATGCGCTCAGCCTCGCCGTCGCCGTACATCTCGGCGGTGTCGATCAACGTGAAGCCGCGCGCCAGGCCATGGCGCAGCGCCGCGACCTCGGCGTCGCGCGCGCGGCCGTTTTCGCCCATGCGCCAGGTGCCGAGTCCATAGGTCGGCATGGGGGCGCCCGAGGGCAGGGCGATGGAGTGGATTTTGGCGCCGGGCACGGGTGTGCCGCTATCTACTTGTGCGCCACTTCTGGCGTGCCGTGGGTGTGAAACGACTCGATGGTCTTGAGGCCCCAGGCTTGGCCCTTTTTGCGTTCTTCCTCGGTCCAGGTGATCGGTTTCCAGTCCGGCGCGAGGATCAGCTTGGCGCCGGCGTTCGCCACTTCGACGCGATTGCCGCCCGGCTCGTAGACATAAAGGAAGAATGTCTGCTGCACCGCGTGTTTGTGCGGCCCGGTTTCGATGAACACGCCGTTCTCGAGGAACACATCGGCGGCGAGCAGAATCTCCTCGCGCGAATTCAGCGCATAGGTGATGTGGTGGAAGCGCCCCGGCACGCCGGTGTGATCGCGCGTATAGGCGAAGTCGTAGGACTTGTTGGTGGCGGTCAGCCAGATGCCGGCTTCGGAGCCGTCGTTGAGCACGATGCGCTCGGTCAAGCGGAAGCCGAGATATTTTTCGAAGAATTCCCGGCACTCCGAAATATTGGCGGCGAGCCCGTTCCAGTGATCGAGCCGGCGCGGATTGATGCCCTTGCCGGGGAAGCGCTGCGCCTGATTCTTCAACGACGGCTTCAACTCCGGCGGCGCCTGGTACCATTCGGTGTCGAAGTAAAGCTCGATGACGTGGCCGTCCGGGTCCTTGCAGACGAAGGTCTTGCCGTGGCCGAGGTCGCCGTCGCTCCAGCCGATGTCGAAGCCCGACCCTTTCAGCGCGGCGGCGCGCCGTTCCAGCGCTTGGGGGCTGCGCGTGCGATAGGCGACATGTTTCATGCCGTTTGTCTTCGACGCGGTCAGTTTGAGCGAATAGCGCTCATAGTCGTCATAGGCGCGCAAGTATACGCTGTCGCTTTGCTCGCCGGAGATGGTCAGTCCGAACACCTCGGTGAAAAACCGCACGCTTTTGTCGAACACCGGCGTCAGCAATTCGAGATGGCCGAGATGGGCGATGTCCATGTTCGGTTCCGGCGGCAGCGTATCGGTCATTGCTTTGTCCTTGCGGGCTCAGGCGTTTGGTCCGGGATTGTCTAATGCCGTTCGAAGGCCAGCACCAGATTATTGGCGGGCATTTCGACGATTTTGCCGAGCGTCATGGCATGAGATTGCGCCAGCGCCGTGACGTCGGCGAGGTCGCGCACGCCCCATTCGGGATTGCGCGCCCGCAACGAGGCGTCGAATGCTTCATTACTCGGCGCGGTATGGACGCCGTCGCGCTTATATGGCCCGTACAGCAGCAGGTGGCCGCCTGCGCCGAGCATTCGGCCGGCGCCGGCGAATAAATTCTCGGTCACCCGCCACGGCGAAATGTGGATCACGTTGCAGCAGAGGATGGCGGCAAGCCTGGCGCCGTCGCCGGGCCATTGCCAGTCTGCTTCCATCAGGTCGATGCGCTGCGGCGCACGCAGATTGGCAAGGCCGCTGGCCGCGCGCCAGGCGGCGATGCTGGCCAGATGCGAGGCCGTCATATCGCTCGGCCACCAGGTGAGCTGCGGCGACCGGGCGGCATAGGTCATGGCGTGCTGACCGGTGCCGCTGCCGATTTCCAGGACCGCGCCGGATTTCGTATGCAGAAAAGGTTCGATGGCCTGCCAGATGGCGTCGTGGTTGCGATGAAAGGCTGGCGCGTCGAGGCGGCCGTCACTTTGCGGCGGCGGCAGGCCATTGGTGCCGAATTCAAAGACGGATTTGGTCATTGGTTGCGGTGCGCATCTATCGGTTGGACCATAAGCCACGCTACGCGATTGCCGTCAAAAGCCAAATTGCCCCGCCCTAAATCCCCCACCTTTGGAAGAAGTCCGCTCCTTCGTTGTTGTTATGGGACCGATCGGGCAACATCGCTCGCAAGAGGGCCCCTTATGCCCCAGCCACAGGGAGGATCGGCATTCCGACCTCGCCGCCCAATATCGTGCACATGCCGGTGATCGTCGCCAAGAAACTCGGCCTCTACAAAAAGGCCGGGCTCGATGTCGACATCGTTTCGCTGGGCGATGGTGTGAAAGTCTAGCGCGCGCTGCTCGCCGGCAACATCGATCTCGGCTTGACGCCGGGTGCGCCGACCATCATCGGCCGCGCCAATGGCGCCACGATGAAGGCGCTGTCTGCCAATCTGCCGAAGTTCGAAGCCTCGAAGGTGGTGCGCGCCGAAATCAAGACGCCGAAAGATCTGAAAGGAAAGCGCGTCGGCATTCAGGAGCCGGGCGGATTCGCCGACTTGCTTAGCCGCAGCGTTTTGCGCGCCGCCAGGATCGATCCGAAAGACGTCAACTTCGTTAGCATCGCCAGCGAAGACGTGCCGGCCTTGGTGGCGAACCAGGTCGACACCGCGATCCTGAATGTCGAGCAGGAAATGTTCGCCAAGAGCAAGGTGCCGGATCTGCACGCCATAGGCCGGATGTGGGAGCTGCAGCCTAAGACGCTCTACACCTTCCTGTCGGCAACGGAAAAGACCATCGCCGCGAACCCGGCAATGATCAAGGCCGTCATCATCGCCGATATCGAAGCGACCCGCCAACCGCTAATCGGGCGACCCGAACGGCCGACGTGGAACCTTGTCGGGCCTCGGGCTTTGTCGGGGCATGGCCACCCCCACCAAAGTCGCGCAAAGCGCCGAAAAGCTCAAGGAAAGCGCCGTCCAGATCGAGGATAGCGCCAAACAAACAGAGCGCAGCACGGCGCGCATCGAAGATAGCGCCGACCGGCGTACCGGGCTCGCCTCGGATCGCACCGTGTTCGCAGCCGAGAGGACCTATGCCGCCTGGGTCCGCACCGGCCTGGTGGCGATGGCCAGCGGCATCGGCGCGCGCGCCCTGCTCACCGGGGTGGTGCCGGAATTTTTGGTCACCACCACGGGCAGCGTCCTGATCCTGTTCAGCGCTTTTTGTTATGCCGCCGCGGTCTGGCGCAATCTGTATAACGCCGATCCGACTCCCGGCGCCCAACGTCTGCCGCCGGCATTGCTGATCTCGATCAATGGCTTTCTCGTGCTGGTGGCGCTCGCCGCGCTGATCGGCATCTGGCTCGGCCATGGCGTGCCGGGCACTCATCCTCCCGGCGTATTGTAATCGTCATCGTCGCGCGCGACACTGGCCCGTCAATTCAGGGTCCGACGATGAGCGCACCTCCCATCTCGCGCGGCTTTCGCGGCCGCGGCTCCGGTGGCCGCAATGCGCGCGTGCCGCCCGGCCAGCATCTGGTCGAGGACTTCCCGGTGCTGTCGGCAGGGCCGACGCCGGAGCCCGATCTCGCCTCCTGGCGGCTGACGCTGGAAGACGGCGACACGCCGCTCGGCGAATGGACGTGGGCGCAGTTCAATGCGCTGCCGCAGACCGACGCCACCGTCGATATCCATTGCGTCACCACCTGGTCGAAGCTCGACACCGACTGGCATGGCGTCTCGATCGATACGCTGCTGGAAGCGTGCGGATTGAGCGAGCCGCCGCAGCCTTACGTGTTGGTGCATTGCGAGGGCGGCTACACGACGAATGTGCCGGCCGAGGATCTGCTCGACGGCAAGGCGATGGTGGCGACGCAATTCGGCGGCGGCCCACTCGATCCCGAGCATGGCGGGCCGGCGCGCCTTTTGGTACCGCATCTGTATTTCTGGAAGAGCGCCAAGTGGGTGCGCAGATTGCAGTTCGTCGATCCGGAAGTGCCCGGCTTCTGGGAAGAGAACGGCTATCACATTTATGGCGATCCCTGGCGCGAGCAGCGTTACGATGGCGACTGATAGCGCCGCGGTTGCTCCAAGGCGATTGCAATGGATGACCGCACGCATCGCCGGCGTCATCGACGAGACGCCGCGCGTGCGCACATTGGTGCTCGATGTGCCGGACTGGCCCGGCCACAAAGCCGGACAGCATGTCGACGTGCGTCTCACCGCCGATGACGGCTATCAGGCGCGGCGCAGCTACTCGCTTGCCTCGGCGCCCGGTGCCGCGCGGCTTGAACTGACCATCGAAATGCTGCCGGACGGCGAAGTATCGTCTTATCTCGCCGGCGAGGCGCGTGTCGGCGATACGTTTGAAATGCGGGGGCCGATCGGCGGCTATTTCATCTGGAGCGAGGCGCTCGATGGCCCGTTGGTTTTGGTCGGCGGTGGCTCAGGCATCGTGCCCTTGATGGCCATGTTGCGTCAGCGCGCGGCAAGCGCCAGCCGGACGCCGGCGACATTGCTTTACTCGTCGCGCACGTTCGCCGACATCATTTACAGCGCCGAGTTGGAGAAACTTGCCGCCGATGGTTCGGGCCTGAACGTCATTCATACATTGACGCGCGAAAGACCGGCTGGCTGGAGCGGCGAGACACGGCGCATCGATCGGGCGATGCTGGAAGCGGCTGCATTCCCGCCAGCGACAAATCCCCGCATCTTCGTCTGCGGCCCGACGCCTCTGGTGGAATCGGCGGCGCGAGGCCTGCGGGATCTCGGTCACGCGGCGCAACGGATTAAGACCGAGCGCTTCGGGCCGAGCGGCAAATAGTCGGGCGCCATGCGACCAAGGTGCGGTGCAAGCGCAGTAGCCAAGGCGGGCGCGCCGTCATAGTATTCCCGTACCGGATCCGAGGGGGGCTCCATGATAATCGGTCTTTCGCTTCCTGCTTTCACGCTGGTGCACGTCGTCATCACGCTGATCGCCATCGCCAGCGGCATCATCGTTGTGTTTGGCATGATCGGGTCGCATCGGCTGCCTAAACTCACCGCGCTGTTCTGGTTGACCACGGTGCTGACGACCGTGACCGGCTTTATGTTTTTCCTGTCGCCGACGCAGCCGAAAATGTTCACACCGGCGGTCGGCACCGGCGTTGTCGCGGCGTTTGCTTTCCTGGTCGGCCTGCTCGCGCTTTACGGCAAGCATCTTTACGGCAAATGGCGCTGGATCTATGTGATCAGCGCCGTGTTCTCGCTCTATCTCAATGTCTTCGTGCTGATCGTGCAGGTCTTCGAGAAAGTGAATTTCATCAATCCGGCGGCGCCGGTGATCGGGCCGCCCTTTGGCGAGCCGCAGAACTTCCAGTTCATGGTCGCGCAAGGCGCCGCGCTGGTCATCTTCGTGATGCTCGGCCTCATCGCTGCGATCAAGTTTCGCCGCGGGCCGGGGCTGGCCTGATCGGGGCGGTTATTTCATCGGAAATTCCAGCGTGGCCGACACGCCGGTCGGCTCATAATTGATGCTCGCATGGCCCCCCAACTGGGCGGGGAAGCCTTTTTCAATCAGCGTCGAACCGAAGCCGTGGCGCGTTGGCGGCGTGACCTCCGGGCCGCCGACTTCACGCCATCGCAATGCGATGCGCTTGTCGCCGGTCTTGTTGTCGATGTCCCAGGCGACGAAAACGCGGCCGTCGGCGGTCGACAGCGCACCGTATTTCGCGGCGTTGGTGGCGAGTTCGTGCAAGGCCATCGACAGCATGACGACGCAGCGCGCCGAAAGCTGCAATTCCGGGCCGGCGATGCGGATGCGTCTTGGCGCGGCGCCCTGGAAGGGTTCAAGCACATTTTCGACGACGGCGCGGATATCGGCATTTTCCCATTTCTGCGCGCTCAGTATGTCATGGGTGCTGCCGAGCGAGGCCAGCCGCGCGCCAAATTTCTTGCGGGCTTCCAGATCGGTGCTGCTGCGGAAGGTCTGGGCCGACAGCGATTGAACCGTGGCCAGAGTATTCTTGACGCGATGATTGAGTTCGTCGATCAGCAGTCCATGCAGGGTTTCGGCGCGCGCAATCTGCGTCGCCATACGGACGGCGAAGCCAAGCCCGATCGCCAGCATGATGCTGCCGATCGCGGCGGCGAGAAGCAGCGTCCGCAACGCCGGCGCCGTCAGCGTCGCTTCGTCGATGCCGGACGCGGCGATCCAGCCGGTCAGTTCCGAGTGGGCGAAGGCTGTGATCAGCGGCACGCCTTCAAGCGATGTCGTTTGCGCCTGTCCCTCCTTGGCCGAAAACAAAACGGCGAGAAGGGTCGGCGATGCTTTCCTGCCGATAGTCTGGGCTGGATTGGGCAGCCGGGCAAAGTTGACGCCGTCCTGATCGAAGATCGAGATCGTCCAGTCGTTGCCCGGCTTCTGCTGCTCGATGATTTTCTGGAAAATGCCCAATGGCGGGTCGAAGGACAGATCGTAAATTATCTCTCCATCGCGAATGATCGGCACGGTAACCGTCACAATCGGCCGCTGCGACACCGAACCCATGAATAATGGCGAGAAGACCGGTTTTCCGGTCTTGAATACGGAGTCGCGCTGCGGCCGCGCCGTGCGCGGCGGCAATGGCGAATCGGGCGGTCTGCTGGAATTGAAAATCTGGTTGCCCTGAATATCGCCGATGACGATCGAGGGCTGGTCGGGAAATTGCGCGAGGAAAGCCTCGGCCCGCCGCTGAAAGCCGACCAAGTCGTGCCGGAGCAAGGCTTCCGACGTGGCAAGGACGGTCAGGCCGGAGACGATGCCCTGCATTTCGCGGTCGAGCACGAGCTGGATGCCGCGGGTGAATTGCAGGACGCGGCCGAACGCATCGCGCTGATCCTGCTTGTAGTGCTGATAGACGATGGCAGTTGCGAACCCGATCAACGGCAACAAGGTGCCCGCGACGAGCATGCCTAGTCGAATGGGAAGGGAAATCGCGCGGAACATCGATGCCTGTTCGCTCAGATCCGGCGACTATGCTGGGTTGGCCGGGAACCGGCAAGCCTGCGCGTCTTAATGAGATCGGGCGCGGAAAGTTCCATGCTGGTTGCCCCGCCAGCCCGATTATTTTCACGGGGACTTTTTGGCGGCGCACAAATCCGTGGCCGGGCCGCGAATATGACCCTGCTGGTCGATCTGCAATTCGAACAGCAGGTCGCCGTTCGGGCAAAAGCGAGGCGCAAAGCTCATCGACATGGGCACATTATCGAGCCAGGCCCGGCAGTCCTGTTTGGACGGGCAGGCCTGGCAGCGGTGCAGGGCGGTAAGGTAGGTGAGGCCGGAATGGGCGACCACGCCACCGGCCGGATCGACGCCCAGCCGTTGCATCATCTCGAGTAGATAGCTCGGTTTGGAATCGGATGCGGGCATGACGGCGTTCCTGGTCAGGCAGCATTGATCCCGGCAAGCGAATTTGACGCCGCCCGGGAGTGCCACTCCATGATCTGGATCAAACGCCGTCGCAGCAATGCCTTTGGCGCACAAAAAAGCCGCCGTTTCCGGCGGCTTCTTGTTATGTGCGGCGAAACCGCGTCGGCTATTTCAGCTGGGTCGAGATGCTCGTGAACTTGGTGTTCAGCGAGGTGCCGAGGCCGTTGACGACAGCGATGATCGCGACGGAGATGCCGGCGGCGATCAGGCCGTATTCAATGGCGGTGGCGCCGGATTCGTTCTTCAGAAACGCAACAATCTTGGACATGGGATGCTCCACAGTGAACGGTGCACTGTCATATCCGAGCGATTTGAATCAAAAGTTTCCCGATAGCGCGAGAATTGGTTACTCGCAAACAACCTTAACGTTTGGTTACCGCGCGGCAGGCGGCCGGGCCTTGCGCCGGTTACACGTCTTCCGGATTGTCGACATATATGAGCCCGGCCTTGGCCAGAGGCTCACGCATATTATACATGTCGAGGCCAAGAATGCCGGAGGCCAGCTTGGTGCGCTTGGCTTCCTCGTCGTCGGCGCGTTTCTGCGCCTTGGCGGCGACCTCGGTGGCCAGCTTGGCGGGTACGATCACCACGCCGTCATCGTCGGCCACCACCGCGTCGCCGGGAATGACGTTGATGCCGGCGCAGACCACCGGAATGTTGACGGCCCCCAAGGTCGCCTTGACCGTGCCCTTGGCCGAGATCGCCCGCGACCACACCGGAAAGCCCATCTCCTTCAAGGTCGCGACATCGCGGCAACCGGCATCGATGATCAGGCCCTTGACGCCGCGCGCCTTCAGTGACGTCGCCAGGAGGTCGCCGAACATGCCGTCGGTATTGTCGGCGGTCACGCCGAGCACGACGATGTCGCCAGGTTTGCACTGCTCGACGGCAACATGGATCATCCAGTTGTCGCCCGGCTGCGCGAGAATGGTGACGGCCGGACCGGCGATCGAGGCGCCGGCCCAGATCGGCCGCATGTAAGGCTTCATCAGCCCGGAGCGGCCGAGCGCCTCATGCACTGTCGAGACGCCGAGCTTCTCGAAGGTGGCAATGGCGTTGCCATCGGCGCGTTTGATGTTGCGGACGACGACGGGTTTCATTTTTGGTTTCCTCTCAGCCGAGCGTTTCGGTGACGCGCGGGAACAGTGTTTGATAGGCCTCGCCGTAAGTCATTGGGATGCCGGTGTTGCGCGAGCCCTGGATGCCGCGGTTGAGTGCGACGCGCTCGTAGTAACCCCACAGATGCTTCTGCGCGGCCAAGATCTGGAACGCCTTGTACTTCTGCTCCCAGACCTCGTCGATCTTGAGAATGAGGTCGGGCTTGTAGTTGCACATTTCCGGCTGATGCGGCTCGAACAGATAGACCGGCGGCGCCGAGTATTTGTACTTGGCGCCCGGCTTGTGACCCATGGCCTGGGCGACGACGCGGGTCTCCTGCGCGAAATGGCAGGCGTTCGGATGGTCGAAATTATATGGATCTTCGAGCGCATGGGTGAGCACGAAGCTCGGATTGGTCTCGCGGTAAATGTCGACCATGCGGTCGAAGTGCTGCTCATTGAGCTTGAGCGGATAATCGCCGCAGTCGAAAAATTCGATCTCGGCGCCTAAGAGGGCGGCGGCGCGCTCGGCCTCGTCCTTGCGGCCGGCCTTGACGCTGGCCATGGTCGCGCCCGGCTCCTTCCAGGCGAACTGGCTTTCGCCGCGCTCGCCGAAGGACATGCAGACGATCTTGACCTTGTAGCCCTGCTTGGCGTGCAGCGCGATCGCGCCGCCGGCGCGCCAGACGAAATCGCCCGGATGGGCAGTGATGACGAGTCCTGTCTTCTGTTCCGGCATGAGCGTGACAACTCCCTTTTTCGAGGCCGTTCTTTAGACTAAGTAGGGCGGCAAATGAAGGGCCGGCCATGACCGAAAAGGCCATGCTGCGGATCGCCATCGGCGACTATCCGCATACGCTGCCGCTCAAGCGCGGCGAAATCACCTCGCCGACGCTGACGCTGGATTTCGTCGATGTGAAACCAATGCACACGGCCTTCAAGCCGATGGTGCGCGAACACGCCTACGACGCCAGCGAAATGGCTTTGGTCACTTACCTGCAGGCCAAGGAGCACAATAAGGGCCTGACGCTGCTGCCGGCGGCGATGCTGGCGCGCTTTCAGCATCACACCATGCTGTACAACAGCGAGCGGGGGCAGCTCACACCCGCCGGCCTCGCCGGCAAGCGTATCGGCGTGCGCTCCTACAGCCAGACCACCGCCGGTTGGGTGGGCGGCATTCTGCAAAACGACTACGGCGCCGATCTGTCGGCGGTGCAATGGCTGACGTTTGAGGACGGCCACGTCGCCGAGGCGAAGGACCCGCCGGGCGTTATCCGTGCCGACAAGGGTAAGGACATCACGCAAATGCTGATCGCCGGCGAGCTTGATGCTGCAATATATGGAGCAGCGATGCCGGACGATCCGCGCCTGCAAAGCGTCATCGCCAATCCGGAGGCCGAAGCCAAGGCCTGGTTCGCCAAGCATGGCCTGGTGCCGGTCAACCACATGGTGGTGGTCACCGACGCATTGGCGCGGGCGAAGCCTGACGCGGTGGCGGAGCTGTACCGCATGTTGGAAGCCGGCTGGATTGCCGCGGGTCGCGTTGCGGCCACGCCGTTCGGCCGGGACGCCAACCGGCCTTGCCTCGACCTGCTGATTTCCTATTGCCTGCAACAGAAGCTCATTTCGCGCCCGCTGATTGTCGAGGAGCTCTGGTAGCGAGCCGCCAACGGCTGCGCAGATTGTGTGCAATGCCGAAGAATGAACCAATTATGCCTAAACAATAATCAGTCTCCCTTGACTGGAAAATAGGCAACTCCGGCCCAGCGCCTTATACATACGGTAAAACAGTAGCTTAGGGGCTCCGCGGCCGCTTGGCACAGGGTTTGCGATCCCGACCCTGCGCGAAGCAAGTCGTCGCGACTAAACGCGCGCGTCAAACGCAGGGGTCTCAACGAATGTTCACATCGAATCATACGGCCGCGAGACGGCCGACTGCCCGCAAGTGGCTCGCCGCCACCGCCGGGTTTGCCTTCGCGGTCACGGGAGCAATCTCGTCCGCGCAGGCGCAAGACACGATCAAGGTCGGCGTTCTGCACTCTCTCTCGGGCACCATGGCCATCAGCGAAACGACGCTGAAGGACACCGTGCTGTTCATGATCGACGAGCAGAACAAGAAGGGTGGTGTCAACGGCAAGAAGCTCGAAGCCGTCGTCGTCGATCCGGCCTCGAACTGGCCGCTGTTCGCCGAAAAGGCGCGCGAACTGATCGCCAAGAACAAGGTCGCCGTGGTGTTCGGCTGCTGGACGTCGGTGTCGCGCAAGTCCGTGCTGCCGGTGTTCAAGGAGCTCAACTCGATCCTGTTCTATCCGGTGCAGTACGAAGGCGAAGAGTCCGAATACAACGTCTTCTACACCGGCGCCGCGCCGAACCAGCAGGCGATCCCGGCTGTCGACTATCTGATGAGCAAGGACGGCGGCTCGGTGAAGCGCTGGGTGCTCGCGGGCACCGACTACGTCTATCCGCGCACCACCAACAAGATTCTTGAAGCCTATCTGAAATCGAAGGGCGTCAAGCAGGAAGACATCATGATCAACTACACGCCGTTCGGGCATTCCGATTGGCAGACGATCGTGTCGGACATCAAGAAGTTCGGCTCCGCCGGCAAGAAGACCGCCGTGGTCTCGACCATCAACGGCGACGCCAACGTTCCGTTCTACAAGGAACTCGGCAACCAGGGCGTCAAGGCGACCGACATTCCGGTCGTGGCATTCTCGGTCGGCGAAGAAGAACTCGCCGGTCTCGACACCAAGCCGCTGATCGGCCATTTGGCCGCCTGGAACTACTTCGAGTCGATCAAGAGCCCGGCAAACGCCGAGTTCATCAAGAAGTGGCAGGCTTTCACCAAGAACCCGAAGCGCACCACCAACGATCCGATGGAAGCGACAGTCATCGGCTTCAACATGTGGGTGAAAGCGGTTGAGAAGGTGAAGACCACCGACGCGACCAAGGTCATCGACGCGCTGCCGGGCATCACCACGCCAAACCTCACGGGCGGCACCTCGACGATGCTGCCGAACCACCACATCACCAAGCCGGTCTTCGTCGGCGAGATCAAGGGTGATGGCCAGTTCGACGTCGTCTGGAAGACCAAGGGCCTGGTCCCCGGCGATGCCTGGACCGACTTTCTGCCCGGCTCGAAGGACCTCGAGTCCGATTGGGTCAAGCTGAAGTGCGGCAACTACAACACCGTCACCAAGAAGTGCGGCGGTCAGGCTTCGTGATCTGAAGTCCCGCTCACTCATGGACAAAACGGAGGCGGCGCGAACCGCCGCCTCCGGCTTTTAAAAAAAAGATCGAGGCGGTCCGCGATTGTCCGCTTCCAACTGTCGAAACAGTATTCTGCCGGGAATGACTGCAATGGGTAAATTCCACGACCGCATCCTGGCGCTCGCAGTCGCCATCGGTCTCATCGTCAGCGCCGCGGGTTTCGCCCACGCCGGCCCTTACGAAGACGCGCTGGAGAAGCTCACCACCGACGATTACGCCGACACCGCCGACGCCGTTACCGCCGTGGCGACAAGCGGCAATTCGCTGGCGGCGCCGCTGATCGCGGCCCTGCAGGATGGGCGGCTGCAATTCAGCGCCAAGGATAAAAAGGTCTTCATCAAGACCGCCGACGACAAACTGATCGACGCTGCGACCGGCAAGCCGGCCGACGGCGCCGTGCCCGACGATCTCGACACGGTGCGCGTCAACAATCGGCTGCGCGGCGTGATCGATGCCGCCAACGGCGCGCTTACCTTGATGGCGCCGGATGCGGCCAAGCGCTACGAGTCGGCGCAGGCCGTGTTCAAGTCGCGCGACGCCGCCGTGCTGCCGGCGGTCGAGAAGGCGCTGGAAGCCGAGAAAATTCCGCGCGTGAAGAAAGTGCTCACCGAGGCCCGCGCCGCCATTCTGCTCGGCGCAGAGGATACAACGCCGGCCGACAAGGTTGCCGCCATCAATATCATCCGCGACCGCGGCGACCAGGACTCGCTGGCATTGATCGAAGGTTTGCCCGCCGATACGCCGGCCGAGGTACGCGCCGCCGCCGCCGCCGCTAGCGCCAAGATCCAGCGCAATCTGGCGCTATGGAATACGGTGCAAAATCTCTGGTACGGGCTGTCGCTCGGCTCTGTACTTTTGCTTGCCGCCATTGGGCTGGCCATCACCTTCGGCGTCATGGGCGTCATCAATATGGCGCATGGTGAGATGGTGATGCTCGGGGCTTATGTCACTTACGTGGTGCAGGACGTCATTCGCACCAGCTACCCCGGCCTGTTCGATTATTCGCTGGCCATCGCGCTGCCGCTCGCTTTCCTGTTCTCCGCCGCCGTCGGCATTGCCATCGAGCGCAGCGTTATCCGTTTTCTTTACGGCCGGCCGCTGGAAACGCTGCTCGCCACCTGGGGCATCTCGCTGGTGCTGCAGCAGGCGGTGCGCGTCGCCTTCGGGCCGACCAACAAGGAAGTCGGCAATCCGTCGTGGATGTCGGGCGCCTTCGATCTCGGCGGCATTCTCATCACCTATAACCGCATGTGGATCATCCTATTCACGGCCATCGTCTTCGCCGCGCTGCTCGCCATGTTGCGCTTCACGCGTCTCGGTCTGGAAATGCGCGCCGTTACGCAGAACCGGCAAATGGCCGCGGCGGTCGGCATTCGCACCGCGCGCATCGACGCGCTCACCTTCGGGCTTGGCTCGGGCATTGCCGGGCTTGCCGGCGTGGCGCTGTCGCAGATCGACAATGTCTCGCCGAATCTGGGGCAGGGCTACATCATCGACTCATTCATGGTCGTGGTGTTCGGCGGCGTCGGCAATCTGTGGGGCACTCTGGTCGGCGCGTTGACGCTCGGCATCGCCAACAAATTTCTCGAACCCTTCGCCGGCGCGGTGCTGGCCAAGATCGCGATCCTGGTCTTCATCATCCTGTTCATCCAGAAGCGGCCGCGCGGCATGTTCGCGCTCAAGGGCAGGGCGATCGAAGCATGATGACCGCGCATCCACTCATCCGTCTGCTCGACCGCGGCTCGACGCTCTTTCTTGTGCTGCTGGCGGCGTTCGCCATCGCCATTCCGGTCTCGAACCTTTTGATGCCGGAAGGCTCGGCGCTGCATGTGTCGACTTACTTCGTCGCGCTGTTTGGCAAATATGTCTGCTACGGCCTTCTTGCTCTCTCGATCGATCTGATCTGGGGCTATGTCGGAATCCTGTCGCTCGGTCATGGCGCCTTCTTCGCGCTCGGCGGCTATGCCATGGGCATGTACCTGATGCGGCAGATCGGTACGCGCGGCGTCTATGCCAATCCGATCCTGCCGGACTTCATGGTGTTCCTGAACTGGTCGGAACTGCCGTTCTTCTGGTACGGCTTCAACAGCTTCGCCTATGCCATGCTGATGGTGTTGCTGGTGCCGGGGCTTCTCGCTTTCGTGTTCGGCTGGTTTGCCTTCCGCTCGCGCGTCACCGGCGTGTATCTCTCTATCATCACCCAGGCGATGACCTACGCGCTGCTGCTGGGATTCTTCCGCAACAATTTCGGTTTCGGCGGCAATAACGGCCTGACCGATTTCAAGGATATTCTCGGTTTCAACGTCCAGGCCGAGGGCACGCGCAATGCGCTGCTGGTGATGTCCTGCCTCGCACTGGCCGTCTGCTTCCTGATCTGCCGCGCCATTGTCACCTCGAAATTCGGCAAGGTGCTGATCGGCATCCGCGACGCGGAATCGCGCACGCGCTTCCTCGGCTACCGGGTCGAGGCCTACAAGCTGTTCGTGTTCACGGTGTCGGCCTGCATGGCCGGCGTCGCCGGCGCGCTTTACGTACCGCAGGTCGGCATCATCAATCCCGGCGAGTTCGCGCCCGGCAATTCCATCGAGGCGGTGATCTGGGTTGCCGTCGGCGGCCGCGGCACGCTGACCGGCGCGGTGCTGGGCGCCTTCGTCGTCAATTACGCCAAGACCTTCTTCACCTCCGGCGCTCTGGCGCCTTACTGGCTGTTCATGCTCGGTGGGCTGTTCATCGGCACGACCTTGTTCCTGCCGCGCGGCATCATCGGCACTTACAACAACTGGCGCGCCGGTCAGGCCGACAAGGCCGAGGCGAAGGCGGCGGGGGATGGCGCGGCGTCGCCGGCCCAACCGAGCGCGGCGGAGTAGCAGCATGGCCACCGTTCAAGCAGATCGCAAAACGACATCCTCGCTGCTCTATCTCGACGGCATCAGCGTGTCGTTCGACGGCTTCAAGGCGCTCAACGAACTGTCCTTCATCGTCGAGCCCGGCGAGATGCGCGCGATCATCGGCCCGAACGGCGCCGGCAAGACGACGATGATGGACGTCATCACCGGCAAGACGCGGCCGGACGAGGGCGACGTCTTCTTCCAGAAGGGAGAATTCGATCTGTCCAAGCTGGATGAGACCGAAATCGCCACGCTCGGCATCGGCCGCAAGTTCCAGAAGCCGACTGTTTTCGAGATGCATACGGTCGAGGACAATCTCCAGCTCTCGCTGAA
>CAIMEA010000091.1 GCA_903839845.1 uncultured Hyphomicrobiales bacterium
AAGGGGGCCGTCGTGAGAGCAGCTTCGGGACCGCCCTTGCCATTTGCTCCCGCCCAGCGCAACCGGCCGGCAATCGTAAATGGCTGAGCGCCGGCGGCGCCAATGGCGCGGATTTTGTGCACCCGTCGGAATAGGTCGCGTCCGGCGCCGAGATCGCGTACAGGCAAGAACGTTCGCATTCAGGCAATCAAGATCGGTCGCGTTCAATCAATTTCGAATGTGAGGGCATGACAGGCAAAGGCGACCATCATGGGCACCCCGCCCACCACGCGAAAGCGGCGTCTCACGCGCCTGGCGCGCCGCCGCATCGGCCGGCGTCCAGCGCCCGCCGCCGCCGCTGGGGCGGGTTCCGGCGCAAGGTGGTTCAGACCCTGAGGTTGCCGATTCTGCGGCGGTTGTTCTGGGGGCTGACGGTGACCAGCGCCGTGCTGACGGTCGGCATCCTGGCGCTGTGGTGGCGTCTGTCGAGCGGTCCGATCGAACTCGATATTGCCACGCCCTGGCTGAAGGCGGCAATCGAGGAGAATTTCGGCGCGACCGACAAGGTTTCGGTCGGCGGCACCCAGATCGAGCGGGACGAAGCCGGCCGCACCACTTTGCGCCTGCGCGACATTGTCGTGCGCGACTCTGACGGCACCGTTGTGGCGAGCGCGCCGAAGGCGGAAGTCGGCCTGTCGGGTCTAAGCCTGATTACCGGCAAGGTTCGCGCGCAAAGCCTTAATCTGGTCGGCGCCGAAATGGCGGTGCGCATCGAAACCGATGGTCGCGTGACGGTTTTTGCCGGCGCCGACAAAAGACCGATCGCCACCGCGCCACCCAGCACGGCCGTCCCGGTCGGGCCTCCGGCGTCGCCAACGGCGTCCGGCGCGCCGCCGGCGGCGCTGACCGACCTCGCCGGCGCCATGACGTGGATCGACGGCATCGGCGCCAGCGGGCTGGACGGTCACGACCTGCGCGAACTCGGACTGAAGAACGGCAATCTCAGCGTCGACGACCGCCGCAATGGCAAGCGCTGGACCTTCGACAACATCAACGCAAGCCTGACCCGCCCGGCGCAGGGCGGCGTGATCTTCCGCCTGGAGTCGCTCAATACCGAACGCCCGTGGGTTCTCAGCGCGGCGATGCGGCCGGTCGGCGACGGTATCCGCGCCGTCGGCATCGAAGCCCGTAAGGTATCGACCCGCGACATGCTGCTGGCGCTGCGGCTCAACGACAGCAGCATCGACATCGATCTGCCGGTGTCGGCCAGCATTCGCGCCGATATCGCCGCCGACGGCACGCCGCAAGTCGTGCAGGGCCAGCTTTATACCGACCCCGGCAGCATCGTCGACCATTCGGACGAGAATTCACGCATCGATATCGAGCGCGCCGACTTCCGCTTCAACTGGGATGCGCAACGGCGAAGTCTGATCGTGCCGTTCCAGATACATTCCGGCGGCAATCAGTTCACCATGCGTGCGATTGTCGAGCCGCCCGCCGCCGGCGAGACGGCCTGGCGGCTGGCCATGGAGCGCGGCGATCCGGTGATCGATCCGGTCATACTTGGCGCCGCCGCCGATCAGGAAAGCTTTGCGATCAACCGGCTCACGGTGCGCGCGCGTATCGACCCGGTGCTTAAGCGAATCGAACTCGATCAGGGCGACTTCAGCCGCGTCGATACGCGCCCGTTATACAATGTCGGCGTCGCTATCACCGGCAGGCTGGATCTGTCCGGCGCCGAACCGCATCTGGCTTTCGGCGTCGCCGGCACGCGCATGCCGATGACGGTGATGAAGCGCATGTGGCCGGTCTTCGCTGCGGCGGATGTGCGCGAGTGGGTGGTCGGCCACATTTCCGGCGGCACGGTCGAGCGCGTTGTCATCGCCGGCAATGCGCCGCTGATCGATTTCAAGAATGGCGGACCGCCGACGCCGGAAGACGGCCTGGCGATCGACATCGAAACCAACGGCACCACTTTGCGTCCGGTCGATAACCTCCCGGCGATCCGCGATGCCGATCTGGCCGTGCGCATCACCGGCGGCACGGCCACGATCAATCTGGGACGCGGCACCATTGAAGTGTCGCCGGGGCGCAAACTGAATGTCGCGAGCGGCGTTTTCGAAGTGCCCGATACGCATCTCAAGCCGGCGCCGGCGCGGGCCTCGTTCCGCATTGACGGCGCGGTGCCGGCGGCGGCCGAACTGCTGACCAGCGGCGCCTTGCGCGACACGGTCGGCCTGCCGCTCGATCCGGCATCGAGCCGCGGCACGATCAGCGCGCAAGTAGCGGTCGGCGTGCCGCTCGACAAGAAGATGTCGCAAGAAGCGATAACCTATTCGGTCAATGCTGAACTGACGAGCTTCGTCGCCGACCGGCTTTTCCTCGGCCAGAAAGTCGAAGCCGCCACGCTCAAGGTCAATGCCTCCACCGATGGCTACCAGATCAAAGGCGACGTCAAGATCAACGGCCTGCCGGCTGCGATCGACGTGCGCAAGAAGAGCGGCGATGCCAGCGCCGAATTGCGCTTGCAGGCATCGGTCGATGAGGCGGCGCGCCGTCGTCTTGGCATCGATTTCGGCGGCGCGGTGACTGGCGCCATTCCAATCAAGCTGAGCGGACTGGTTGGCGACTACGTCAAAGACGACCGCATGAGCGTCGAGGCAGACCTCACGCCGGTGAAGATCGAGAATCTTCTTCCCGGCTGGGTGAAGCCGGCCGGCAAGGCGGCGCGCGCCACCTATACAATGGTCAAGAATTCCAAGCAGACCCGTTTTGACGATCTCGTTGTCGAAGGCGGCGGGGCGACGGTGAAAGGGTCGGTCGAACTCGACGGCAACAATACGCTGGTGTCGGCCAACTTCCCGGTGTTCAGCCTGTCCGATGGCGACAAGACGTCGCTGAAAGCCGACCGCAACGGCGAGGGCGTGCTGCGCGTGACGATGCGTGGCGACGTCTATGACGGCCGCGCCTTCGTCAAGTCGTCGCTGGCGGGCGTCGACGAAAAGAACAAGCAGAAGCAGAGCGACCTCGATATCGACGTCAAGATCGGCACGGTCGCCGGCCATAATGGCGAGACCCTGCGCGGGCTGGAGCTGCGGCTGTCGCGGCGCAACGGCCGCATCCGCACCTTCTCGCTCAGTTCCAAGATCGGCCGCGACACGCCGTTCAACGGCGATATTCGCGTGCGCGCCCGCGACAACCATCAGGTCTTGTTTCTCGAGACCGAGGATGCCGGCGCGCTGTTCCGTTTCACCGACACCTATCCGCGCATGTTCGGCGGCAGCATGTGGGTGGCGATGGATCCGCCGACCGAGGACCAGGCGCCACAGATCGGCACCATCGCCATTCGCAATTTCAACATTCGCGGCGAGGCGGCGCTCGACCGTGTCGCCGCCGGCGCCGGCGGCGCGGCCGGCCGCGGCGTGGATTTCTCCGAACTGAGCGCCGGCTTCACCCGGTTGCCCGGCCGCATGGCGGTGCGCGACGGCATCGTGCGTGGTCCGCAGGTCGGCGCGACGGTCGAAGGCCAGGTCGACTACGCCAAGGACGAAGTGCATTTGCGCGGCACATTCGTGCCGTTCTACGGGCTGAACAATATGTTCGGCCTTGGACAAATTCCGATCGTCGGTCTGTTTCTCGGCGGCAGCAATGAAGGCCTGGTCGGCATCACCTATGAAGCGGTCGGGCCGCCGAGCGCGCCGCGCATTTCGGTCAATCCGGTGAGCGCCATCGCGCCAGGGCTGCTGCGCAAATTCATTCCGTCGCCGGGCAGTTTCGATCCGGGCTTCGTGCCGCCGCAGCGGTAAACTACACCGGTTTCAACAACACATGCTTCTTCTTGCCGAGCGACAGCTTGATGGCGCCATCGACGGTGAGATCCTTGGCCGTCAAAATCATTTTCTCGTCGGTCACGTTTGTGTCGTTGACCTTCAGTCCGCCGGCCTTGATCTGGCGGCGCGCGTCGCCGTTCGATGACACCAGCGCCGTCAATTCGGCAAAGGCATTGAGCACGCCGATGCCTTGCTCGAGCGTGGCGCGGGCGATTTCGACGGTCGGCAATGATTGCGCGAAGGTGCCTTCCTCGAAAGTCTTGCGCGCGGTGCCGGCAGCCTCATCAGCCATGGCGCGGCCGTGCACCAATGCGGTCGCCTCGGTGGCAAGCACCTTCTTGGCTTCGTTGATCTCGGCGCCTTGCAATGCGGCAAGCTTTGAAATCTCGGACAGCGGCATTGTCGTGAATAATTTGAGAAAACGCGCGACGTCGCCATCCTCGGTGTTGCGCCAGTACTGCCAGTAGTCATAGGGCGAGACCAGGTCAGCGTTGAGCCAGACGGCGCCGGCGGCGGTCTTGCCCATCTTGGCGCCGGACGACGTCGTAATCAAAGGCGCGGTCAGTGCGAACATCTGCGCGCCATTCATGCGGCGGCCGAGATCGATGCCGGAGACGATGTTGCCCCATTGGTCCGAGCCGCCCATTTGCAGCGTACAGCCATAGAGCTTGTTCAATTCGACGAAGTCGTAGGCCTGCAAGACCATATAGTTGAATTCAAGAAACGACAGTTCCTGCTGGCGCTCGAGCCGCATCTTGACCGAGTCGAAGGCGAGCATGCGGTTGACGGAGAAATGCTTGCCAACGTCGCGCAGGAAATCGATGTAATTGAGCTTGTTCAGCCAGTCGGCATTATTCGACATAATGGCATTGCCGCCGGCGTTTTCAAACTTGAGGAATTTGGAAAAGATCGCGCGGATGCCGACCAAATTGTTGTTGATGTCGTCTTCGGTCAGAATCCGGCGGCTCTCGTCCTTGCCGGACGGGTCGCCGACCCGCGTCGTGCCGCCGCCCATCAAGGCGATCGGCCGGTGGCCGGTCTGTTGCAGCCAGTACAGCATCATGATCGGCAGCAGCGAGCCGATATGCAGCGAGGCGGCGGTGCAGTCGAAGCCGATATAAGCGGTAATCTGCCTGGCGGCCGCCTTGGCATCCAGAACGTCCGGCTCGGAGACCTGGTGGATAAAGCCCCGTTCGCTGAGAATGTTAAGAAAGTCGGTTTTATAGGTAGCCATGTTTCAAGTCTCGCGCCGGGGCATGCTCGTTTAACGGTGCCGGGTGGTGTATCAGGTCCGGGACCGGATTCAACCAGTTGGGCAGTTAAGGCGAGGGGCTGTTTTTGGGCATAGTGCGGGCCATAGGGCTGATGAGCGGCACCTCGCTCGACGGCGTCGATGTGGCGCTGATCGAGACCGATGGCGAACGCATCGCTGGCTTCGGCCCGGTCGGCTACCGGCCTTATTCGGACGACGAGCGGGCGTTGCTGCGCCAGGCGCTGGCTGAAGGCGCGGCACTGACGGACCGCGCGGCGCGGCCGGGCGTGCTGGCGCAGGCCGAGGATTTCGTCACCCGCGTTCACGCCGAGACAGTCGAGGCGTTCCTCGACACCGAGAATATCGACAGAGCGAACGTCGCCGTGGTCGGTCTCCACGGCCAGACCGTGCTGCACAAACCGGCCGAACGGCTGACCGTGCAAATCGGCGATGGCGCGGCGCTGGCGCGGCGGCTCGGTATCACGGTGGCTTACGATTTCCGCGCCGCCGATGTCGCGCAAGGCGGGCAGGGCGCGCCTCTGGTGCCGGTGTTTCATCAGGCGCTGGCGCGCGATCTCGACCGGCCGCACCCGATCGCGGTGCTCAATATCGGCGGCGTCGCCAATGTGACCTGGGTGGACGGCGGCGACCCGGTCGCCTGCGACACCGGCCCGGGCAACGCGCTAATCGACGACTTCATGCGCGCCCGCACCGGCAGCCCGCTCGACCGCGATGGCGACGAAGCGTCGCGCGGCACGGTTGACGAGACGTTCGTCGAGCGCGTGCTGGCGCATGCGTTCTTCGATGCGCCGTGCCCGAAATCGCTCGACCGCAATGCCTTTGCTTTCGGCAATATGGGGCTGCCGGATTTCACGGTGGCTAATGGCGCGGCGACCTTGTCGGGGCTGACCGCGGCGTCGGTGGCGCGGGTGGTGCAGCGTCTGCCGCAGCCGCCGCGCAGCTGGATCGTCGCCGGCGGTGGCGCGCGCAATCCGACCTTGATGCGCCTTCTGGCGCAGCGCCTGGCGCCGGCGACGGTGGAGACCGCCGACGCGGTCGGCTGGTCGTCGCAGTCGATCGAGGCGCAGGCCTTCGCTTATCTGGCGGTGCGCACGCAGGCCGGGCTGCCCATTACCTATCCCCTAACCACCGGCGTCAAACAGCCGATGACCGGCGGCGTGGTCGCCAAGTCGTAAGTCTTTACGCCGCCGGCTTGCGCTCGGGCGTCTTGAGGCGCTTGTCGAGATATTGCTCGATCGAGCCGAGCAGCACGTCGACCTTGCCGTCGA
>CAIMEA010000092.1 GCA_903839845.1 uncultured Hyphomicrobiales bacterium
GGTATTCCTGCTGGTCGCCGGAGCGCTCGCCGCCTTGCCTTACGTACCGGCGCTGATCGTCTGGCAGTTGGCGACGCTGATGCTTTACCTCGCGACTATTCATGCCATTCTTAAAACGCCGTCATGGCCGGGCTTATCCCGGCCATCCACGACTGCCTTGATGATCAAGAAGCAAGACGTGGATGCCCGGCCCAAGCCCGGGCATGACGAAGAAAAAGCTGGCCGCGCGCCTGACCGGCTCTGGCTCCTCCTCGCGCTCGCCTTCCCGGCCGTATTCATCAATCTCGGCCACGGCCAGAACGGCTTTCTCACCGTCGCTTTGTTCGCCGGCGCGCTCGCCGTGCTCGACCGCCGCCCGCTCGTCGCCGGGATCCTCATCGGCCTGATGATCTACAAGCCGCAATTCGGCCTGATGATTCCCATGGTGCTCATCGCCACCGGCCGCTGGCGCGTTATCTTCGCCGCCGCCGCCACCGTCGTAGCGCTCCTGCTAGTAACGCTTATCGCCTTCGGCCCGGATGTCTGGCCGGCGTTCATGGCGTCAATGACTTTCACCCGCATTGTCCTGCTCGAGCAGGGCGATGTCGGCTTCTTCAAGATGCAGAGCGTCTTTGCCTGGGTGCGGCTGTGGGGCGGCGGCGTCACGCTGGCCTATGTCATCCAGAGTCTCGTCACGCTCTCCGTTGCCGCTGCGCTGGTCTGGTTCTGGCGCAGCGCGGCGCGGTATCCGCTCAAAGCGTCGGCCCTGCTGATCGGCACGCTGCTGGCGACGCCGTTCTGCCTCGACTACGACCTGATGCTGCTGGCCCCCGCCATTGCCTTCCTCGCCATCGACGGAAACCGCGACGGCTACTGCGCCTGGCACAAACTGGTGCTGGCTGCGCTTTGGCTGGTGCCGCTGATCGCGCGCTCGGTCGCCGAGGCGGTATCGGTACCGCTGGCGGCGCCGGTGATGATCCTGGCCTTCCTATTCGTGTTGCAGCGCGCCATGAGCGGTAGTTCCGGCCTTGAAAGCGATGGCGCAATGACCGGCGACGGCCTAAAATAACCGGCAACGCAGAGCCGCAATAACGGCCGCAACCTCGACGATCAGGGAGCGCGTCCATGAAGCTGTCCGCCGAACAGGTGAAGGCCTTCGATGAGCAGGGCTATGTCTTCTTTCCCGATTGCTTCTCGGAAGAAGAGATCGCGCTGCTGCGCTCGGAAGCCGACAACATCCTCAGGCTCGATCGTCCGGAAGTCTGGCGAGAGAAAAGCGGCGCGCCACGCACCGCCTTTGCCGCGCACAAATTCAATAAGGTGTTCGAGGTGATGTCGCGTCATCCGCGGCTGGTCGAGCCCTTGATGCAGCTGTTCGGCGAAAGCGTTTACGTCCACCAGTTCAAGCTCAATGCCAAGGCCGCTTTCGAAGGCGATGTCTGGCAATGGCATCAGGACTACGGCACCTGGGCGCGCGACGACGGCATGCCGGAGCCGCGCGCGATGAACATCGCCATCTTTCTCGACGACGTGCTGCCGATCAACGGCGCGCTGATGCTCATTCCGAAGAGCCACAAGGATGGCGTCTTCGCCGCCGGCCACGACACGACGACGACGTCCTATCCGTTATGGACGCTCGACAAGGAGACGGTGACCAAGCTGGCGCAGGACGCCGCCGGTCCCGACGGCGTCGGCATTGTCGCGCCGACCGGCAAGGCCGGCTCGGTGCTGATGTTTCACGGCAATCTGGTGCACGCCTCACCGCCGAACATCACGCCCTATCCGCGCAAGATCGTCTATCTGACCTTGTGCGCGGTCTCCAACCACATCACCAAATTCACCCGGCCGGAATTCATCGCGCACCGCGACTTCACGCCGATCGTGCCGGTCGATGACGACGCGCTGATCGACTATGCGCGGGCGCACCGGGTGGCGGCGGAATAAAATTTTAATAATGCGGCGTTGTGCAGGCACTCTCTTTTGTTATGCGTCGCAAATAAGAAACGTTTTAAAAAATTGTCGCGTGCCGGCCTTGTTGTTGCCGGACTTTGCCTGCCCTATCCGCCGCGGTGGAGCGTTTTCGAGCGAAGTGGGTACCGGTTCGCGTGAAGAAAGCGCGACAAAGCAAAAGATGAGAGCCCCCGGCTTTGATTCCGTCAAAGCCGGAAAGGCTCTAAGCTTCGCGAAGGACGATATCGGATGTACACGCTCTATTCGATGCAACGATCCGGCAACAGCTACAAGGTCCGCCTCGCGCTGGCCCGGCTGGGCATTCCGTATCGCCGCGTCGAGATCGACATCCTGCAGGGCGAAAGCCGCACGCCGGAATTCATCGCCATGAATCCGAGCGGCCAGGTGCCGCTTCTCGAAGTCGCGCCCAATCGCCATCTCGCCGAATCGAACGCCATTCTCTGGTACGTCGCCGGCGGCACCACTCTGGCGCCGGAAGGCCGCATCGAGCGCGCCGAGGCGATGCAGTGGATGTTCTTCGAGCAGCACAGCCTGGAGCCGAATATCGGCGCCGCCTATTTCTGGCTTTGCCTGGTCAAAGGCGGCCGCGACCTGCAGGGTCACGCGCTCGAAGGCTGGATGGAAAACGGCTACCGCGCGCTCGGCGTCATGGAGATGCACCTCGCCAGGCACGATTACTTCGTCGACAAGCGCTTCACCATCGCCGACATCGCGCTCTACGCCTACACCCATCTGGCGCACCAATGCGACTTCGATCTCGGCCGCTATCCGGCGGTCCGCGCCTGGCTCGAGCGCGTCGGCAACGAGGCCGGCTATGTGCCGATGGACTGGGAGCCGCGCTCGGAAGCGGCCGAATAGCGCGACAAATCCGGACAAAAGCGCGCAGACCCTTTTGCCGCCAAGCCGCTGATTAACCTCCCATTAACCAAAAACGTCACGAAAACGCCGCTGTTCCCCAACGGCTTTGCCTTAATCGGGCCGAACCAATGCCCGGTTCGGACGTTACGGTCCTGACATTGGACAAATGTGGTCCCGTCGTCAGGTGGGTCAGTCATGAACAGCAATTTTGAAAACGCCGGTTTTGCCGCCCCCGTCGAGCGCGCGCTCGTCAAGGAGCGCCGCGGTCTCGTGCTGGCCGAGTTGTTCGCCATTGGCGGTCTGGTCGTTTCGACCCTGATCGCGGCGACCGTGATCTCGATGGGCGTCGCCCGCGCCGGCGTCGCCGATGGCGTCATCGACAATGAAGGCGGTCTGTTCGCCATCGCTCTGGTGCTCGGCCTGGTTTTTGTCGCGGTCGGCGGCTTCTCGCTGCTGCCGCCGCGCCAGCAGCGCCATCGTCACTAGGCGCGCGCCATTGCCGTCGCAGCGGGCCGGAGTCAATCTAGCCCGCATGCAGCCGCGCCTCGCACTATCCCTGCTCGTCGTTTGCCTCGCGCCATTGTGTGCGCTCGCGCCGTTGTCTGCGAACGCGCAAACTTTCCCGTCATCGGCAGGTCCGGTCGCCGTTGAAACCGTCGCCAAGGGCCTCGTTCATCCGTGGGCGCTCGCTTTCCTGCCCGATGGCCGGATGCTGGTCACCGAAAGGCCCGGCCGCCTGCGCATCGTCGCGCGCGACGGCAAATTGTCCGAGCCGCTGGCCGGCGTGCCGGCTGTGCATAGCGGCGGCCAGGCCGGCCTGCTCGATGTCGCGCTCGACAAAGGCTTCGCGCAAAACGGCACGATCTATTTCTGCTTCAACGAAAACGCCGACAACAATGTCGCGGTCGCCCGCGCGCATCTCGACAGCGGCAACACCCCGCGTCTCGACGACGTCAAAATCATCTTCCGCCAGAAAGGCCCGGGCGGCCGCAACAATGTCGCCTGCCGCATCGCGCAGGCGCCCGACACCAATCTTTTCGTCACGCTCGGCGATCATTTCGGCGCCAAGGAAAGCGTGCAGACGCTCGACAACACCATCGGCAAGATCGTGCGCATCCGCCCCGACGGCAGCGTCCCGCCGGGCAATCCTTTCGCCGGCAGAGCGGGCGCGCTGCCGGAGATCTGGGCCTATGGCCTGCGCAATCCGGAGGGCCTCGCCTTCAATCCCATCGACGGCAAGCTATGGGAGCAGGAACACGGGCCGATGGGCGGCGACGAGATCAATATCATTTTGCCGGGCAAGAATTACGGCTGGCCGGTGGTCAGCTACGGCGTCAACTACGACGGCACGCCCGTCGGGCAAGGCAAGCAGCAGGCGCCCGGCATGGAAGACCCGCTGTGGCACTGGACGCCGTCGATCGCGCCGTCCGGCATGGCTTTCTATACCGGCGATCTTTTCCCGGCCTGGAAGGGCAGCCTGTTCAACGGCGCGCTGAAATTCCAGTTGCTGTCGCGCCTCGAACTCAAGGGCGACCGCGTGGTCAAGGAAGAGCAATTGCTGCAAGGCCTCAACGAGCGCATCCGCGATGTGCGGCAAGGCCCGGACGGCGCGCTCTATCTCCTTACCGACAATGACGCCGGCCGCATCCTGCGTCTCGTGCCGGGGAAGTAGCTTGTCCTCGCCGTCATGGCCGGGCATAGCCCGTCGCAGACGGGCGTGAACGCCCTTATGTCCCGGCCATCCACGTCTTGGCGTCCCCTTTGATTGAAGACGTGGATGCCCGGCACATGGCCGGGCATGACGGGACATTAAGCGACATGGCAGCCGGTAAGCTTCAAATTTTGTGAAACACAAAAAACGCGCCGGCGGCGATCAGCACGAAGCCGAAGCCCTGGCTCCAGCTCAGCGCCTCCTTCAGATAGAACGTCGAGAACAGCGCAAAGATCACCAGAGTGATGACCTCCTGCATGGTCTTGAGCTGCGCCGCCGAATAGACCGAACTGCCGAAGCGGTTGGCCGGCACCGCCAGACAATATTCGACGAAGGCCAAAGCCCAGCTGATGAAGATGACGCTGATCAGCGGCACCTCCTTGTATTTCAGGTGCCAGTACCAGGCCGTGGTCATGAAGACGTTGGAGCCGACCAGCAATGCGATTGGCAGCAGGTAAGGCGAAAGACCGGGCAGGAAGGCGGGCATGATCGTCTCTGGTTGAGGGGTGACGCGATACGCGGATTTAGCGATATCGCCGGACAGCCGCAACGCCTCGCGTCTCTGGCATGACCGCGCGCTAACGCCCGCCGCCCGGCTTCGTTCGGCCAACGCCGCAAAAATCGGCGCGCACTCTCGTCATTTCGCCGTATCGGCCTATGATAGAATGACCTGCGATATTAAGGCCGGAGCGACGATGGCGAACAAGACGATCACTGGGGTTTTGTTGGCGCTGGTGGCGGCGGCCCTCGCCAGCCCGGCGCTGGCGCAAAAGCAGGTGGCGCCGGCCACGCCCTACAAGGCGGTCGCCGTCGTGCCGCCGACCGACATGAGCGACCCGGCGCTGATCGCCTTGCGCGGCCGGCTCGGCGAAGCGACCAAGAAGCGCGACGCCACCGCCCTGGCCAAGCTGGTCGTCGCCACCGGCTTCTTCTGGCAGCGCGATCAGAAGGACGCCGCCAACAAGCGCGGCACCGGTTATGAGAATCTCTCCACCGCGCTCGGCCTGAGCAGCAAGGACAGCGCTGGCTGGGACATCCTCGCCGGCTATGCCGAGGACCCGACCGCCTCACCCGCGCCCGGCCGCAAGGGTGTGGTCTGCGCGCCGGCCGATCCGGGTTACGACCTCGCCGCGTTCGACCGCATGCTGAAGGCGACGCAGACCGAGGCCGCCGAATGGGGCTACACCGCCGCGACCGGCACCGAGGTGCATGCGACCGCGGCGGCCAATGCGCCGGTGCTCGAAAAGCTCGGCCTGCATTTCGTCCGCATCATGCCGGAGGCCAAGGCCGGCTCGGCCGCCTACCAGCGCATCGTCACGCCGTCCGGCAAGACCGGTTACGTGTCGATCGACGCCTTGGCGCCGTTCGGCAACGACCAGATCTGTTACGCCAAGGAAGCCGGCAACTGGAAAATCGGCGGCTATATCGGCGGCGGCGAGCCGCAATGATCGGCGCGCGCGCGCAACCGGGCGGGACCGCGCGCAGCCTCACTTGCGCGCAATGCGGCGCGGTCTTCGCCTGCGACCTGTCCAGCGAATGCTGGTGCATGGCCGAGCCTTTTCGCCTGCCGCTGCCGGAAACGGCGGCGCAGGATTGCCTGTGCCCGGCCTGCCTGCGCCGGCTGGCGGCGGCGCAAGGCGGGGTCGCCTCCGGCCGCTAGACGTTCCGGCGCTATCGCGCTGTCATCGTCTTGTCATCGACGCGGCCGCCTCTATGCGGGAAATCGCGCGAGGGACCGCCATGACACCAACAGAAAAAGCCGTTGCGACCACCAGTGATATGGCCGATCTCGCTTCCGGCATCGTCTGGGCCTATCGTTTCGCCGCCGATGGCAGCGCCGCGCCGATCCCGAACGACAGCGTCGATGCCGCTTTGGCCGAACGCGGCGGCGGCTGGGTCTGGGTGCATCTGGCGCTCGCCGACAAGCGCTGCCGCGGCTGGATCGCGCAGCACCCGCCTTTGTCAGAAATGGCGCGCGAAGTGCTCGCCGGTCCCGACAAACATCTGCGCCTCGATATTCTCGGCCATGAGATTGTCGGCGTCGTGCCGGACCTGCATCAAGGCCTGACCCAGGAAAGCGACGACCTGGTGCGGCTGCGTTTCGTCATGACCGAGCATATGCTGATCACCGCGCGCCAGCAGCCGGTGCATTCGGTCGACAGCAACCGCCGCGCCATCGAAAGCGGCAAGCGCTTCCCGACCGCGGTGTCATTTCTCGACGCCATCGTCGATCAGTTCGCCGACGCCATCGGCCGCATGGCCGAACGGCTTGGCAACGAACTCGACAGCGTCGAGGACGCCGTCATGCAGGAGGAACCGGCCGACGAGCAGCGCCGCATCGGCCGCGTCCGGCTGCAAGCCGTGCGCGTGCACCGGCAACTGGCGCAGCTCAAGACCATGTTCGCGCGGCTCGAGCCGCGGCTTGCCGTTCATCATCCCCGCGTTGCCGAAGCAATCGGTGCGCTGGCGCAGAAACTCGATTCGATCGATCACGAGATCGGTTCGCTGTACGAGCGCGCGCGCCTGCTGCTCGACGAATCCGGCGCCAAGGTCAGCGCGCTGACCAACAAGCGGCTGTTCACGTTGTCGATCCTGACCGCCTGCCTTTTGCCGCCGACTTTGGTGACCGGCTTCTTCGGCATGAACACCAAGGACATGCCGTTCCAGAACAGCGACGGCGGCACCTGGTGGGCGCTGCTCATCGCCTTCGCTGCCGGCGCCGTCACCTTCTGGGCCTTGCGGCGATTGCGCGCCCTGTAGCGTGCGCTCGGGCGGCCTGCTATTCGTGACGGCACGGCATAAAGCAAAATCGAGGAAACAATGGTCACCGAAATCGCCCAGATCGACGTCAAGCCCGGCATGGAAAAGGAATTTGAATCGGGCGTCGCCAAGGCCGCGCCTTTGTTCAAGCGCGCCAAAGGCTGCCGCTCGATGCGGCTGATGAGTTCGGCCGAGCGGCCGCAGCACTACCGGCTGCTGGTCGAATGGGACACTTTGGAAAACCACACCGTCGATTTCCGCGGCTCGGCCGACTTCCAGGAATGGCGCAAGCTGGTCGCGCATTGCTTCGCCGCGCCGCCGGTCGCCGAACATATGAGCGAAGCGGTCAAGGGGTTCTGACCCTGACTAGAGCTTGCGACTGAGACTCATGCCTTCGACGAGCGCCAGCAGCAGCGCGGCAAGCATCGCGTCACGCGAACCTTGCTGAACGGCGTCGGACGATTCATCGAGCGTGCGCTGTCCCGCCGTCAGAATGTCGCGGACGACATTGGCATCGGACGGCGCGGCAGCGGCGGACGCAGCCGACGCCGCAGAACCTCGCGGCCTGGATTTCCGGTGAAAGGCGACCGCCAGCAGCAGCAACGCGAGCACCGTGCACGCGCCGCCGGTGACGGCGAGCGACAGCATCGGCCCGAGCAATTGTGAAAGCCACAGGTGCAGCAAGGACACGCCGGCGAGCAAGCCGGCGCAAAGCAGCACGACCGCGAGGACGACGACCACCGCCTTCGCGGTCAGGCGGCGGATCGCGCGCCCGATCTCGGCGCCGACGATATCGAACAAGCCGGCCAGCATCAGTGCCTCCGCAGCAGCAGCCCGAGCAGAACGCCTATGCCGACCGCGCCGGCCAGCACCGTGCGCGGGTTATCGCGCGCATAGCCTTCAACATTGGCGACGGCCGATTGCGCTTCGCGCTTTCCGGCGTCCTTCAGCGTTTCTTTGATCGAATCGAGATCGTCCTGCAGCCGGCGCATTTGCGCGGCAAGGTCGTCGGCGGGGGCTTGTTTGATCATGCGGCCATCTCCTGCCCGCGCAGGTTGCCAGCGCTAACCGCTATCGGCTTTGCGCTGTATCAAATAGCGGCCGCTGCGTGGTTTAGGCCAGCAACCCCGCCATCGGCTTCACCGCCAGGCTGCCCGGGAAGACGACAGTGGCCAGCGCGCGTTCATCGGCGCGCAGATGGTCTTTCAACAATCCCTTCAGCACCGCGCGCAGGTCGGTGGTCGGCTTCAGGTCGCGCGCCTGATAGAGCGCGGCTTCGCCGACGCCGGGCCAATCGGCAATGACCCGGCCGCCGGCAATCGCGCCGCCGGCGAGCAACGCCACCGTCGCGGTGCCGTGATCGGTGCCCTCGGTGCCGTTGATGCGCGCGGTGCGGCCGAATTCGGTGACGACAACAACGGCGGTTTCCTTCCAGGCCGCCCCCATGCCGGTTTCGATCGCGCCAATGGCGCCATCGAGCGCGCCGAGCAGCGCCGACAAGCGTCCGTGCGCCGCGCCTTCCTGCGCATGCGTGTCCCAGCCGTCGAAGGCGAGCGCGCCGACACGCGGCCCGTCGGCGCGCGCCATGAATTTGGCCGCCGCGCCGGCCGCTTCCGCGAAATAGGCGCGCACCGCCGCGCCCGGAATCCCCGGCGTCGCCGCGACCTTGGCCGGCGTCATGCCGTTCGCCTCGCCCTGCGCGATGGCGGCGAGCGCGCCGCGTTCTTCCAGCGCCTTGCCGAGAGCCGGATCGGTGTGCCGGTAAAGATCGAGCAAGCGGCTCATCGTGTCGTTGCTCGCCGGCTGCATCTTGCTCGGCGTCCACGACATCACCGGCGCCGGACCGCGCGCCACCAAAGGCGTGATCGGCCCGACCGCGAAGGCTTGCCGGCCGCCGACCCGATCGGCCGGCGTCAGCGCGTGCCAGGCGCGGTTGAGCCAGCCGGAATCGCTGGCGCCCGGCGCGGTGACGCCGCTTTCCAGCACGTCCTGCCCGTCGAAATGCGACCGCTCGCGATAGGGCGAGGCAACGGCATGGACCACCGCCGCCTGCTTGGCCTGATAGAGCCGGTAGAAATTCGGCATCGCCGGATTGATCGCAAACAGATTGTCGAGCTTGAGCGCGGCATTGTCGCCGTCGAGTCGTAACCCTTGATCGCCGCGCAGCCGGACCCAGTCCGGATCGCCGACCGGCGCGACCGTGGCGAGGCCGTCGAGCGCGCCGCGCAGCACGATGACCAGCAGGCGCGGATCGCGGCCCTCGGCCTGCGCCAGCTTCGGCATATAGGCCCAGGCGAACAACGCGCCGGAACCGAGCAGCAATTCGCGGCGGCTGGCGAGATGCGGTTTAAAGGTCATGACGATCACCTGCGTTGCATTTCGGGCGACATCAGCAGCAGCGCCACGCCCTGCTGGCGGCTTTCGGCGCGCGCCAATGTCTCTTGCGTATCCTTCGACAGCAGCGGACCGAAGCTTGCTTCCGCCACCGCCTGCGGATCGATCAGGTCGCCGGTGCGGCGCGCGAACTGATTGGAAATATCGAGGCGCTGCGCCAGGCCATCCATCCACGCCGTGCTGTCGTCGGAAAAACCGTTCGGCGCCGGCGGCCGCCACAGCGGCTCGCCGAGAAGATTCTGCGCCTGCACCAGTGGCCGCACATCGGACGGCGCGATGCCGGTCGAGCGCAACGCCCCGGTGAGCCATTCGCCGGGCCGGCGCATTTTGGTGCGCGGCGCATCCCAGGCTTCCGGTGCGACGACGAGTTCGCGCGAAACGGCCTTGAGATCGCCGCCGCTGTCGAGGAAGCGTTTGGCCAGACGATCGATGAGGGGTTGCGGCGGCGCATCCGACACGAAATGCCGCGCCAGCTTCGAGGCGATGTGTTTGGCGGTAGCTGGATGCACGGCCAGCCGCGCCAGCACGGCGCGGCCCTGTTCGACGCCGCGGTCGTCATAATCGCGGTCGATGACATGCTGCGGGCCGGGCTCGTGCATGCGCGGATTGAAAACAAAATCGCCGCCATTCTCCGGCTGCTTCAGCGGCGTCATGCTCCAGCCGGTGATAACCTTGGCGAAACTCGTCACATCGTCCTGCGAATAGCCGGTGCGGACGCCGAGCGTATGCAGTTCGAGAATCTCGCGCGCCAGATTTTCGTTCAACCCCTTGCCCTGCCGCAGGCCGGCGACAGAGTTCGGTCCGAGCGAGCGCGCATTGTCGAGATAAAGCAGCATCGCCGGATGGGTCTCGACCGCCAGCAGCATGTCGGCGAATTTGCCGGCGATGAAGGGCCGGATCGCCTCGCGCTCGAAGGCGCCGCACAAAGGCCGTACCTGGCCCTTGTCGGCGGAGACGCAGAAATGGTTCGACCAGAACCACACAAGACGTTCGGCGAAACCGATCTCGGCATTGAGCGCGTTGTCGAGGCGCGCGCGCGCTTCCTCGAGATAGATCTGCTGCGGCACGCCGGGCTGCTGCTTCGGTTTGGCGTCGGCGGCTTGCGGCGCCGGCGGCGCGGTCATATCCGGCTTGGTCATTTCAGGCTTGGCCTCGCCGAGCGGCGAAGCCATCGGATTCGACGCGGCGCTTTTAGCGGCTTCCTTCGCGGCGTTGGCGGCGTCGCGTGCCGCCGCTTTGTCCAATTCGTCGCCGGCGCGGCGCGCCAGCCGCTCGGCCTTGCGTTCCTGCCGGAAATCGTAGGACGCACGCGCGGCTTCGCCGGCGCTCAGCAAGTCGTCATTGATGATCTGCCCGGCACTGGGCTTGTCGAGTTCCGCCAGCAGCGCCGCGCGCGGGTCTTTATAAAAGGCCGCGAGACCGCCGGGCTTCGGCGCGAAGCCGAAACGATGCAGCAAAGTCGCCGCCTGGATCTTCGGATCGAGCGCCATGCGCGATTCTCGTCACTTGCCGCCCCGCCCCATACACACGCTCTAACTTCGCCGATATTGCGGCGGTGAAGATGAACGGAGCCTGAGCGGCGGCGTAAACAAGCCGTAACGATGAATGGAACTTACGCCACGCCCGCCCGCCGCTCTTCGTCCGCCTGCGCATAGTGCTCGCGCTTGGCGGCCAGCATGGCGAGGTCGGCGCGCTTGACCACGGCTTCCAGCCGTTCGCCAGGCTGGCTGGTGGCGATGCCCATCGACAGCGACAATGGCAGGTCGGTGTAGAACTCGTTGTTGATGGCGACGAGGTCGAGGATGACCTTCATCATTGCCATGCCCTCGGCATGCTCGACGCACGGCAGGATCAGCGCGAATTCGTCGCCGCCGATGCGCGCCGCGCGCGCCGGCTTTTCAATGACGGAGTTGAGCACCTCGCCGGCCCGCCGCAGCAGCGCATCGCCGGCGGCGTGGCCGAGTTCGTCATTGGCGGCTTTCAGCCCGTTGAGGTCGATCATGACGATGCTGACCGGCCACGGACCCTTGCGCTCCAGTCGGTTGAGTTCATCGACGAAGAACGAGCGGTTGGACAATTTGGTCAGCGCGTCGTGGCTGCCGAGATATTCGAGA
>CAIMEA010000093.1 GCA_903839845.1 uncultured Hyphomicrobiales bacterium
CTTGGCCAGTTCAAGGACAAATCGGTGTGGCTCGATTCCGCCAGCGCCGCCGCCGCGCTGACCTTGGAGGTGAGCGCCAAAGGCGGCCGGCCGACGCGTGGCGCCGATCCGATCACGCTGATGAAGGCGGTCAAGAACAATGCCGAGATCGCCGGCACGCGCGCCGCGCATCTGCGCGACGGCGCGGCGCTGACGCGCTTTCTCGCCTGGTTCGACAACGAAGCGCCGACCGGCAAGCTCACCGAAATCGGCGCGGTCGAGGCACTGGAGACGTTCCGCCGCGACACCGGCCTGCTGCGCGACGTGTCGTTCCCGACCATTTCCGGATCGGGGCCGAACGGCGCCATCGTGCATTACCGCGTCACCAAGGACAGCAACCGCGTTATCGGCAAGGACGAACTGTTCCTGATCGATTCCGGCGCGCAATACGAGGACGGCACCACCGACGTCACCCGCACCATCGCCGTCGGCACGCCGAGCGACGAGATGCGCGACCGTTTCACCCGCGTGCTGAAAGGCCACATTGCCATCGCCACCGCGACATTTCCGGAAGGCACCAGCGGCGCGCAACTCGACCCGCTGGCGCGCGTCGCGCTGTGGCAGGCCGGGCTCGATTTCGATCACGGCACCGGCCATGGCGTCGGCTCCTATCTGTCGGTGCATGAAGGACCGGCGCGCATTTCCAAGCTCGGCAACGTGCCGCTCAAGCGCGGCATGATCCTGTCGAACGAGCCTGGCTATTACAAAACCGATGGCTACGGCATTCGCATCGAGAACCTGCTGCTGGTCATCGCCGCGCCCTCGCCCGACGGCGCCGAAAAGGTGCTCAATGCCTTCGAGACATTGACGCTGGCGCCGATCGACCGCCGCCTGATCGACACAAGGTTGCTGACCGGCAAGGAACGGCTGTGGGTTGACGGCTATCACGCGCGGGTGCGCGACGCGCTGCGGCCGCTCATCGATGCGGCCACACAAACGTGGCTCGATGCGGCGACGCGGCCTCTGTAAGCCATGCATTCCTCCCGTGAAATTCATACCGCCACGCCATGGCGCCTGCTGCCGCTGCTGATGGCGATGACCGCTATCGGCCCGGCGACGCTCAACATCGTCGTGCCGGCGCTGCCCGGCATGATCACGCGGCTCGGCACCGACGCCGGCACCGTGCAACTGACCTTGTCTTTGTATCTGCTCAGCCTCGCCTGCGCCCAGCTTGTGCTCGGACCGCTGTCGGATCGCTTCGGCCGCCGGCCGGTGGTGCTGGTCGGGCTGGCGCTGTCGGTTGTCGCGTCGCTGGCGGCCATCGCCGCCTCCTCAATCGGCGCGCTGATCGCCGCGCGCATCATCCAGGCCGCCGGCGCGTCCACCGGCATCGTCGTCGGCCGCGCCATCATCCGCGATCTGTACGACCGCGATCGCGCCGCCGGCATGATCGGACTGGTCACCACGGCGATGGTGATCGCGCCGATGGTGGCCCCGCTGGTCGGCGGTCTGCTCGACAGTCATTTCGGCTGGGAAGCGATTTTCATGTTCATCACGCTGTCATCAGGCGCGGTGTTTATATGGGCGGTGCGGGTGTTGCCGGAAACGCACCATGCCGGCGTCGCGCAGTCGCCGGCGGAGATGGGCCGCGAATGGCGCGCGCTGCTCGGCAGCGCCAAATTCTATGCCTATATCGTCACCGGCGCGCTCGGCTCGGCGCCCTATTTCACCTTTCTCGGCGGCGGCCCGCATGTGGTCATTACCTTGATGGGGCGCAGCTCGGCCGAATACGGACTGTGGTTCGCGCTGTCGTCGTTCGGCTATATGAGCGGCAATTTCACCGTGTCGCGGCTGGCGCAACGCTACGGCCTCGACACCTTGATCATGGCCGGCATCGTTTGCGAATTCGTCGGCGCCTGCGTCACCGCGTTGCTGTTCAGCACGCTGCCCGATGGCGGGCCGGCCACCGTGTTCCTGCCGCAGTTTCTCATCTCCTACGGCAACGGCCTGCTGCTGCCGAACTGCATCGCCGGTGCGGTCAGCATCCGGCCCGAAGCGGCCGGCGCCGCGTCCGGCCTGACCGGCTTCAGCCAGATGGCGGCCGGCGCGGCGGCGACGCAGATTATTTCTCTGCTCCTCGCCGGCAGCGCCAGTGCGATGCCGATGGCCTGGATGATGCTTGCGGTGGTCCTCCTCGCCGGCGTTTTGTTTCGCGTGCTGGTAAGAAGGTAGTTGCTTGCGTATCCCTCCCCGGTCACGGGGAGGGATAAGTCATCCGATCAGCTTCAGCCACTCGTCCTCGGTCAGCACCGCGACATTGTGCTTCTTGGCTTCGGCAAGCTTCGAGCCGGCGCCCGGACCGGCGACAACATAGTCGGTCTTCTTCGACACCGAGCCGGACACTTTTGCACCGAGCCGTTCGGCGGTGGCCTTGGCCTCGTCGCGGGTAAACTTTTCCAGCGCGCCGGTAAACACCACGGTCTTGCCGGCAATTTTTGAATCGGTCTTCGGCTTCTCGGCGTCGAGGATTGTCACCTCGCGCGTCAGCCGCTCGACAATGCCTTTGTTGTGGCTTTCGCCGAAATAGGCGGCGATGGCGGCGATCACCGTATCGCCGATCTGGTCGAGCGCATCCATCTCGGCGATGGTGTCTTCGTCGCCTTTGGCGACCTTCAGCGCCGCGTCGTGAAACGCTTTCCACGAACCGTAACCACGCGCCAAGGCCAAAGCGGTGGTCTCGCCGACCTGACGGATGCCGAGCGCGAAGATGAATCGCTCCAGCGAAATCTCGCGCCGCTCGTCGATGGCCGCGAACAGGTTGCGCACCGAGGTCTCGCCATAGCCTTCGACCTCTTCGAGCTTCAGTTTGGCGTTGCGCGCCTTGAGCGTGAAGATGTCGCCCGGCTCCTTGACCCAGCCGTTCTCGTAGAACAGTTCGATCTGCTTTTCGCCAAGACCCTCAATATCGAAGGCGCGGCGCGAGGCGAACAAGATGAGATGCTGGATCTTCTGGAACGGACAGGCGAACTCGCCGGTGCAGCGGTTGCGCGCACCCTCCTCGCCGGCGGATGTGGCTTCGCGCACCACGTCGGTGCGCAGAGGGCACGGGCATTTTTTCGGGAAGTGATAAGGTTTCGCGTTCTTCGGCCTTTTGTCGATGAGCACATCGACCACCTGGGGAATGACGTCGCCGGCGCGCTGCACGATGACGGTATCGCCGATGCGGATATCGCGGCCCTCGCGCAGCGGCTCGCCGTCGCCGCCGATGCCCTTGATGTAGTCCTCGTTATGCAGCGTCACATTCGAGACGATGACGCCGCCGACGCCGACGGGCTCCAGCTTGCCGACTGGGGTCAGCGAGCCGGTGCGGCCGACCTGGATTTCGATGTCGTTGAGAATGGTGGTGGCGCGCTCGGCCGGAAACTTGTGCGCGATGGCCCAGCGCGGCGTGCGCGAGACAAAGCCGAGGCGCTCCTGCCAGTCGAGCCGATCGATTTTATAAACCACGCCGTCGATGTCGTAATCGAGCCTGGCGCGCTCCTCGCCGATCTTGCGGTGAAAGGCGATCAGTTCCTCGACCGAATAGCAGATCTTGGTCAGCGGATTGGTCTTGAAGCCGCAATGCTCGAACCACTTGATCATGCCGGACTGGCTCTCGGCCGGCATCTCGCTCATGTCGCCCCAGGCGTAAGCGAAAAAGCCGAGTGGGCGCGACGCGGTGATCGACGGGTCCTTCTGACGCAAGGAGCCGGCGGCCGAGTTGCGCGGATTGGCGAAAATCTGTTCGCCGGCCGCCTTCTGTCGTTCGTTGAGCTTGAGGAAGTCGCCCTTGGTCATATAGACCTCGCCGCGCACCTCGGTGACCTTCGGGATGTTCCTGCCCTTGAGGCGGTGCGGCACTTCACTTTGCTTGAGCGTCTTGATGTTGGCGGTAACGTCCTCGCCCTCCTCGCCGTCGCCACGCGTCGCCGCGGTGGTGAGTTCGCCGTCCTCATAGCGCAGCGACATCGACAGGCCGTCGATCTTCGGTTCGGCCGAGAAGGTGATCTTTTCGTCGTCGGCGAGATTGAGAAAACGGCGGATGCGGCCGACGAAATCGACGACGTCCTGTTCGGCGAAGGCATTGTCGAGCGACAGCATGCGCACGACGTGGCGCACTTTCTTAAAGCGGCCGGTGGGCGCGGCGCCGACCTTGAGCGACAGCGATTCAAAAGTGCGCAGATCGGGGAAGCGCGCCTCGATGGCGTTGTAGCGGCGGCGCAGGTCGTCGTATTCGGCATCGCTGATGACGGGCGCGTCCTGCTGGTAATAACGCTTGTCGTGGCCGGCAATGTCGGTTTGCAGGCGGGCATATTCCGCCGCCGCCTGCTTGGCGGTGAGCAGGTCGACAGGGGTCTTGTCGGTTTTAACTTTGCTGGCCATTCGTCTTCCGCCGTCGCCGGCGATGCGCACCGGGCTCTTGCCGTCAATCTAGAGACCTCGCCGCCGGGCAACAAGGTTACCCGCCGCCGCGCCGGAACCCCGCCGGGGTTAATGGCGGGCGCGGGTCGCAAGTTAACCCTCGCGCCAATTCCAGGTCATCCTGATCGCAGGAGTTGAGTAGACTGCGCGCCATGTCAAAGTTTGAAACAAGCCTATCGAAAATAATTCGCGGCCTGCTCGGCGCCACGCTCGCCGCCGCCGCGACGGCGTCGCCCGCGCTGGCCAATCCGCTGCTGCCGCCAACGGCCGACTATGTGATCGATGTCGAGGTCACGCGCGCCACCGATCATTCGGTCAATGTCCCGGCGCGCTATGTTTACACCAGCCGCCGCATGCGCATTGAGTTCGTCGGCATCGTCACGCTGGTCGATCTCGACCGCAAGCAGACGACGACGATGATCCCGCGCGTGCGCACCTATTGGAAGCCGGAGCCGCTGGCCAAGCCGCCCACGGATGGACGGCGCTGGGTCGGCGTCGAAGCCGCCACCGCGGAAGCCGTCGGCACCGAGACCTTGCTCGGCCGGCCCGTCACCAAATACCAGGTGCGCGGCACGGTCTTCGACACCCGCACCCCGTTCGAGGGTTTTGTCTGGACCACGGCGGAAAATATCGTCGTGCAGATCGATGGCATCGGACAAGTCGAGGGCGTCAAAACCCCGGTCAAAGTGTCGCCGGTGCAGCTAACGATTGCGCCGGTGGATAGCAGCCTGCTGAGCGTGCCGTCGGTCTATGTCAGGGCGTCCGGCACCCCGCACCCGACCGATTGAAGCGACATCGCCGCGCCATTTTTTCGGCCGCTGTGGCCGGCGGGAGACACTTGTTAACTATATTTGGCTTGCTGCCGGCCAGGGCGGGACGATAGAATTCGTTAACGATTACAGCCATCTCAGATGCGGCTGTTTCAAACTGCGTAATGCTTGAGTAGGAGTGCTGACGTGTCGCGCATGTCCCGTTATTTCTCCGAGCACACCACAGCCGCTACCATTTTTCGAACGTCCGTTCTCATCGCCGCGGTCATTGCCGGCGCATCGAGCGCCGCGTCACCCGCCGCCGCCCAATCCTTCTTCGAGCGTTTGTTCGGCGCCCCCGAGGCGCGCCCGGAGGCCCGCACGCCGGCCACCCGCAAACCGGGCGACACCGTCATCCGCTCGCGCGATCAGTCCGGCAATCCGGGTCCTGCCTACCGCGTGCTCGGCGTGGTGCCGAAGACGCCCAAGCCCAACCTCAGCCAGGGCGAACGCCTCAAGCAGAAGATCGCCCAGGACCTGCTTAAGGCGCCGCCGGCGCCGCCGACGCAAGGCCCGTTGCTGCTGACGGTTTCGATCGCCAAGCAGACCGTCACTTTGTATGACGGCGGCGTCGCCGTCGCCAAATCCCCGGTTTCGACCGGCACGCCGGAGCGGCCGACGCCGACCGGCATTTTCAGCGTCATCGAAAAGCAGTGGTGGCACCGCTCCAATCTTTATAGCGCCGCGCCGATGCCGTTCATGCAGCGCATCACCTGGTCGGGCGTCGCCTTGCACGCCGGCGAATTGCCCGGCTACGCCGCCTCGCATGGCTGCATCCGGCTGCCCGAGAGCTTCGCGCTGCGGCTGTGGGGCACCACCAAGATCGGCGCCCGCGTCATCATCACACGTGACGAGGTCGCGCCGCTCGAGATCAAGCATGCCCGGCTGTTCACGCTGAAGCCGGCGGTCGAGCCGGTGCCCGTGCCGGCGCCCGAGATCAAGCCGGACGAGATCGTGCCGCCCGAATACAAGCCCGAGGACGTGGCGCCGCCGGAGAACAAGCCGCGGCAGGAAGAAATGTCAGTGTCGATCGACGCGCCGGTTCGCCAGTTGGCCAGCCGCGACGCCATCGCTGCCGACACGATCCCCTCCGACGCCAGCACGCCCGAGGCCAGCTCGGCCATGGCCAGCGCGCCCGTCGCAAGCCCGCCTGTTGCCAGTCCGCCTGTTGCCGTCACCGAATACACCGCGCCGCCGCCAGCGCCTGTTGCGCGCGCCCCGCGCGCCGCACGGCCCGCGCCGGTCATCGTGACGCCGCCGGCTTTCACGGGCGGCGGTCCGCGCGTCATCGTCGTCGCCGATGCGCTGGCGCAACTGCCCGGCGCGCAGCCGACAGCGGTCGCGCCGCCGGTCGCCGACGAGGAAGACCCGGCCGACACCGATATCGACGACGAGACCCGGCAGGCGCTGCAAAAGGTGGAGCTGGTCGATCCGGATCGCACCGTGATCAACGGCACCACCGAAGTGACCATCACCCTTCCCGGCCAGCGGACTCAAACCGTGCTGCTGTCGGTCGAGAGAATGCCGAACGATGCCGGCTCGCCGCTCGTGACCGAACCGAACGTCATGCTGGCGAGTCTGGACGGCTCATTGCTGCCGCTGCCGGCGCGCAGCTTCACCGATCAGACCCAACTGGCGCGCCGGCGCACCGCGCCGCAAAGCCAGCCGGCCGAACCGGTCTCGACGCAGCCGAAGGTGCTGCGGCCCGGACCGCTGTCGATCCTGATCAGCCGCAAGGAACAGCGCATGTATGTGCGCAAGGGTTTCGAGCCGCTGTTCGAGGTGCCGGTGAACATCGGCAAGGCGAGCGAGCCGATCGGCACCCATGTGTTCACCGCCGTGGCCGGGACCGACGATCCGGCGGCGCTGCGCTGGATGGTGGTGTCGCTGGATCCGCCGAAGCTTGCGGCAGCCGCGGCGCCCGAGGCGCGCAATGTCGCCGGCAAGCGCGCGCCCGATCGCGCCGACGCCAAGCTGAGAGCAACGGCGGCGGCGCGCGCCGCGCTCGACCGGCTCGATCTGCCGCAGGACGCGGTGGCCCGCATCACCGACCTCATGTCGGTCGGCGCGACTTTGATCGTCAGCGACAAGGGCATCGGCCGCCGCGCCGCCGCCGCGCTCGATTCCGATTTCATGATCGAGATGCCGCTGTGATGAGACGCATCGGCCCGGCGCGCCGGGCCGATGTAACGATCAGCCCGCCGCCTTGATCAGGCGTTCGGCGGCGGCGCGCGCCTCGTTGGTGATCTCGGCGCCGGCCAGCATGCGGGCGATTTCCTCGCGGCGGCGTTCCTCGGCGACTTCGATGACGCGCGTCGCGACGCGCTGACCCTTTTCCAAAGCGTCCTTGCTGATGACGTAATGCCGCGTCGCGCGCGCGGCGACCTGCGGCGCGTGCGTGACGGCGAGCACCTGCACGTTGCGGCCGAGGCGGGCCAGCCGCATGCCGATGGCATCGGCCACGGCGCCGCCGACGCCGGTGTCGATTTCGTCGAACACCAAAGTCGGCGCCGAGCCGCGATCGGCCAGCACGACCTTCAACGCCAGGAGGAAGCGCGCCAGTTCGCCGCCGGAGGCGATCTTCATCATCGGCCCCGGCTTGGTGCCGGGATTGGTCTGCACCCAGAACTCGACGCGGTCGATGCCGTTCGGACCCGGCGAGGCCGGATCGGTTTCGATCTGGGTGGTGAACACCGCGCGCTCCAGCTTGAGCGGCGGCAGTTCGGCATTGACCGAGGTGTCGAGCGCGGCGGCTGCCTTGATGCGCGCCTTCGACAAAGCCTCGGCGGCGACGCGGTAATCGGCATCGGCGGTGGCTGCGGCGGCGAGCAAGGCTTTCAGCTTTTCCTCGCCGGCATCGATCAGCGCTATATCGTCATTGTATTTGCGCGCCAGCGCCGCGAGGTCATCGACCGGCACCGTGTATTTGCGCGCGGCGGCGCGCAAGGCAAAAAGCCGTTCCTCGTTGCGCTCCAACTCGGCCGGATCGAAATCGGCGGTGCGGATGGCGGCTTCCAGATGCAGCCGCGTTTCCTCCAGCGCGTTGAGCGCAGCATCGAGCGACTTGACCGCCGGCTCGACAAGGCTGGGCGCCTGCGTCGCGCGCCGCTCCAGCCGGCGAATGACGCTGGCGAATTCCGGCACCGACGATTTCGATCCGGCGATGGCGTCATAGGCCTCGCGCAGATCCTCGGCGACCTTTTCCGATTGCATCATGATGGCGCGGCGGGTGGCGAGCGCGGTCTCTTCGCTCGGTTCCGGCTTGAGTCTGTCAAGTTCGTCGACCGCGTGGCGCAACCAGTCGCTCTCGCGTTTGGCGCGTTCGACTTCGGCGCGATGGCTGTCGGCTTCTTCCTGCGCGGCGCGGCGCGCCTCCCACAGGCTGGTGACTTTCGCGGCGCTGCCCTCGAGCCCGCCGAAGGCGTCGAGCAGGCTGCGGTGGGTGGCGGCGTCGACAAGAGCGCGATCGTCGTGCTGCCCGTGGATCTCGACCAGCACCGAGCCGAGTTGCTTCATCACCTGCACGGTGACCGGCTGATCGTTGACGAAGGCGCGGGTGCGCCCGTCGGCGAACTGGACGCGGCGCAGGATCAGCTCATCCTCGGCCGGGATATCGTTGGCGGCCAGAATGGCGCGGGCCGGATGTTTTGGCGACACCTCGAACACGGCGATGACCTGGCCCTGCTCCACTCCCTGGCGCACCAGGGTCTGGTCGCCGCGGCCGCCGAGCGCCAGCGCGAAGGCATCCAGCAGGATCGACTTGCCGGCGCCGGTCTCGCCGGTCAGCACGGCCAGGTGCCCGGCGAAATCGATGTCGAGCCGGTCGATCAGAACGATGTCGCGGATGGAGAGACGAGCGAGCATGGCTTCCCAATATTATTCGTCATGGCCGGGCTTGTCCCGGCCATCCACGTCTTGAGTCGGGGGAGAGGTTGCAAGACGTGGAGGCCCGGCACAAGGCCGGGCATGACGGTGTGGGTAAGTCGCGCGCCGGGTCTCAGCCCAACCCGACCTTCTTGAAGGCCTTGCTGATCCAGGAGCCCTTGTTTTCGTTCGGCTCCAGGCCGCCACCCTTCACCAGGGTGTAAGCGTGCTTGTACCATTCGCTGTCGGGGAAATTGTGCCCGAGCACGGCGGCCGCGGTCTGCGCCTCGCCGACGATGCCGAGCGACATATAGGCTTCCGTCAGGCGCTCCAGCGCCTCCTCGACGTGGCGGGTGGTCTGGTATTTCGTCACGACCACTTTGAAGCGGTTGATCGCGCCGGTGTAATCCTTCTTTTCCAGATAATAGCGGCCGATCTGCATTTCCTTGCCGGCCAGCTGGTCGCGCGCGACTTCCATCTTCTGCTTGGCGGTGACGGCGTATTCGCTGGTCGGATATTTGCGGACCACTTCCTCGAGCGCGGCGAGCGCCTTCTCGGTGCGGGCCTGGTCGCGGGTAATGTCGGGAATTTCGTCGTAATAGGACGAGCCGATCAGGAACTGGGCATAGGCGGCGTCCGGGCTGCCGGGATGCAGCGCGATATATCGTTTCGAGGCGGTCACGCTCTCGTCGTAGGAGCCGGCTTGATAATAGGCATAGGCCGACATGATCAGCGACTTGCGCGCCCATTCCGAATAGGGGTGCTGGCGATCGACCTCTTCGAATTTCTTGACCGCTTTGGTCGGGTCGCTCTTGTTGTTGAGGAGGTAAAGCCCCTCGTTGTAGAGGCGGTCGGCCGGCTCATCGGGCGGCGTTTCGTCCTTGCCCCACAGGCTTGAGCAGGCGCCGAGGCTAGACGCCAGCACCAGCATTGAGAGCGTGCGCACGATAAGGCGCGACGTCGACCCGGCGGCTAAAGCCATTTTACTCAAATCCCCTCAAACCCCGCTGGTTTAGACAAAAAAGCGCGGTTCCGCCAATGATTAGCAAGCGATTAGGCCGACAATCAGCCGGGATTAAGGCGCACGGTTAAGCTGGAAAACGCCTCAGGAGACGTTGGGCCCGTAGGCCGGCGCCATCGCCGGCGACGCCTCGGCATGGCCGCGCGAGCGGCGGACCGTCTCGGCAGTCCTGGCTTCAGGTTGCGCCTCGACCACCCGCCAGGCGGAGGTGTCGGCCATCAGCGCGGACAGGACCGCGTGGTTGAGCTTGTGGCCGCCCCGCACGGTCTTGTAGGCGGCGAGCAGCGGGTGTCCCGACAGCGCCAGATCGCCAATGGCGTCGAGCACCTTGTGGCGCACGAATTCGTCGGCGAAACGCAGACCTTCCGGGTTGAGCACGCGGTCTTCGCTGATCACCAGCGTATTGTCGAACGAGGCGCCGAGCGCGAAGCCGGCGCTCCACAGACGCGACACATCCTTCATGAAACCGAAAGTGCGGGCGCGCGCGATTTCGCGGCGGAAGCTGTTGGGCTCGATGTCGAGCGCCATCTGCTGCTTGCCGATCAAGGGATGATCGAAGGCGATTTCGGCCTCGACGCGGAAGCCGTGGCTGTACGGGCGCAATTCGCCGAAAGCCTCGCCATTGGCGACGCGGATGGTCTTGAGCACTTCAATGTATTTGCGCGGCATGGCGCGCGAGGTCAGGCCGGCCTGGTCGAGCGCCTCGACAAAAGCGGCGGCGCTGCCGTCCATGATCGGCACTTCCGGCCCATCGATCTCGACGACGACGTTATCGACGTTAAGACCGCGCAAAGCCGCGAGCAGATGTTCGGCGGTGGAGCAGATCGGGCCCGAGGCATCGCCGAGGACGGTGGCCAATTCGGTGGCGGTGACGGCGCGGACATCGGCGCGGACTTCGCGCTCGGCTTCGCCTTCGGCGCCGACGCGGCGGAAGACAATGCCGGCATCGTCATCGGCGGGATTCAAGGTGAGCGTCACCGGACGGCCGGAATGCACGCCGACGCCGGAGATGGCGACTTCATCGCGTAACGTGGTCTGCTTGACGCCCTTCATAGACCCCATTTCCGAAACGACTTTGCCTGGCTTAAGTAACCTGATTGCGGCACTGTCTTTTCGTATCCCCGTGAAAGCCTGTTTTCGGCCTTCGAAGCCTTATATGTGACCGCCCTACCAGCGGCGCGTCCGTGACTGAAAGTCCCGTTCGCACCGCAGCTTAGGCCAAGCGGGCGTGTGTCCCAAGACACGGATTCTTACCAACTGTTACTCTTTTTCGCCGCAATTTGCCGTATCCGGGTCCCGGAAAGCCCGGACCTGGTTACCACCGGCGCGAACGCGAAGCGGCGCAAGAGCGCCGCGACGGAGCGGCTCTTCAAAATATAATTTATATAATTCAACGACTTAACTGAATCGGCCGGGCCTGTTGCGGCAAAAAAACAGCCCCGCTCCGGTGCGCCGGAGCGGGGCTGCCTGTCATTTAACCAGGCGTCAGTTGGCCTGACGGCGCAGGAAGGCCGGAATATCCAGTTGGTCCTCGTCGTTCGAATTATGCACAGGCGCGGGCCGGCCCATCGGGTCGAGGCCCTGCGGCGACGGACGGCGGGCATATTCCGACACCGGATCGGCCCCCTGGGCTTCCGGCTGACGCGATTCGGGCGGGCGATTCTCAGCGTGGCGGCCTTCCGGATTGCGGGCGGTCGGGCGCTGTTGCTGCCGGTCGAACTGCGGCATCGGCCGGGCGGCGCGCGGCGCCGGCGGCGCGTCGATTTCGTCGGCGCGCTTGCCGAGACCGACCGAGGCCAGACGCTGCATCAGCGACATGCGCTGCTTTTCCGGGTGGTTCTCGACCGGCTCGCCGCGCTGGGCGTTGAGCTGATTCTGGCCCGGCAGCGGCAATTCGTCGATCCGCGGCATGCGCGGCGCGCGCATCACCGGCTCCGCTTGCGGCGGAATGAAATTCGACGGGGTCGGCGCTTCGTAGGCGGTGTTTTCGCCGGGCGTCGGCTCGAACAAAGACGGCTTGACCGGCATCGGCCGGAACGAGACGTCTTCGATCCCGCCGGCCGGCAGAATGGCGGCGGCAACGGCGGCATGGGCGGCGTGGAAAGCCGTCAAATCCGCCTGCGGCGAGGCGCTGGCCATCGCCGGTTTAGCCGGCGACACGCGCTCGACCCGGTCGGCAATGCGCTTGGAGTCGTTACGCATCTTGCTGGCCAGCTCTTTAAGCGCGCTCTCGGCGGCGGGCTGCGGCTGCGCCATGTGGCCGGTATGGTCGATGCCAGTGGCGACGACCGAGACACGGATGATGCCCTCGAGGCTTTCGTCGAAGGTGGCGCCGACGATGATGTTGGCGTCCTGATCGACTTCCTCGCGGATGCGGGTCGCCGCTTCGTCGACTTCGTAAAGGGTGAGATCCTTGCCGCCGGTGATCGAGATCAGCAGGCCGCGCGCGCCCTTCATCGAGGCGTCGTCGATAAGCGGGTTGGCGATCGCGGCTTCGGCGGCGGTCAGCGCGCGCTTTTCGCCGGTCGCTTCGCCGGTGCCCATCATCGCCTTGCCCATCTCCTTCATCACCGCGCGGACGTCAGCGAAGTCGAGATTGATCAGGCCTTCCTTGACCATCAGATCGGTGATGCAGGCGACGCCCGAATAGAGCACCTGGTCGGCCATGGCGAAGGCGTCGGCGAAGGTGGTCTTTTCGTTGGCGACGCGGAACAGGTTCTGGTTCGGGATGATCAGCAGCGTGTCGACCACCTTCTGCAGCTCGGCGATGCCGGCTTCGGCGAAGCGCATGCGGCGCTGGCCTTCGAAGTGGAACGGCTTGGTGACCACGCCGACGGTCAGGATGCCGAGTTCGCGGGCGATGCGGGCGATGACCGGAGCGGCGCCGGTGCCGGTGCCACCACCCATGCCGGCGGTGACGAACACCATATGCGCGCCGGTGAGATGATCGCGCAATTCGTCGATGACTTCCTCGGCGGCGGCGCGGCCGACCTCAGGCTGGGAGCCGGCGCCGAGACCCTCGGTGACCTGCGTGCCCATCTGGACGATGCGTTCGGCTTTCGACAGGGTCAAAGCCTGGGCGTCGGTGTTGGCAACGACGAAATCGACGCCCTGCAGGCCAGCTGAAATCATGTTGTTGACCGCGTTGCCGCCGGCGCCGCCGACGCCGAACACGGTGATGCGCGGCTTCATTTCGCGAATGTCGGGAATCTTCAGGTTGATCGTCATGGTTGCCTCTCGATTGCACCGGCGCGTTCGCCGCTCATCAGGTTTATTAGAAACTCTCGCGTAGCCATTGACCGACGCGGTTCATGTAGCCGCCGGTTCCCGTCATCAGCCGCCGCGTTCGCCGCGGTTCGAAGTGTTCAAGATGCGCCGCCTGCGGATAGACCAGCAGCCCCGCGGCCACCGCGAAAGCCGGCCCCTTGGCCGCCTCCGGCAAACCGGCAAGACCGAGCGGACGGCCAATACGAACCGGCCGGCGCAGGATGCGCGTGGCCAGATCGGCAAGACCCGGCAGTTGACTACCGCCGCCGGTCAGCACCACCCGGGCGCGCGGTTCGGCCGCGAAAGGCGATGTCGACAGGCGATCGCGCACCAGTTCCAGAATTTCCTCGACGCGCGGCTTGATGATCCGCACCAAAGTCGCGCGCGAGATGAACTGCGGCGGCTCGCGCTCGTCATCCCCCACCGACGGCACCGTGATCATGTCTCTTTCGTCCGACCCACCAGTCAAAACACTGCCATAAATCGCTTTGATTCGCTCGGCGCTGGAAATCCGGGTGTTGAGGCCGCGGGCGATGTCCATGGTGACGTGGTGGCCGCCGAGCGCGAAGCCGTCGGCATGGACGAAACGGCCGGCGGAGAAGACCGCGAACGAGGTCGTGCCGGAGCCGAGATCGATACAGGCAGCGCCCAGATCGGCTTCATCGTCGGCCAAACAGGCCAGGCCGGCCACATAGGGCGAGGCCACCATCGCTTCGACTTCAAGGTGGCTGCGTTCGACGGTCAGCATCAGGTTGCGCACCGTCGGCACGTCGGCGGTGACCATGTGCATGTCGACGCCGAAGCGGTGACCGACCATGCCGCGCGGCTCGCGAATACCGGAAGCGGCGTCGAGCGAATAGCCGATCGGCAGCGAATGCAGCACGGCGCGGCCGTCGCGCACCGAATGGCGCGAGGCGGCGGCGAGAACGCGGGCGATGTCGCTGTCGGCGACGGCGCCGCCGTTCAATTCGATGTCGGCGATGAAGCGTTCGCTGTCGAGGCGGCCGCCGGACAGCGACACCACGGCGGATTCAAGCTGCACGCCGGCCATGCTCTCGGCGGTATCGATGGCGTGACGGACGACCTCCTCCGCCTCGACCAGATCGACCACCGAGCCGGCCTTCATGCCGCTCGCCGCGGTATGGGCAAAACCCATGATGCGCACGCCATGGCTGCGCCGGCGCAGCACATCCTGCGGCGCCTGCGGCTCGAGCCGCGCGATCATGCAGACGACCTTGCTGGTGCCGATATCGAGCGCGGCGACGACAGCGGCGCGGCGCGGCGACACCGGTTTCATCTTGGGGGTCAGGCCGAAGCGCAGCACGCTCATGCGTCGCCGCCTTTCTTCTTCGCCGTCTTGGCGGCGGCGGCCCTGAGCGCGTCCTCGCGCGCCGCGTAAGCGGCGTCCGACTGGCGGACGCTGACCCGGTCAGCCAGCCGCAGATCGACGACGACGATATCGCGCGACAGAAGCCTCTTGTCGCGGTCTAGATTGGCCAAGGTTTGCAGCGCCCGCTCCGGCTCGTTTTCCGGCAGCAGCACGTCGAGGCCGTTCTTCAAATGCAGGTTCCAGCGCCGTTCGGCGACCAGCACCGCGGCATCGACCTGCCGCGCGATCACCGGATAACGGGACAGCAGCGCCAGGAAATCGGCCGACTGCCGTTCGGCGCCGCTGCCGACCACTTGCGGCAGGTCGGCGAAACGGTCGGCGATTGTCAGCGACAGCACTGTGCCGTCGGCGGCGATCAGCGACACGCGCGCGTCTTTCTGCCAGAGCGCGAAGGCCTTGCGCTCCTTGATCTCGATGCGCAGACGGCCGGGATAAAGCTTGAGCACGGTGGCGTCGGCGATCCACGGATTGGTCAGGAGGCGCGCGCGGGTCTGCGCGGCGTCGAGAAACAAAAGCGACGTGTGTTCGGTGATGCCGGCGGTCTTGAGAATGTCGTCGCGGCCGAGTTCCTGCTCGCCGGCGAGCGCCACCTCGGCAATGCCGAAACCGGCGGCATTGGCGGCGTCATCGCACAGATTTTGCAAATTGGCGGCGATATCCGGGCCATGACCGCCTTTGACGACGCCGTAGCAGACGCTGGAGAGCAGCAGCAGCGCCACTGAGGACGAGCCAAGGCCGCGCGGAATTTCGAGTTCGATCAGGGCTGAGAACCAGCGGCGCAGCGTGCGCGTCCAACCGTAATGGGCGAGCCGATGCGGACGCACCCCCGCCGATGCGGGCCGGACCGACTGGCCTGACGATTGAGCGAGGTATCCGCGGCGATCCATCGCAACCGGTTCTTCAAACGTTGGCCCACAATGGGCAGCAAGCTCTGGCACGGGCGCGGTGACGCCCGGGACCATGGTGAAAACGGCCTTCTGACCGACCAAGGTCGTCCAAAAGCCGGCGACGAATTCGTAAGCACGGCGCGCACGGTTTCCTAACGCGATGCGCCCCAAACGCCGCCAGCGCCTAGTCTTCGGGCTATTTGGTAAACGATTGGTAAAGTTTTATGGATTGGGCTGAGAGTTCGGTAACTTAACCGGGATGTGGCTTAAGGAGCACGGGTTCCAGGGGGGCTCCCCTCGCCCTAAGGCGGCCGTGCAGCGGCCGTCCTGAGGAGGCCGCACCTTAAGTCGCCGACGCCGCTACGCCGCGGTCGCTTTTAGCCGTGGAATCTTCTTGATCTCATCACGCAATTCCTGCTCGGCCCCCCAGGTATCGTAGGCGCCCTGCATCCGCACCCAGACGGCGGCGCCATCGCCAAACATCTTGCCGAGCCGCACGGCGACGCCGGCGGACACAGGCTTCCGCTCATTGATGATGTCGTAAAGATGCTGGCGGGAAATGCCGAGCAATGCCGCGATCTCGGCCTTGCTCTTGCCGGTCGCCGGAATAACATCGCGCAGCAGTGCACCTGGATGTGTTGGGCAGCGGTTGGGGTCGCGCTTGGCAATGATGTCGGCCATGGCCCTCATCCTCAGTGGTATTGCTCGTAATCGACCCGGAGCGCGTCTCCGGCGTCGAACTCGAATGTGATGCACCAAGGCCCGTTGACATGAACGGTGTAGCGGACCGGGACGAAGCCCTTCAGCACGTGAAAGTCGAAGCCCGGAAGATTCATCTGCTCCGGCGCACCCACGACATTCAACCGGTCAAGGCGGACAAGAATGCGCTTATGCATCTTGGCGTCGATCCTGGCGCTGCGGCCTGTCGACCATAGATCGCCGAGCGCTTTGCTGCGGAACGTCCGGATCACAGGCGTGAATGTAAGCTATATGCTTACATTTGTCAACGGAATGCTGACATATGCATCAAAACCAGCGGAGCAAATTAGAAGCGAACGGCGCAATGCGATGGCAATCGTAATGCCGATTTCGCGCCGCTCCCACAGGCTTTGGGCGAATAACGCGACATCGAACAATTTATGATTGTATTTATTTAATTTACATCATAAGTTAATAAGTAACACTTGCGTGAGCTGGAGGCCCCCTATGCGCACAGCAACATTTATCGCAATCATATTATGCTTTGGTTCCTCAGGTGTGACAGCCCAGACTAACAGTGGGTCGTTATCGAGAGGTGCCGTTAGTTTACAGAAGCAACCGGACGGCACATACGATATCGTGGTTGGTTCCGATCGGATTGGACGAGCACGCGGTGTCGAAATCTTTGACAACGTTCGCCGCAATTGTGGACCGGGAATTGAGTGCCCAGATCCGACTCCAACGCCACCGCCAAAAGATCCCAGACCATCTCCGTCGCCATCGCCTCCCTGTACGCCCCCGTGCATTACTTTTAGAAACATAGATCAACGCCCTGCAATCGATATATATCCACGATTGTCCCCTATGGGACAACGCGGCCCTGTAATCAATCCTCGCCGGCCATGACTTAATAGCCGCATGGCCGGATTAGCGAAGTTCAATTCGCGAAACGACGGCACCAAAAAGACAGGCACGCCTTCAGTCGACCCATTTCACAAGCTCCGCGCCCGCTCCGCTCTCAGCTTGGAGAGCGTCGCAAGAGCTGTGCCTCTTAAGTACGGGCGGCCTCGTGCTTCGAGACGCCCGCCGCCGCGCTAAGCGCTACGGCGGGCTCCTCAGCATGAGGCCGAGAGAGGATCGCGCATTGAAGCTACCGTCCCAGCGAGGCATCCTCGATCATCCAGGCGGCGAGTTGCTCGAACGACATGCCGCCATGCGCGGCGAGTTCGGGCACCAGCGAGGTCGCGGTCATGCCGGGCTGGGTGTTGACCTCGAGACAGGCGAGTCCCTCGATACCCGGCTTGCTGTCGTCATAGCGGAAGTCGGCGCGGGTGACGCCACGGCAGCCAAGCGCATTGTGCGCCTTTACCGCCAACGTCTGGCAGGCGGCGTAAACCTCGGCGGGGACCGGCGCCGGCAGAATATGC
>CAIMEA010000094.1 GCA_903839845.1 uncultured Hyphomicrobiales bacterium
GCCGCAATCCCCGTCCAAATAAAACGCGCTAGTCCAATCCCATCAGCACGGCGATCGTGGTCACGAACAGGACCGCCAGCGTCACCGCGACAATGGTCACGAGGCGTTCGCCGAGCCGGGCTTGCAGCGACGAGTTGCCGAGGCTTTCGCCATCGCCGGCGTTCGGCGGGCTGTCGCTCGGCACAAAATTAAAGGTCATGGCAGGCAATTCCCTTCGATCAGGCATCCAATGGATCAATCGGGTCCATGGATGGTGCGGCGAGAACGCGGACGCGAACTCGGGCGCACGAATCGCCCTTCTGTCTTCAAGGATAACGCTGGCGCGGCTGTTCCACAATTAGACCGGGCAATTGCCGCTGCCTTGCGCTGCCGCTCAAGACCAAGGCTTATGGCACCGGAAAAAACGCGGAGGTTTTTCCGGTCAGCCAATAGGCCAACAGGCCGGTCCATTCGGCGGCGACCGAATCCAGACGCGCCAGATTTCCGCCGATGTTAAGATTGGGCCAGTAGCTGGGTTCCAGTTCGGTGCGCCAGTCGGTCGGATAGGCCTCGACCGGAAATCCCGCCCGCCGGAAACAGCCGATGGCGCGCGGCATGTGTTGGGCCGAGGTCACCAGCAGCCAGCGTTCGCCCGGCTTCGGCTTGACCAGCTCCTTGCTGAAAGCCGCGTTCTCGACGGTATTGCGCGAACGCGATTCAAGAATGACGCGGTCGCGGGCAACATCGAACATATCGAGCAAGGGCGGCACATAGTCCGCCTCGATCCCTTCCTTGCCCTGCAGCGTACCGTCGCCGCCGGTATAGATAATGCGCGCCTGCGGATAGGCCCGCGCCAGCCGTGCCATCGCAAAAATCCGTCCGGCATCGCCGCCGACCACGGTTTCATTGCGCAGCTGCGACATTTTCGGCGAAATGCTGCCGCCGAGCACAACGATGCCGTCAGGCGCGCCGCGCGACGCCTCCCATTGCGGGAAACGGTTTTCCAGCACATGGGCGAGGACAAGCCCGAGCGGCGACACGCCGAGTCCGATGATGGCAACCAGACTGACGATCGCCAATGCCCGGCCGCTGCGCCGCCAGCGGGTCGCCATCAGCAGCAGCCCGATCACGCCGATGAGGCAGACCAGGATGGAGGGCCGCAACAGAACAGCGACGGTCTTAGACAGGATGAAAAACATGGCGATCCCAACGCGATCCGCGGCAACGGCAGTTAGCGCGACTTCTTCCAGTCCTCGTAGCGCTTCTTGTTCTCGTCATTCGGCGGATAAAGCCCCGGCAGCTTGGCGCCCTTCTCGACTTCCTGCACCAGCCAGCTTTCCAGCAATTCGTGCTCGCCGCCCTCGTCGGCGACAAAGTCGATCAGGTCCTTCGGAATGACCACCGCGCCATCGTCGTCGGCGACGATCATGTCGCCGGGGAATATCGCGCAGCCGCCGCAGCCGATCGGCTGTTCCCAGCCGACAAAGGTCAACTGGTTGACCGAGGCCGGCGCCGCCATGCCGGCGCACCACACCGGCAGGCCGGTGCCGATAACGCCGTGCTTGTCGCGCATCACGCCGTCGGTGATCAAAGCGGTGACGCCGCGCTTGACCATGCGCATGCAGAGAATGTCGCCGAAAATGCCGGCGCCGGTGACGCCCATGGCGTCGGCGACGACGATACAATTTTCCGGCATCGCCTCGATCGCCGAGCGCGTCGAGATCGGCGCCGACCAGGACGCCGGCGTCGCCAGATCCTCGCGCACCGGCACGAAGCGCAGCGTGAAGGCAGGTCCGACGACGCGCTTGCCGGAAAAGCCGAGCGGCATGGCGCCGGCCATCCAGGAGCGGCGAATGCCTTTCTTCAGCAGCATCGTGGTGATGGTGCCGGTGGTGATGTTCTGCAATTTCTCGATGGCGGTGGGCATTGTGTGTCCTTGGGGCTGTCCTCAAAAATGCGCGGGATCAGGCGGGGTTGAGGCCGAGGCGCTCATCGCGACGGCGAAGATAGGCGACCAGCGGGATCGACAAAAGCACCATCCAGGCCTTGCCGACAATCTGTCCGCCGAGGAAATCGAGCGAACCGAAGGCCAGCCACAGAAACACCAACGAGTCGACCACCAGCCCGATTGTGCTGGACGCCACGACCGCCAGCACCAGCCGGCGCTTTGCCAGCGGCGTATAGACCGCGAAATCAGCCGCCTCCGACAGCAGGAAAGCGGCCGCCGAGGCGATTACCAGCGAACGCGGCGCCAGGCCCGCCGACAGAGCCGCGCCGGCGACAATCGCCGCGACGCCGAATTCGACGC
>CAIMEA010000095.1 GCA_903839845.1 uncultured Hyphomicrobiales bacterium
CGATACCGCCGACCAGTGCGTGCAATTGGCACGTGCTGGCCGGGCCATGGCCGATCAGCTTGAGGCGATGAGCAATCAGCTTATGGCCAAGGCTGTCGAACTCGACACCGCCCAGCAGCGTCACGATGAGAAGCAGTCTAGTACCGCTCGCAATGCCGCGAGAAAATAGCGCGGCGATTTGATTGCTTGCCTTGGCAAGGCAAAAAGCCCGGACTTTGGTCCGGGCTTTTTGATTCTCGCAGCGCAGAACAGCGCCTGATATTCGGCCTGCTTACGCTGCGCCGCGCATTTCGCCGCCATGCGGCGGCGGGATCGGCGCGCCATCGGCCGAGTATTCGTTCAGCTTGTTGCGCAGCGTGCGGATCGAAATGCCGAGAATATTGGCGGCATGGGTGCGGTTGCCGAGGCAGTGCTTAAGCGTCTCGAGGATGAGATCGCGCTCGACCTCGGCGACGGTACGGCCGACGAGGCTGCGGGTGACCTGTTCGGCGGCCATTGCCGCCTGTTCGGCGATGCCGGTGCCGCGCGCGGCATCGAGCCGTGCGCCGTCCGGCGACAGGATGCCATCGACGCCGATCTCGGCGCCGCTCGAGAGCAGCACGGCGCGGTGCAGCGTGTTTTCCAGCTCGCGGACGTTGCCAGGCCAGCGCGCGGTGTTGAGCGCGCGGCGCGCGTCGACCGACAGCGGCCGCACGGCCAGACCATTGGCCTCGGAATATTTCTTGATGAAGTGCGTGGCCAGTTCGCCGATATCGGCCGGGCGCTCGCGCAACGGCGGAATCTTCAGGTTCACGACGTTGAGCCGGAACATCAGATCTTCGCGGAACGTGCCGGCGCGCACCGCGTCGGTCAGGACGCGGTTGGAGGTGGCGATGATGCGGATGTCGACCGGCACGGGCTTCGCCCCGCCGACGCGGTCGATGACGCGCTCCTGGATGGCGCGCAGCAGTTTGGCCTGCAGGCGCACGTCCATTTCGGAAATTTCGTCGAGCAGCAGCGTGCCGCCATTGGCTTCCTCGAACTTGCCGATGCGGCGGCCGAGCGCGCCGGTGAAGGCGCCTTTCTCATGGCCGAACAGTTCGGACTCCAGGAGGTTCTCGGGGATCGCGGCGCAATTGACGGTGATGAACGGCTTCTTGGCGCGCTGCGAGCGCGAATGAACATAGCGCGCCAGCACTTCCTTGCCGGTGCCGCTTTCGCCGGTGATCAGCACCGAGGCGTCCGAGCCGGCGATCTGCTGGGCGAGTTTCACCACCGAGGCCATGGCGTCGTCGCGATAGATCATTTCGCGGTTGTCGTCGGTGACGGCGGCGAGCACCGCGGCGATCAGTTCCGGATCGGGCGGCAGCGGGATGTATTCTTTGGCGCCGGCGTGGATCGCCTTGACCGCGGCGCGCGCGTCATTGGTAACGCCGCAGTCGACGATCGGCACGTGGATGCGTTCGGCATCTAACCGGTCGACCAGGTCGCGAATGTCGAGCGCGACATCGACCATCAAGAGATCGGCGCCGCGGCCGGAGCGCAGCACGGCCAGCGCCTGATCGTTTCCATCGGCGTGGGTGACCGAGGCGCCCTTGTCCATGGCGATCTTGCTCGCCATTGTGAGCTGTCCGCCCAAGGTGCCGACGATTAAAAGGCGCATGATCGTGCTCCGCAATCCAGGTTATGTCCGCCCGTTTCTGGGGCGTCAGTTCTTTTCCGACTTGATGATTTCCGTCATGGTGACGCCGAGCTTGTCCTCGACCAGCACCACTTCGCCACGCGCGACCAGACGATTATTGACGTAGATATCGATCGCCTCGCCGACCTTGCGGTCGAGTTCGAGCACGGCGCCCGGTCCGAGCTTCAACAGCTCGCCGACATCCATGCGGGCGCGGCCGAGCACGGCCGAGACCTGCACCGGCACGTCGAACAAGGCTTCCAGATCGGCGGCGCCGCGATGGACCGACTCATGTTCGGCCGGCGCGATCGAGCCGGCGTCCTGCACCTGCACCTCGCCGTTTTCGAGATCGGGCAGCGGTAACTTGGTGTCATCGTCACTCATCGCGTCGTCTCCAAAAGTCTGTTCAATTCAGCGCGGTGGCGCGGGCCGCGATATAGCGGCCGACCACGTCGTCAATGGCGGCAAGGGTTCTGGCGCTGTCACGATTGACGCCGCCGTCGGCCCATTCGATCCGGCAATCGCCGCGCGCGACCGTCGTGTCGGGATGCACGCTGAGGCGGCCTTCAAAGCCGCGCTGCCGTGCGATCTCTTCGAGTTTCTCCTTGGCGGCATCGTAAATATCGGTGCCGATATGGATCGATATCTGCGGCGTCGTCACCAGTTGACGGAAAGCGTCGCCGGCGAGTGCGGAAAGCTCGGTGAGCGGCTCGTGCGCGACCAGTTCCGGCGCCAGCTTGCCGGCGACCGAAACCGCAACCTGCACCGCTTCGATTTCCAGCCGGGTCTCGATACCGGTGAGCGCGCCGTTGATGCGCACCATGCTGTCTGCGATCTGGTTGAGCGCGCGCGCAATGCTGTCCGCGGCCTCGGTGCGTGCCTGCGCCTGGCCAGCCTCGAAGCCTCTGCGATGCGCGATCGACTCGGCGTCCGCGCTGCGGCGCTCGTGCTCGACCATGGTAATGGTCGGTTTCACGCCGCCGGGGGCGAAGTCCTCATCGAACATGTACTTGGCAGCAGCCATCACTTCTTTTTCCTTTTGCGCATGATCTTGTCCGAAAACCGGGGTCCACTTTTCGGGGTCATGCGCTAGTAGATCAACTCATCGTCGCCCTGGCTCTTGGCGATGAGGATTTCACCCTTCGCCGCCAGATCCTTGGCGATATTGACCAGCAAAGTCTGCGCTTCGTCGACGTCGCGCAGGCGCACCGCGCCGAGCGCGCCCATGTCGTCGACCAGCATCTTGGCGGCGCGCGACGACATGTTCTTGAAGAAGAATTCGCGCACCTTCTCGTTAGCGCCCTTGAGCGCGATGGCGAGCTTGTCCTTGTCGATATTGCGCATCAAGGTCTGCGCCGAGCCGGCGTCGAGCTTGATCAGATCGTCGAAGGTGAACATCAGCGCCTTGATGCGCTCGGCCGCGTCGCGGTTTTCTTCTTCCAGCGCGGTCAGGAACCGGGTTTCGGTCTGACGGTCGAAATTGTTGAAGATTTCGGCCATCACCTCATGCGCGTCGCGCCGGCGCTTCTGCGACAGATTGGACATGAATTCGGTGCGCAGTGTCTGCTCGACGCGCTCGATCACGTCCTTCTGCACCGCTTCCATTTTCAGCATGCGGCCGACGCAGTCGAGCGACATGTCCTCGGGCAGGATCGACAGAACGCGGGCGGCGTGCTCGGGCCGCAGCTTGGACAGTACCACCGCGACGGTCTGCGGATATTCGTTCTTGAGATAGTTCGCCAGCACTTCTTCCTGAACGTTGGCGAGCTTTTCCCACATATTGCGGCCGGCGGGGCCGCGGATTTCATCCATGATGCCGCCGACGCGTTCCTTCGGCAGATATTGCTGCAGCAGACGCTCGGTGGCGTCGTAGTTGCCGAGCAGCGCACCGGAGGCTGACAGGCGGCCGACGAATTCAAGCAGCAGCTGTTCGACTTCCTCGGCTTCGATGCTGCCGAGTTGCGACATGACGATGGAAATCTCGCGCAACTCGTCGTCGTCGAGCATGCTGAAGATCTTGCCGCCGTAATTCTCGCCGAGCGCCAGCATCAGCACCGCCGCGCGTTCCGGGCCGGTGAGCTTGCGCCGGGTCTTGGACACCTGCGGGCGGCTGGCGAGTTCGGCCATCAGGCCGCCAATGTCCTCGCGGACGTCGTCGATGTCGGATTCGCTTTTGGGGACTGGCGGCATTTAGGCGGCGTCCTCATGTAACCAGCTACGAATGACGGAGACCGCCTCGTGCGGATTCTTTTCGGCGAGTTCGCCGACCTTCTGCACCGACTGCGCGTGGACCTGGCCCTGGACCCGGGCGACATCGATCATCGCCGAGGTGCGGTTGGAAATGGCGACAGTGTCTTCGCCGCCGACGATCGAGATATTGGTGCCGCTGGTGTTGGTCAGGCTGTCGCCGCCGCCGGGACCGCCACCCCCGCCGGGTAGCGGCTGGCCATCGGGACCGAACATGACGCCGCCGCCGCCCAGCGCGCCGGAAACACCGGCGATGCCGGCTGCGCCGGCCTTGCCCAAAGCCGGGGTGTCCGGCGTGACGATGCGGCGCACCAGCGGCCGTACCACCATCAGCAGCACGATCAGGCCGAGCAGCACCATGACGCCTTTTTCGGCGGCGCCCATGATGTCGTCCTTGGTGAATTGCAGATACTTCATCCAGCCGAGCTGTTCGCCGACCGGGATCGGCGCCGTATCGGCGAACCGCAGATTGACCACTTCGATCTGGTCGCCGCGCTTGGCGTCGAAGCCGATCGCGGTGCGCACCAGCGCGGCAATGCGGTCGATCTCTTCCTTGGCGCGCGGCTGATAGACCATCTCGCCTTTGGGATCCTTGACGTAGCGGCCATCGACCAGCACGGCGGCCGAGATGCGGTTGACGCGGCCGGCCTCGATCACCTCGGTCTTGGTGGTGCGCGAAATTTCGTAATTGACGATTTCCTCGGTCTTCTTGCTCTGATCGCGCTGGCCGCCGGCGGCGCTGCTGCCGTCCTTGTTGCTGCCGGGCAGTTCGTTGGCGACCGAGACTGGGCCGCTTTCCTTGCCGTCATTGGAGGCCGACTGTTCTTCGCGGGTCTGGCTCGAGCGCACGACGCGGCCGTCCGGATCGAACTTGTCGGACGTCTGGGTGACGCGGTTGAGGTCGAAATCGGCGTTGAGCTGGACGCGCGCCTTACCGGGGCCGACCACCGAGGTGACGATCTCCTCGACCTGCTGGCGCAGGCGGTTTTCGTAAGCCAACTTGCGCTCGTCGGCGCTGCCGCCGCCCAGCGCATTTTCCTGCGCCGCCCCGTCGGCGAGCAGCCGGCCGGTCTCGTCGATGACCGAGACGCGCTCCGGCTTCATGCCGTTGACCGCCGTCGCCACCAGATGGCGGATGGCGCGCACCTGCTGCGGCTCGAGCGAGCCGCGCACCTTCAGGACCACCGAGGCGGTGGTTTCGACCTTGTCGCGCGAGAACAGGGGGCGCTCCGGCAGCACCAGATGAACGCGCGCGGCCTGGACGCGGTCGAGGCCGCGGATGGTGCGGGCCAGTTCGCCTTCCAGCGCGCGCAGATGATTGATGTTCTGGATGAAGGAAGTGGCGCCGAGCGCGTCGGATTTGTCGAAGATTTCGTAGCCGACGCCGCCGCCTTTGGGCAGGCCGCCTTCGGCGAGCTTCATGCGCAGGCGGGCGACCTTGTCCTTCGGCACCATCACGATCGCGCCGTCGTTCTTGATGGTGTATTCGATCGCCTGGCGTTCGAGATCCTTGACGATGGCGCTGGAGTCCTCGACCGACAGGTCGGTGAACAACGGCACCATGGTCGGCGACGTCATCTGGATCATCAGGAAGGCGAAGAAGCCGATGAGCGCCAGCGTCACCGCCGCCATCGCCGCCATTCGCGCCGCACCGAGCGATTTCACAAAGTCGAAAAAGCCTTGCACAGATCTGTCCTAGCCGAGTGGCGCCCGTTCGCGCGGTACCCGGCAAGTTTTGCCCAGTATATGGTTAGCGTCTGGTTAACGAGTGGGGCACCGCCGCCATTATTCAGTTGGCGCGGGCGTTTAGCGCGCCTTTGGATCACGGCGGCGCGCTGTGGTTTCCGGACATGAAAACGCCGGCCACAAGATGAGACTTGTGGGCCGGCGATTCATGAAAACGCGAATTGAAAAGAGGCGGGCTACTGCCGGTATTGCTGGATGCGCGTGGTGCGCAGGCCGGCGAGGCCGTGCTGGTCGATCGAATACTGCCAGGACAGGAATTCTTCGACGGTGAGGGTGTAGCGCGCGCAGGCTTCCTCAAGGGACAGCAATCCGCCGCGGACGGCTGCGACCACCTCGGCCTTGCGGCGGATGACCCAACGTTTCGTTGTCGGCGGCGGCAGGTCCGCGATCGTCAGTGGACTGCCATCGGGCCCGATGACATATTTTACCCTCGGGCGGTGGGGTTCGGTCATTGGAATACTCACAAAGACTCTACTGATGACTGCTACTGCCCCCATAACTACAAGGCCCGACTTAAAATTTGCCTAAGCTTACGGCGCGGAACGGGAAAACTTTGCCCGGTTTTCGCTAACCTTTTGGTTACGCTTGAGGCGGGCGCCACGGCGCCGCAGAGGTGATGGAGTGGCGCGGCGCGGACGTGTGCATCAATTGTCCAGCAAAATCGAACTTTGTGAGCGTTCGGACGCGGCAGGATGTCACGGCCGCGCTCAGCCCGAGGTCGTTGTCGTGGTCGTGGTCGGGCGCACGATGCGTTTGATCTTGTCCATCGTGTAATTCTGGCCGCTGACCGACAAAGTCGGCGGATTTTGCGTCAGGTCGACGGAATCCACCGTCGCCTGCACTTCCGTCGAAATGCCAACCGGCTGGTTGCTGGCGTCGACCGCGGTCGCCGACATCGTGTAATTGCCGGCCGGCCAGCTCTTGCCGTCATTGCCGCGGCCGTCCCAAGTGAAATTCATCAGCCCCGGCGTGCCGGCGAAGGTGCCGGTATAGGCGGTCTGCCCGGTGGCATCCTTGATGACGATCGATGCGGTCGACGGCTTTGCGACATTGAAGCTCCAGGTCGCGCCGGTCGATGTCAAAGGTGTAGTCGAGCCGTCGACGACGACGGTGGCGCCGACATAAGCGAGCGCGGTGGTCGATTGCGCGCTCTTCTCCAGCGATACCAGGCTGGTCAGTTGGTCATTGGATTTCATCTGCTGTTCGACCTGCGCGAACTGCACCAGCTGCTGGGTGAACTGGTTGGTGTCGAGCGGGTCGAGCGGATTCTGGTTCTTGAGCTGCGCCGTGAGCAAAGTCAGAAACGTCGTGAAGTTGCTGGCGATCATCGTGCTGTCGGCGCCCGACGCCGTCGTCGTCGCCGCGGGTGTTGTCGGCGTCGTAGAGCCGGAAACCGGAATGATGCTCATCGGTCAATTATCCTTTAGCCGGTCGCCTTAGACGCGGATGTCGAGGCCACCGGCCGGTGCGTTGTAACGCGCATAATTGCGTTGCGCCGGCTCGTTCGCCGCAAGCTGTTCGTCGTCGACGACGATGTGCGCGGTATTGGCGTTGCCGCCGTTATTGCTCTGCTGCTGGTTGGCCGATTGGTCGCGCAGCGAGAACTGCAGGCTGTTGTCGGAAGTCTTGAGACCGGCATCCTGCAGCGCGCGCTCAAGGCCGGCGGTATCCTTGCGCAGCATATCGAGCGTATCGGTGCGGTCGGCGACCATGTGGGTAATGACGTTGCCGTCGCGATCGACGTCGAGGCGGACATGGATGCGGCCGAGATCGGGCGGATCGAGGCGAATGTCGAACTGACCTTTGCCGGCCAGCGCCTTGTTGGTGATTTCAAAGGCGACGCCGGAGATCGGCACGGCGCGGTCGGTGGCCGACAGCGGCGCGGCCGTGCTAGTCGCGGCAGTGGCGGTTGCCGGCGCGTTCGGCGCGGCGGTTGGCGCCGTCATCACCGGCGGCGGCGTCAGGTCTGCGGCTTTCGGGACGACGGTCGCGGTATTGTCCGTTGTCGCCGTTACGGCCGCGTCCGGCGCCGCGCCACGGTGGGTATTGGCGGTGTCCTCGGCGCGCGCATGCGCGACGCTGTCTTTATGCGGTTCGCTGTCGGCGGGCTGCGCTGTCGCTTCCTGGTGCAAGGGCGTCGCGGCATTGCCGGCAGCAGCCTTGGTGGCGGTCGCGGGCTTGTCGGTCGCCGCCTTCTTGTCGGTTTTCGTCTCGGCCTTGTCGGTCTTGGCGGCGAGGGCGGCGAGCGCATCCGGCGCCGCTTTGGCGAGTTCAGCCCCGGCGGGAGCCGCATCGGCCTGCGCCGTCGGGTCGGTCGCGGTGGCCGCGGTCGCGGCAGCGGTCGCGGCGATAGCGCTTGTATTGGTCTTGACCTCGGCCGGGGTCGCACTATTGGCGTCAGCTTGCGTACTGGCGGCGGCAATCGCCGGATCGATGACCACGGCGATGGCGGCAATGGCCGCGGCGTCGGCCGGTTTGGCCTCGCCGGGCTGCTGCACGGCATCGGCGGCGGCCTTCACGTCGTCGCCGGTCTTTGCCGGGTCGGTGGTCGTGCTGTCCGACGTCTTGTCGTCGGCGGTTTTGCCGGTGTCGGCGTTAGAAGCGGCATCGGCCTTTGGATCGGTTTTGGCGTCGGCCGGCTTGGCGCTGTCGTCTGATCTGGCGGCGCGGCTGGGCCGATCGGCCGGCTTTGGCCGGTCGGCGCGTGGCGAATTGTCATCGGACGCCTGCTGGCGGCGCGGCTCGGGAGCCGGGCGCGCGGTTTCGTCCAGAATGCTGTCGAAAGGCGTCGCCGCCGGGGAAGCCGACGCAAATGCGGGCTTTGCGGCTTGCGGCAGGACGCGGTTGAGCAATTGGGACTTCAAATCGGACGCAACGTGGGGCAAGGCAGACCTCCGGATTTCCGCCAGATGATCTGCAATCGTCAGGCCACTATGAGAATATCAATTAAATCAGTAGCTTGATTTGATTTTGCCGGTTCGCCGGTGGTTCGCACCCGGCAGCCGGTGCAGGTATTCCGGCAGCTTTTGCCGGGGTTGGAGCCGGCCGGTGGCTTATTGCGGTCTCAAAGCCGCTTTAGGGGCCTTTCATTGCGCGCCTTCCGCCGACACATATAGTAAGAAGCATCATGTCAAATTCCCTCGACCTCGCCGCCCGTCCGCAGGACACCCGTGTCGTCGTCGCCATGTCCGGCGGCGTCGATAGTTCGGTGACCGCTGCCTTGCTCAAGGCCGAGGGCTATGACGTGGTCGGCGTCACCTTGCAGCTCTACGACCACGGCGCCGCCACCCACCGCAAAGGCGCCTGCTGCGCCGGCCAGGACATCTACGACGCCCGCAGCGTCGCCGAGCGTATCGGCATACCGCATTACGTCCTCGACTATGAAAGCCGCTTCAAGGAAGCGGTGATCGACCGCTTCGCCGAAAGCTACATCGCCGGCGAGACGCCGGTGCCCTGCGTCGCCTGCAACATGTCGATCAAGTTCAAGGATCTGCTGGTCACCGCGCGCGAACTCGGCGCCGACGTTCTGGCCACCGGCCATTATGTCGCCTCGCGCCCGCTGCCCGGCGGCGGCCGCGGTCTTTATCGCGCCCGCGAGGAAGAGCGCGACCAGAGCTATTTCCTGTTCGGCACCACGGCCGAGCAACTCGATATCCTGCGCTTTCCGCTCGGCGATCGCACCAAGGCGGAGGCCCGTGAATTGGCGCGCCATTACGGACTGGCGATCGCCGACAAGCATGACAGCCAGGACATCTGCTTCGTGCCGACCGGGCATTATGCCGACATCATCGAACGGCTGAAGCCGGGTTCGGCCGAACCCGGCACCATCGTCGATCTCGACGGCAAGGTGCTCGGCGAGCATTCCGGCATCATTCATTTCACGGTCGGGCAACGGCGTGGCCTCAAGGTTTCCGGCGCCAGCCCGCTTTATGTCATCAAGCTCGACGCCGAACATCGCCGCGTCGTCGTCGGGCCGCGCGAGGCCTTGCGCACCACCGGCATGGTGTTGCGCGACGTCAACTGGATTGGCGGCGGCGATCTCGACGCGCAATTGGCTGACGACAAACTGGAAGTCTTCGTCAAAGTACGTTCGTCGCGCCCGCCGCAGGCGGCCTGGCTGCGCCAGGGTGCGCAAGGCTACGAAGTCGAACTGGTTGACGGCGAACATGGCGTGTCGCCGGGTCAGGCCTGCGTCTTTTATGATGCCCGGGACGGTCAGGCGCGTGTGCTTGGCGGCGGCTTTATCAAAAGCGCGGTCGCGGCGGCCGCGGCGCCCCGCACAGTTCAGATTGCAGGCGTGGGCGCGGAAGGGTAGTATTTTACAGCCATTTTCGGCTGCCGGGTTCACTTTCGCAATGACGATCCGCGTGACGGTAAAATAAGTGATGGGGGGCGATCTCGATAAACGCGGCGTCGAGCGCGCTTATGCGCTGTGGGCGCCGATTTATGATTTCGTCTTTGGCAAGGTATTCGCGCCCGGCCGCAATGAGGCGATCATCGCCGCCGAGCGCCACTGCGGCCCGCATGGCGGCCGCATTCTCGAAGTCGGCGTCGGCACCGGCATTTCTCTTCCCGACTACAATCCGGTCAACCGCATCGTCGGCGTCGATTTGTCCGAGCCGATGCTGCGCAAGGCGCAGGAGCGCGTCGCGGCGCAGGCGCTCGCTTATGTCGACGGCCTGTCGGTGATGGACGCCGAGCGCATGGCGCTGCCGGACCAGAGCTTCGACGTTGTCGTGGCGCAGTTCGTCATCACCACAGTGCCGCATCCGGAAGAAACGCTCGACGAGTTCACCCGCGTGCTCAAGCCCGGCGGCGAAATCATCCTGGTCAATCACATCGGCGCCGAAAGCGGTCCGCGCCGGATTTTCGAGCTGTGCTTCTCGCCGATCGCGCGGCGTCTCGGCTGGCGGCCGGAATTTTCGTTCAGCCGCCTGTCGAACTGGGCGGCGCGCCATGGCGGCGTTGAAGTGATCGAACGAAGGCCGCTGCCGCCGCTCGGCAATTTCACCTTGATCCGTTTCGCGCGGCTGGCGGCCGGTCAAAAGGCCGCATAGCGCTCTTTCATCGATCACGGAACCCTTGTTCCGGTCCGGCCGTTATCTCCGTTCATGCGCAGACGCGCGTGCGAAGGAGGCGGATATGCGGAACCTTATCGTTGTCGCGGCGGCACTGGCGCTCGCGCCGTCAATCGCGCTGGCGCAATCGCCGCCGACGCAAAATACGCCGGTCGCACCGAAAACCGAACAACTCGATCCGAATTCCTGCGCGCATCCCGGGACGCGGGCGACGATCGGGCAGGGCGGCGACATCGACGTCAGCAAGCAGGACAGCCGTAACTTGAGCGACAAGCTCGCGGCCTCGAATGGCGTCATCTGCCCGCCCGGCCAGGTCGATCCGGAGATCCGCGCACCGACGCCGCCGGGCGGCGCCATGCCGGTGATCCCGCCGCCGGGTTCGCCGGGCGGCGACCCGAGCGTGACGCCGAAATAGCTGCAAATCGGCGAGGCCAGCCGTGCTTGCTTGACAGCATCGCTCCGGCCTCCCTATATCGCGCCATCCCGGTGGACCGCCGGGATCGTGGCGGGGTAGCGCAGCTGGTTAGAGCGGCGGAATCATAATCGTTTGCTCAGGCAATGTTTTCAATGGCTTATAGCAAGGTGTATTGAATTGGTGTATACTTTTTGATGAAAGTCAATCATCAAGGGAAAAACATCAATCATGCGCGCAGTCATTTATTCGCGGGTTTCAACGCTCAAGCAGTCAACTGAAAATCAAACGCTTGAACTTCGCGCAGTCTGTAAGAGAAACAACTGGTCTGTTGTGCGGGAAATATCCGACAACGGTA
>CAIMEA010000096.1 GCA_903839845.1 uncultured Hyphomicrobiales bacterium
CAGCCCGACCGTGTCGAACACCACCCGGCCGCGCCAATAGGCTATGTACTTGCCGTCAAAGGACAGTACGACGTTGTTGTCGATATTCCGCGTTGTCTCGATGCTGTCGGGGCCGCCATCCATGGTGTCGTTTCCGGGATGAGACGTCATGCCGCTGTCAGGTGCCGGTAGCAGTAATATCATACCACCATTGGGGGCAAAGCACCATGCGACATTTCCGCGAAAAGAACATATTGCGAACGAAGAACAAATAGTGTACGGTGGCTTCATCGTCGATCACGGCCCGCGGCGATCCTGCCCGCGTTGTCGCGGGTCGAATCTAAGGCCATAAGGAGCGACTAACATGAGTCAGCCTGCCCTGCGTCTCGTCGAAGGATCGTCCATGGACAAGTCCAAAGCCCTGTCTGCCGCGCTCTCCCAGATCGAGCGCCAGTTCGGCAAGGGCTCGGTCATGAAGCTCGGCAAGACCGACAAATCCATGGATATCGAGACGGTGTCGACCGGCTCGCTCGGCCTCGATATTGCGCTCGGCATTGGCGGCCTGCCGCGCGGCCGCATCGTTGAAATCTACGGGCCGGAATCGTCGGGCAAGACGACCCTGTCGCTGCACACGATCGCCGAGGCCCAGAAGAAGGGCGGCATCTGCGCCTTCGTCGACGTCGAGCACGCGCTCGACCCGATCTATGCGCGCAAGCTCGGCGTCAATGTCGACGAGCTTTTGATTTCGCAGCCGGACGCCGGCGAGCAGGCGCTTGAAATCGCCGACACGTTGGTGCGCTCCGGCGCGGTCGATGTGCTGGTGGTCGACTCGGTCGCCGCTCTGGTGCCGCGCTCGGAACTGGAAGGCGAGATGGGCGACGTGCAGCCGGGCAGCCAGGCGCGGCTGATGAGCCAGGCGCTGCGCAAGCTGACCGCGTCGATTTCCAAGTCGAAGACCATGGTGATTTTCATCAACCAGATCCGCATGAAGATCGGCGTGATGTACGGTTCGCCGGAAACCACGTCGGGCGGCAATGCGCTGAAGTTCTACGCCTCGGTGCGCCTCGATATCCGCCGCATCGGCGCCATCAAGGACCGCGACGAGGTGATCGGCAACCAGACCCGCGTCAAGGTGGTCAAGAACAAGCTGGCGCCGCCGTTCAAGCAGGTCGAGTTCGACATCATGTACGGCGAGGGCGTCTCCAAGGTCGGCGAGCTGGTCGATCTCGGCGTCAAGGCCGGCGTGGTCGAGAAATCCGGCGCCTGGTATTCCTACGACAGCCAGCGCATCGGCCAGGGCCGCGAGAACGCCAAGGTGTTCTTGAAGCAGAACCCCGACGTCGCGGGCAAGATCGAGGCGCAGGTGCGCGCCAATTCCGGTGTGATCGCCGACGTGATCACCGCCGGCGAGATGGACAGCAAGGACGACGACGACACCGCTGCCGAGGCTTGAAAAGCTCCGGGCACGTCGGGCCGAGGCGCATCAGCGTCCTCCCCCGGTGCCGGACTTGACGATCAAGAGGACTCCGTAGCGGGAGAAGCTCAGGTCGTTATAGCTCCGGCGCAGGCGCGGGTTTCCACCCCGTCTGTATCGCCCAAGTCTGCCAATCCTTTGCCGACCAAAGAAGTATCGATCAAGGAAGTGTCGACGAACGACGTGTCGTCCAACAACGTGACGGCCAATGACGTGACGGCCAATGACGTGACGGCCAATGAAGCGCCGGTCATTTCGGATGTCGCAGCCGAAGCCGCGGCCGAAGCCGGGGTGACGGTTGACGCTGCGAATACCGCCGATGCATCGGGGGCCGTGATCGCGCTTGCCGCCCGGTCGGAAGCGGTCGAACCGACTGCCATCGCGCGGCCGGCCGACGGTCTGGTGACGGTTCGTCCGAAGCCGGAAAAACGCAAGAACGCCAAGGAAAGAGCGAAGGAGAAGATCACCGGGGACAGGACCACGCCGATGACGGCAAAGGCGAAGTCCAAGGTGGACAAGAAGGCCGCCGGCACAGCGGTCGACAAGGCGGCGGAGCGGGCCAACGACAAGGCTGAAAAGGCCGCGTTGAAGGCGCGCAAGGCCGAGACCAAGGCGGCCAAGATCAGCGCGGCGAAAGCCGCCAAGGCGGCCCGCGCGGCATAAAACGGCGGGCGGCCCACGGGCCGCTCGGTAAAGCGGACCTGGAAGAAGTCTGGTTTTGCGTAACGCATCGCCCCCATCGGCACCCGGCTGTGTAAAGCGGCCGCCACCGAGGATGGGGGCGTTTGTGCGGTTGGGCGCGGCCCTTTCTGGACTTCACCCACCCCCGCCGCTAAATAGAACCCTGAAAAATCAGGCCGAACGGGGTTTTAGCGCCCGGGGGCAGGGTCGGTCCGGGGCGTTCGCCGCCGGCGTCTTTGGCAATGGCGGGCGGTTTAGAAAAGTCATGAGCGGCGTCAACGAAATCCGGAAGAGCTTCCTCGACTACTTCGCCAAAAACGAGCACCAGAAGGTCTCGTCTTCCGGCCTGGTGCCGAACAACGACCCGACCTTGATGTTCACCAATGCCGGCATGGTTCAGTTCAAGAACGTCTTCACCGGCCTGGAAAAGCGCCCGTACAGCCGCGCCGTCACCTCGCAGAAATGCGTTCGCGCCGGCGGCAAGCACAACGACCTCGACAATGTCGGCTACACCGCGCGCCACCACACTTTCTTCGAGATGCTCGGCAATTTCTCGTTCGGCGATTATTTCAAGGAACGCGCCATCCTGCTCGCCTGGAACCTGATCACCAAGGAATGGCAGATCCCGGTCGATAAGCTGCTGGTCACCGTCTATATCGACGACGACGACGCCTTCAATCTGTGGAAAAAGATCGCCGGCCTGCCGGAGCAGAAGATCATCCGCATAGCCGGCTCGGATAATTTCTGGGCGATGGGCGACACCGGCCCGTGCGGCCCCTGCTCGGAAATCTTCTACGATCATGGCCCGCATATTCCGGGCGGCCCGCCGGGCTCGCCGGATTCGGAAGGCGACCGCTTCATCGAGATCTGGAATCTCGTCTTCATGCAGTACGAACAGCTCGCCGGCGGCAAGCGGCTCGATCTGCCGCGGCCGTCGATCGATACCGGCATGGGGCTCGAGCGCATCGCCGCGGTAATGCAGGGCACGCACGACAATTATTCGATCGATCTGTTCCGTACCTTGATCCAGGCGATCGCCGATTTCACCAAGGTGCCGGCCGGCGGCGCGCAGAAGGCGTCGCACCGGGTCATCGCCGACCACTTGCGCGCCTCGTCGTTCCTGATCGCCGATGGCGTGCTGCCGTCGAACGAAGGCCGCGGCTATGTGCTGCGCCGGATCATGCGCCGCGCCATGCGCCATGCCGAGTTGCTCGGCGCGAAAGAGCCGCTGATGTGGAAACTGGTCCCCTCGCTGACGCGCGAAATGGGCCAAGCCTATCCGGAGCTAATTCGCGCCGAGGCGCTGATTACCGAAACGCTGAAGCTGGAAGAGAGCAAGTTTCGCAACACGCTGGAGCGCGGCCTCGCCATTCTCGACGACAAGAGCAAGACGCTTAAGCAGGGCGACATGTTCGACGGCGACACCGCCTTCACTTTGTACGATACCTACGGCTTTCCGCTCGATCTGACGCAGGACGCGCTGCGCTCGCGCGGCATTTCGGTCGATCTCGCCTCCTTCACCGACGCGATGGAGCGCCAGCGCGCCAAGGCGCGCGAGAACTGGAAAGGCTCTGGCGACGCCGCGCAGGAGGCGATCTGGTTTAGCTTGCGCGAGAAACTGGGCGCCACCGAATTCCTCGGCTACGAGACCGAGAGCGCCGAAGGCGTCATTACCGCGCTGGTCAAGGACGGCAAGGAAGTCTCCGAGTTGAAGAAGGGCGACAGCGGTGTCGTCGTCGTCAACCAGACGCCGTTCTACGGCGAAAGCGGCGGCCAGGTCGGCGATGCCGGCGAGATGCGCCGCGAGGGCGTGCGCCTGAGCGTCACCGATACGCAGAAAAAAGGCGGCGATCTTTTTATTCACTCCGTTACGGTGAGCGAAGGCGCGGTCAAAGTTGGCGATCCGCTGCTGATGGAAGTCGATCACGCGCGCCGCGGCGCCATCCGCATGAACCATTCGGCGACGCATTTGCTGCATGAGGCTTTGCGCCAGGTGCTCGGCGACCACGTCGCGCAAAAGGGCTCGATGGTCTCGCCGGACCGGCTGCGCTTCGATTTCTCGCATCCCAAGCCGGTGACACCTGAGGAACTGGCACGCGTCGAGGACATCGCCAATGACATCGTGTTGCAGAACTCGGCCGTGACCACACGGCTGATGGCGCTCGACGATGCCCGCGCTTCCGGCGCGCGCGCTTTGTTCGGCGAGAAATATGGCGACGAAGTCCGCGTCGTCGCCATGGGCGAAGGTTCGGGCAATGCGCTCGGCTGGTCGGTCGAACTGTGCGGCGGCACACATGTCAGGCGCACCGGCGATATCGGGCTGATCACCGGTCTTGCCGATTCAGGCGTCGCCTCCGGCGTGCGCCGTCTTGAGGCGCTGACCGGCACGGTGGCGCGCCGCGCGGTCAACAAGCAGTTGCAGACGGTCAAGGCGGTCGCCGCCGAACTGAAAACGCCGCTCGACGAGATGCCGGCGCGGGTCGCCGCCTTGCTCGACGAGCGAAAGAAACTCGAGCGCGACCTGGCCGACGCCAAGAAGAAAATCGCCATGGGTGGCGGCGGCGGCGCGGTAAACGGCGCTGCGTCCGATGTGCGCAATGTCGGCAACATCAAGTTGATGGCGCGCATTGTCACCGGCATTGACATCAAGGAACTCAAGAGCCTGGCCGACGAAGGCAAGAAGCAGCTCGGCTCCGGCGTCGTCGCGCTGGTCGCCACCAGCGACGACGGCAAGGGTTCGATCGTCGTCGGCGTCACCGCCGACCTGACCGCGCGCTTTTCCGCCGTCGATCTGGTGCGCAAGGCGTCCGAAGTGCTCGGCGGCAAAGGCGGCGGCGGCAAGCCGGACATGGCGCAGGCCGGCGGGCCCGACGGCGCAAAGGCCGGCGACGCGCTCAAGGCGATCGAGGCGGCGCTCGGCGCGTGAGCGCGAACCGTTCCGCTTTTACCGTCGCACGCTGTGCCGACGACAGCCGGCGCGCCGACATTCTCATGTTGGTGCACGCGGCCTTTGCCGGGCTTTCTCCGCCGTCCGGTGCGCTCCGCGAAACGGTCGAAGACGTCGCCGTGCGCTTCGCCGCGGGACCGGTGTTGATCGCGCAAGCCGGCGACGAACTCATCGGCAGCGTCTATGGCGCGGTCAAGGAGGACGGCCTTTACCTGACGCGCATGGCGGTGCGGCCGGACTGGCAAAAGCGCGGCGTCGGTCGCGCGTTGCTGGCGGCGGCGGAGGCCGAGGCGCGGTCGCTGGCTTTGCGCAGACTGACCCTGCGCGTGCGCGTCAATCTCCCGGCCAACCGGGCCTATTTCAAGCGCGCCGGCTTTGCCGTCACCGGGCAGGGCCAGGACCCCGGCCGGCCGCCGTATCAAGCGATGGAACGGCCGGTGCTGTCGCCCGCTTGATCGAGCGCAAGCCGAAAGTCCGCCGGCTGGTATATTCTTATCTCGGACGATTCGAACAACAGGGCCGCATGGCACGCCATTCCCTCAACGATCTGCGCCGGCGCGCCTATCTCGCCCTCGAGCAGGGCCCGGTCGGCGAGCGGCTCGGCGTCCTCATCGACCGACTGCTGGTCGGCCTGATCGTGGTCAATCTGGTCGCCGTCGCGCTCGAATCGGTACCGTCGCTGAACGCGCGCTACGGGCTGGCGTTTGAGGTCATCGAATATATTTCGCTGGTCGTTTTCACCGCCGACTATGCGCTGCGGCTGTGGAGCACGGTGGAACATGGCCCGCACCGCCATCTTGGCGCGACGCGGGCGCGGCTGAGATATGCGCTGAGCCCCGCCGGCATCGTCGATCTCCTGGCGGTGCTGCCATTCTGGTTCGCCGCGCTGCTGCCGCTCGACCTGCGCTACATGCTGGTGTTCCGCATGGTGCGCTTCTTCAAGATCGCACGCTATTCGCCGGCGATGCGCTCGCTGCTCGACGTTTTGTACAACGAACGCCGCGCGCTGTTCGGCTGCCTGGTCATCACGCTCGGCAGCGCGCTGGTCGCGGCGGCGATGATGCATCTCGCCGAGGCTTCGGCGCAACCGGACAAGCTCGGCACCATTCCGGACGCGCTGTGGTGGTCGATCGTCACCATCGGCACGATCGGCTATGGCGACGTCGTGCCGGTGACCGCGCTCGGCAAGATGATCGCGACGATGACGATTTTCGTCGGCTTGATCCTGATGGCGCTGCCGATCGGCATCATCGCCAACGCTTTCTCCGAGCAGATCCACCGCCGCGATTTCATCGTCACCTGGGGCATGATCGCGCGCGTGCCGTTGTTCGCCGAACTCGACGCCGCCGAGATCGCCGACATCATGAAGCTGCTGCGCGCGCAGTTGGTCGAGGAGGGCGAGGTGATCGTGCGCGAAGGCGACCATGCGCATTCGATGTATTTCATCGCCGCCGGCAGCGTCGACGTGCATCTCGACAACAAGAAAATGCGCCTGGAAACGGGACAGTTTTTCGGCGAGGTTGCCGTGCTCAAGAAGGAGCGCCGCTCCGCGACCGCGGTGGCGCTGACGCGCACCAACCTGCTGGTTCTCGCGGCGCAGGACCTGCACGCGCTGATGAAGCGCGACAAGCGCATCGCCGAACGTATCAAGGACATGGTCGAGAAACGCACCGGCCACCGGGTGGCGGCGAAGGAGAGCACCAAGGCCGAAGACGAGTAACCTCTCCCCGCGAGCGGGGAGAAGCAGATTTACGCCATCGCCTTTTTCAGGTTCTCGTCGATCTTGTCAAGGAAGCCGGTGGTCGACAGCCAGCCCTGTTCGGCGCCGACGAGCAAAGCGAGATCCTTGGTCATGAACCCGGACTCGACCGTGTCGATACAGACTTTTTCCAGCGTGGCCGAGAATTTCGCCAGCGCGTCGTTGCCGTCGAGCTTGGCGCGGTGCGCGAGGCCACGGGTCCAGGCAAAGATCGACGCGATCGAATTGGTCGAGGTCTGCTCGCCTTTTTGATGCTGGCGGTAATGCCGGGTGACGGTGCCGTGCGCGGCTTCCGCTTCGACCACCTTGCCGTCGGGGGTGAGCAGCACCGAGGTCATCAGGCCGAGCGAGCCGAAGCCCTGCGCCACCGTGTCGGACTGCACGTCGCCATCGTAGTTCTTGCAGGCCCAGACATAGCCGCCCGACCACTTGAGCGAAGAGGCGACCATGTCGTCGATCAGGCGATGCTCGTAGGTGATCTTCTTCTCGGCGAACTTGTCCTTGAACTCCTCGTCGAAAACCTGCTGGAACAGCTCCATGAAGCGGCCGTCATATTGCTTCAGAATGGTGTTTTTGGTCGAGAGATAGAGCGCGTAGCCGCGGCCGAGCGAATAGTTCATCGAGGCGCGGGCGAAGTCGCGGATCGAGTCGTCGAGATTGTACATCGCCATGGTCACGCCGGAGGACGGCGCCTTGAACACTTCGCGCTCGATCACCTGGCCGTCGCTGCCGGTGAATTTGATCGAGATGGTGCCGGCGCCGGGAAACTTGAAATCGGTGGCGCGGTACTGATCGCCATAGGCGTGGCGGCCGATAATGATCGGCTTGGTCCAGCCCGGCACCAGGCGCGGCACGTTCTTGCAGATGATCGGTTCGCGGAAGATGGTACCGCCGAGGATGTTGCGGATGGTGCCGTTCGGCGAGCGCCACATGTCCTTGAGGTTGAACTCCTTCACGCGGCCTTCGTCCGGCGTGATGGTGGCGCACTTGACCGCGACGCCGACCTTCTTGGTCATCTCGGCCGAATCGATGGTGATCTGGTCGTTGGTTTCGTCGCGTTTCTCGACTGACAGATCGTAATAGAGGAGGTCGATGTCGAGATAGGGATGGATCAGCTTATCCTTGATCAGCCGCCAGATGATGCGGGTCATCTCATCGCCGTCCATTTCGACGACGGGATTGGCAACCTTGATCTTCACCATTTTAATAAATCACCTATTGAGAGCCGGCATTGGTCACGGTCTATAGCATCGCCTTCGGGGCCGTGAAAGCCGCGCGGACCATGGACTAAAGCCGCATTCCGCAATGAAAAAATGCGCCGGATGCGGATCGTTGCGCGGTTCACCAAAGTGTCATCGCGGCCGGCTGTGCTTTACCGCTCAGCCAATTGGAATTCAGGCGCAACCGCGCTAGATTGGGACATTCCGCACCGGGTGTCGCCCTTTCGCGGCGCATTCGCACGGCCGCCAGGAGGAATGCGATGACTCATTTCGTGCTCAACCGCCGCACTCTTCTCGCCGCCAGCGGTTCCGTGCTGGCTATCGCGACTTGCGGGCTCCTCGTGCCAGCCGACGCGCAAGGCGTCGCGGCGACGGCGTCGATGTCGGGCGGGTCCAACAACTATATCAAGGGTGCGCCGCTCGTGACCCGGATCGGCAAAGGCGGCTTCTGGATGAGCGGCACCGTGCGTCGCGCCGGCGACGGGGCGCCGCTTGCCGGGCAACGCATTCAGATCTGGGCGCATACGACCGAAGGCCAGGAACACGAGCCGCAAAGTCATGGCGCCACGCTCACCGACAAGAATGGCGTGTTCCGTCTGGAGATGCCGCAGATCATTCCGATCTTCGGCCAGCCGCATGGTCACCTTGCCTATGACAGCGGCGACTTCAAAACCGTCTTCCTGCGTCCAGTGATGCGAAGTGCAAAAGAGACGAGCCTCGAGGCGCACTTCGTGCTTCAGCCGGCATAAGCGGAAACACGTCGATGACATCGGCCCGGGTGGCCCTGATCTGGGTCGTCTTTGCCGCCGCCATCGGCGTGCCGATCGCGCTGTCGTTGACGAGTCCGCTGCTCGAATGGCGCGGCCCGGTCTACATAACGGCCGGACTAGCCGGGATGATCGCGCTGGGGCTTTTGCTGGTTCAGCCTGCGCTGATTGCCGGATATTTGCCGGACCTGTCGGCCTATCGCGCGCGTCGCATCCATCACTGGACCGGCGGCGCGGTGGTGGTGGCATTGCTGGTGCATATCGGCGGCCTTTGGATCACCAGCCCACCGGACATGATCGATGCGTTGACCTTCACATCGCCGACGCCGTTCTCGCCCTTCGGCGTGACGGCGATGTGGGCGATCTTCGCCGTCGCGCTGCTCGCGGCTTTCCGCCGGCGCATGGGATTGCGCATGTGGCGCATCGTTCACACGTCACTCGCCGTCGTCATCGTCGGCGGCAGCGTGGTCCACGTGGTGCTGGTCGAGGGCACGATGGAGACGACATCGAAGGCGGCCTTGTGCGCGCTTGTTGTCGCGGCGGCGATCAAGGCCATCGTTGACGTTTGGATGCGGATAAGGCGTGCGCCTTCGTAGGGTCGGCTAAGCGAGGCGAGCCCACCACAGAAGAAGAGGTGGGCTCGGCGCAAAGCCGCGCCTAAGCCCACCGTCCAATCTCCTTACAGCGTGGCGAGCGCGTCGTTCAGCGTCTTGCTCGGTCGCATCGCCGCCGATGTCTTTTTCTCGTCGGGCAGGTAGTAGCCGCCGGTATCCACCGGCTTGCCCTGGGCGGCGAGCAGTTCGGCGTTGATCTTGGCTTCTTGCGCGGCCAGCGTTTCCGCCAGCGGCTTGAAGCGCGCGGCCAGCGCCGATGAGTTGTCGCGGCGGGCCAGCGCCTTGGCCCAATAGAGCGCCAGGTAGAAATGGCTGCCGCGATTGTCCAGTTCGCCGACTTTGCGCGCCGGCGAGCGGTCGTGCTCGAGGATTTCGCCGTTGGCTTCGTCGAGCGTTTCGGCCAGCACCTTCACGTCCTCATTGCCGCTGACCTGCGCCAGATGCTCGAGCGAAGCGCCCAGCGCCAGGAATTCGCCCAGCGAATCCCAGCGCAGATAGCTTTCCTGCTTGAACTGTTCGGCATGCTTGGGCGCCGAGCCGCCGGCGCCGGTCTCAAACAGCCCGCCGCCCTGAAGCAGCGGCACGACCGACAGCATCTTGGCCGACGTGCCCAACTCCATGATCGGGAACAGGTCGGTGAGATAATCACGCAGCACGTTGCCGGTGACGGAAATGGTGTCCTGGCCCTTGCGGATGCGCTCGAGCGAGAACTTCGTCGCCTCGACCGGCGCCATGATGCGGATGTCGAGGCCCGACGTGTCCTCGTTCTTGAGGTATTTCTCGACCTTGGCGATGAGCTGCGCGTCGTGCGCGCGTTTGGCGTCGAGCCAGAACACCGCCGGCGTGTTGGTCAGGCGCGCGCGGCGCACGGCGAGCTTGACCCAGTCCTGGATCGGCTCGTCCTTGACCTGGCACATGCGGAAGATGTCGCCGGCCTCGACTGTCTGCGACATCAGCACCGTGCCGTCCTCGCCGACGACGCGCACCGTGCCGTCTTTAGGCATGCGAAACGTCTTGTCGTGCGAGCCGTACTCTTCCGCCTGCTGCGCCATCAACCCGACATTCGGCACCGAGCCCATGGTCTTCGGGTCGAACGCGCCATGCGCCTTGCAGTCCTCGATGACGGCCTGGAACAAAGTCGAGTAGCAGCGGTCGGGGACCGCGGCGAGGGTGTCGTGCAGCTTGCCGTCGGCACCCCACATCTTGCCGGACTCGCGGATCATCGCCGGTATCGATGCATCGATGATGACGTCGCTCGGCACGTGCAGATTGGTGATGCCCTTGTCGGAATTGACCATGGCGAGGCCGGGGCGCTTGGCGTACACGGCCTCGATGTCGGCCTTGATCGCCGCTTTTTCGGCCTCCGGCAAGGTCTCGATCCTGGTCATCATGTCGCTGACGCCGAGATCGGGATCGACGCCGAGGCGCTTGAGCGTGGCGCCGTGCTTCTCGAACACGTCGGCGAAGAACACGGACACGCAATGACCGAAGATGATGGGATCGGAGATCTTCATCATGGTCGTCTTGACGTGCAGCGAGAAAAGGATGCCGTCCTTCTTCGCGGCGTCCATCTGCGCTGCGAAGAAGGCGCGCAACGCCTTGGCGTTCATCACCGAGCAGTCGATGATTTCGCCGGCCTTGAGCGGCACCTTCTCCTTCAGCACCGTGACCGTCCCGTCGCTGCCGGCCAGCTCGATCCGGGCAGCGCCCGCCGCCGCCACGGTCGTGGCGACCTCCGAGCCGTAGAAGTCGTGTCCCGACATATTGGCCACGCGGGTTTTCGAATCCTTGCTCCACACGCCCATCTTGTGCGGATGGCTGCGCGCATAGGCCTTGACGGCGCCGGCGGCGCGGCGGTCGGAGTTGCCCTCGCGCAGCACCGGATTGACGGCGCTGCCCAGCACCTTGCCGTAGCGGGCGCGGATTTCCTTGTCCGCCGGCGTCGCGTCGCTGTCGGGATAATTGGGGACGTCGTAGCCCTTGCTCTGCAGTTCCTTGATCGCGGCTTTGAGCTGCGGGATCGAGGCGGAAATATTGGGCAGCTTGATGATGTTGGCTTCCGGCTTCATCGCCAGTTTGCCCAGCTCGGCGAGTTCGTCGTTGATCTTCTGCTCAGGCTTCAACTTGTCTGGGAAGTTGGCGAGGATGCGGCCGCTCAGTGAAATGTCCTTCAGGGTCACCGACACGCCGGCCGCGCCGACGAAGGCCGAGACGATCGGCAGCAGGGAGTAAGTCGCGAGCGCCGGGGCTTCATCGACCTTGGTCCACATGATTTCGAGTTTTGACATTCTGCACCTCTGGTCGCTGAAGGGGGTCGGCGCGCGCCCTATAGCATCCGTGACCGGTTGGTAAAAGCCTTGTGGGCGGGTGACTTTCCCGGCGGCATCGAGGCCGCTATACCGCCCGCAACGGAGAGCCTTTGATGCCTGGAGCCGGGACCGACAAGACCAAGCGCTGGATCGAGCAGCCCGCCCCGGTGGTGGTGCTGGTTGAGTCGCAACTTGGCGAGAATATCGGTGCCGCCGCCCGGGCCATGGCCAATTTCGGGCTGGCGCGGCTGCGGCTGGTCAAGCCGAAGCAGGGCTGGCCGAACGAGCGGGCCGGGGTGATGGCGGCCGGCGCCGACCGCATCCTCGAGAACGCGGTGCTGTACGAGACGCTGAAGGACGCTCTCGCCGACTGCACTTTCGTGCTGGCTTTGACGGCGCGCAACCACGACCAGGCGAAGCCGGTAATTTCGGCCGCGCAGGCGGCGGCCGAAATGGGCCCGCGCGTGGCGGCGGGAGAGACCGTGGCGCTCGTTTTCGGGCGCGAGCGCAACGGGCTGGAAAATCACGAAGTCGGCATGGCCGACCGCATCGTCACGCTGCCGGTCAATCCGGCTTTTGCCTCGCTTAACCTGGCGCAGGCGGTGGTGATCGTGGCTTACGAATGGTTCAAGCAGACCGGGGCGGGCGGCACGCGCGTCGAACCGTCGCGGCGCTCGCCGCCGGCGGCCAAGCAGCAGGTCGAGGCCTTCTTTACCGATCTGGAACGCGAGCTGGAAAAGGTCGAGTTTTTCCGGCCGCCGGAAAAGCGCGGCGTCATGCAGGTCAACCTGCGCAATATTTTTCACCGGCTCGAGCCGTCCAAGCAGGATATGCGCACGCTGCACGGCGTCATCATGGCATTGGTGAATGGCAGCAAAGGGCCGGCGCGTGGCGGCGTGCTGGACCCGTCGCAGGCGCAAGGCCTGCGCGAGATGATCGCCGATCTCGGCGCGTCGCGGGCGCGCGAGGACCGCACGCCGGCGCGCGGGCTGGCGCGGCTCCTGCGGCGCAATCCGACCGAGGCCGAGCGCAGCCTGTGGCGGGCGATGACCAATGACCGGCGCTTCGCCAGTCTGGGCTTCAAGCGTCAGGTGCCGCTCGGACCGCATATCGCCGACTTCGTCTCGTTTCCGCTCAAATGCGCGATCGACCTGCTGCCGCAAAGCGAAGCCGAACCGGCGCAGCTTGCGCGCACCGAGCGGCGGCGCTGGCTGGCCGCGCACAGTTACAAAGTGGTCGAGGTGCAGGCCGCCGATGTCGAGGCCGATGTGAAGGCGGCGCTCGATGCACTGGCGGAGAAGGTGAGCTAGAACGCGTCCCTGCTGCCGCCGCGCGCGACCGCCAATGTCTTGAGGCTGGCGGCGAGGCTTTCGCGCATCAGGCTGAAATCGCTGCCGACGGTGACGAAGCGGAAGCCGCGCTTGACCATGTCGAGCGCGCGAGAGGCGTCGCGGCAATAGATGCCGGGGATTTTGCCGGCCTTGAGCGCGGCGGCGCAGATCTGGTCGATGGCCTTGTCGACTTCCGGCGCGTTGATGTCCTGCGCCTTGCCGGCGGAGAGCGACGTCGACAGATCGTAGGGGCCGATGAACAAAGCATCGATGCCGGGCGTGGCGGCGATCGCTTCGGCATTGGCCAAGGCTTCGGGCGTTTCGATCATCGCCAAGGTCAGCGTGCCGCTATTGGCGGCGGGCAGGTATTCGGTCGCCGGCATCTGGCCCTGCAGCATGGTGGCGCGCGGCGGCCCGAACGAGCGTTCGCCGAGCGGCGGGTATTTGGCGGCGGCGGCAAACTGGCGGGCGTCGGCGGCGTTGTTGATCATCGGCGCGATGATCGCCTCGGCGCCGAAATCGAGCGCGCGGCTGACCAGCGCGAAATCGTTCAGCGGCACGCGCACCATCGCTGCCGCGCCGGCGTGATGCACGGCGCCGATGCCGGCGACGAGGCCGGCGGTATCCCACAGCCCGTGCTGGGCATCGAGCACGACGGCGGCGAAGCCCTCGCGTGCGATTGTCTCGGCGACGATGGGGCTGCCCATCATGCACCAGCCGGAAAACACCGTCTCGCCGGCGCGCAACCGCCCGGCGAGGGCAAAGGCGGCCACGTTCAGGTGCCGGCCTGAACTTGCGCGACGGCGACGGCGAGCAGTTCGTTCATCTGCGCGCGAATCTGCTGCTGGGTGACGCCCTTGTCGGCCAAATCCTTGGCAACTTTATGCAAAACGTCGTCATCGCCGGCTTCCTCGAAGTCGGCCATCACGACTTCCTTGGCGTAGGCGTCGGCGTCCGGGCCGCTCTTGCCCAGGATACCGGCGGCCCAGAGGCCCAGGAGCTTGTTGCGGCGGGCCATCGCCTTGAACTGCAGTTCCTCGTCATGCGCGAACTTCTTTTCAAAGCCTTCTTCGCGCTTGTCGAACGTGGTCATTGCCGCCCCTCACTGTTGACATCGTATTTCTGCGCCTTGCATATAGCCGCGCCAGCGTCAAGGCAACCTAGCATCGCTGTATTACGGCAAAATTGCGAAGTGGAAAACGCCCGGGATGCTCGATTGTGCTGGGAGGGGCGATCAGCTAGGTTGACCTCGTGCCCGGACCGTTTTAGCGCAAGCGTGCATTACGCAAAGCAAAACTTTCCGGCCCGCCGCCGCGGATCTTGACTTCACTTATAAGGAACCACGGCATCCCATGGACTTTCAAACACCACGGTATATCCCGATGAGCCGTCGCCGCCGCATTTACGAGGGCAAGGCGAAGGTCCTCTATGAGGGCCCTGAGCCGGGAACGCTGATTCAGCATTTCAAGGACGATGCCACCGCGTTCAACGCCAAGAAGCACGAGGTGATCGAAGGCAAAGGCGTGCTGAACAACCGCATCTCGGAATATATCTTCCAGCACCTCAATGACATCGGCGTGCCGACGCATTTCATCCGCCGGCTCAATATGCGCGAGCAGCTGATCCGCGAAGTGGAAATCATTCCGCTCGAAGTGGTGGTGCGCAATGTCGCCGCCGGTTCGCTGGCGACACGGCTCGGCATCGACGAGGGCACGCAACTGCCGCGCTCGATCATCGAGTTCTATTACAAGAACGACAAGCTCAACGACCCGATGGTGTCGGAAGAGCATATCACCGCTTTCGGCTGGGCCAGCCCCCAGGAGATCGACGACATCATGGCGCTGGCCATTCGGGTCAACGATTTCCTGTCCGGGCTTTTCCTCGGCGTCGGCATCCGTCTGGTCGACTTCAAGATGGAAACCGGCCGCTTATGGGAAAACGACGTCATGCGCATCGTCGTCGCCGACGAGATTTCGCCCGACTCGTGCCGGCTGTGGGACATCAAGACCAACGACAAGATGGACAAGGACCGCTTCCGCCGCGACATGGGCGGGCTGGTCGAGGCCTATACAGAGGTTGCCAAGCGCCTCGGTATCGTTGCCGAAGGCGAGCGGCCGCAAGGCTCCGGCCCGGTTCTGGTCAAAGGCTAGGCAACCGCCGGGTTGCGGCCTTTTGCCGGTGAAAATTCAATGCCCGGTCTCAAGGGAAACCTTGTTCCGGGCATTTTCGTCGCCAGTTTTGCGTGGATGGCCGGATGTTTCCGGCCCGGCGCAGCGATTCATATGGTAAGCCGCCAATCATGAAAGCCCGTGTCACCGTTACCCTGAAAACCGGTATTCTCGACCCGCAAGGCAAGGCGATCGAAGGCGCGCTGCGCTCGCTCGGCATCGACGGCGTCGCCTCGGTGCGTCAGGGCAAGGTGTTCGATATCGAGATCGAGGGCGGCGACCCGAAAAAGGCCGAGGCGCTTCTGAAAGAGGCGGCCGACAAGCTTCTGGCCAATACGGTGATCGAGAATTATGATGTCAAGGTTCTTGGCTGAGGGCTGACCGATGGCCGAAGTCACCAATGAATTGATGTTTGAAGTCTTGAAGGCTGTTCAAGTCCGGCTTGAGCAGGTCGATGGCAAGGTCGATGAAGTTAAGCAGGAAACGCAGGCAATTCGGACGCAGATGCAGGCTATGCGTCAGGAAGTGCTAGGGGTTCATCAGGAACTCGCGGGAATTCATTCGACACTTATTCGTCATGAAACGAGACTGGACAGGATCGAGCGTCGATTGGACATAACCGACGCGCCGGCTTCCGCGCCGTGAAAGCCGCCGTCCTCGTTTTCCCAGGCATCAACCGCGAGCGCGACATGGCGCGCACGCTCAAACTCGTGTCGGGCTCGACGCCGAACATGGTCTGGCACGCCGAGCATGAGTTGCCGGCCGGCACCGATCTCGTTGTTGTGCCCGGCGGCTTCTCCTACGGCGATTATTTGCGCTGCGGCGCCATCGCCGCGCGCTCGCCGATTATGGACGCCGTGCGCAGCTTTGCCGGCAAAGGCGGGCTGGTGCTCGGCGTCTGCAACGGCTTCCAGATTCTCTGCGAGTCCGGGCTGCTGCCCGGCGTGCTGATGCGGAACGAGAACCTGAAATTCATCTGTCACGATGTCTATCTCAAGGTCGAACGTTCCGACTCCCCGTTCACGCGCGGGTACAATGCGGGGCAGGTGATCCGCGTGCCGGTGGCGCATGGCGAAGGCAATTACATCGCCGATGGCGAGACCATCGCGCGGCTGGAAGGCGAGGGCCGGGTGATGTTCCGTTACTCGTCGCCGGACGGCATGATCGACCCGAACTGGAATCACAACGGCGCCATCAACGCCATTGCCGGCATCGTCAACGACAAGGGCAACGTGCTCGGCATGATGCCGCATCCGGAAAACCACGTCGAAGAAGCGATCGGCCGCACTGACGGGCGCGGTCTGTTCGCCGGCTTGACGGAAGCGTTGGAAAAGGTGGCGTGACTGTCGTGAATGCTGCCGCAAAAATCACTCCCGCCCTCGTCGCCGAACACGGCCTCAAGCCCGACGAGTATCAGCGTCTGCTCGATCTGATTGGGCGCGAGCCGAGCTTGACCGAGCTCGGCATCTTCTCGGCGATGTGGAACGAGCATTGCTCGTACAAATCCTCCAAGGTTCATCTGCGCGGCCTGCCGACCAAGGGGCCGCATGTCATTCAAGGCCCCGGCGAGAACGCCGGCGTCATCGATATCGGCGACGGATTGGCCTGCGTGTTCAAGATGGAGAGCCACAACCATCCGAGCTACATCGAACCCTATCAAGGCGCGGCGACCGGCGTCGGCGGAATCCTGAGAGATGTCTTTACGATGGGCGCGCGGCCGATTGCCTGCCTGAACGCGCTGAGTTTCGGGGCGCCGGAGCATGCCAAGACACGGCATCTGGTATCGGGTGTGGTCGCCGGCATTGGCGGTTACGGCAATTCGTTTGGCGTGCCGACCGTCGGCGGATCGGTCCGTTTTCATAACCGTTACGATGGCAACATCCTGGTCAATGCCATGGCGATTGGCCTGGCGCACAAGGACAAGATTTTCTACGCCGCCGCCTCCGGCGTCGGCATGCCGATCGTCTATCTCGGCTCCAAGACCGGCCGCGACGGCATTCACGGCGCCTCGATGGCGTCGGCGGAATTCGACGACGACTCGGCCGAGAAGCGTCCGACCGTGCAGGTCGGCGATCCGTTCTCGGAAAAGCTGCTGCTCGAGGCCTGCCTCGAGATCATGGAAAAAGGCTGCGTCATCGCCATTCAGGACATGGGCGCGGCGGGCTTGACGTCGTCGGCGACCGAGATGGGCGCCAAGGGCGATCTCGGCGTCACGCTCGATCTCGACAAGGTGCCGTGCCGCGAAGAAGGCATGACGGCCTACGAGATGATGCTGTCGGAAAGCCAAGAGCGCATGCTGATGGTGCTCAAGCCCGACAAGGAGAAAGAGGCCGAAGCGATCTTCCGCAAATGGGGGCTCGATTTCGCCGTTGTCGGCGAGACGACGCCGACCAAGCGCTTCATTGTGCGCCACAAAGGCGAGGTGATGGCCGACTTGCCGATCAAGGAACTCGGCGACTCGGCGCCCGAATACAAGCGCGCCTTCGTCACCGCGGAGAAGTTGCCGGTGATCGACGCCGGCGCGGTCGAGGCGCGCGGCAGCATTGCCGACGCGCTGGAGCGGATGATCGCGACGCCGGACCTGTGTTCGAAGCGCTGGGTGTGGGAACAGTATGACCACATCATCGGCGGCAATACCGTGCAGCGGCCGGGCGGCGATGCCGCCGTCGTGCGCGTCGAGGACGGGCCGAAGGCTTTGGCGATGTGTACCGATGTGACGCCGCGCTACTGCGAGGCCAGCCCCTTCGAGGGCGGCAAGCAGGCGGTGGCGGAATGCTGGCGTAATCTCACCGCTGTCGGCGCGACGCCGCTGGCGATCACCGACAATCTCAATTTCGGCAATCCTGAACGGCCCGAGATCATGGGTCAGTTCGTCGGCTGCGTTCGCGGCATCTCGGAAGCCTGCAAGGCGCTCGACTTCCCGGTCGTGTCCGGCAATGTGTCGCTGTACAACGAGACCAACGGCAAGGCGATCCTGCCGACGCCGTCGATCGGCGGCATCGGCCTGCTCGAGGACTTTACCAATTCGGCGACGCTTGCCTTCAAGCGCGACGGCGACGCGATCCTTGTGGTCGGCGAGACGACAGGCTGGCTCGGCCAGTCGATCTATTTGCGCGAAATCTGCGCGCGCGAAGAGGGAGCGCCGCCGCCGGTCGATCTGATCGAGGAGCGCGAGAACGGCGACTTCGTGCGCGGGCTCATTCTCGACGGGACAGCGAGCGCGGTGCACGACCTGTCCGACGGCGGCTTGCTGGTGGCTTTGGCCGAGATGGCGATGGCATCGGGCATCGGCGCGACGCTCGACGCGCCGCCGGACGACATCCCGGCGCATGCCTACTGGTTCGGCGAGGACCAGGCGCGTTACATTGTCACCGTGCCGGCGGCCAGGGCCGACGCTGTGCTGGCGCGGGCGCGCGATGCGAGCGTGCTGGTATCGCGCATCGGTACGACCGGCGGCGACGCGCTGAAGCTTGGCGGTGAACGCCCGCTCGGCGTTGCCAACCTGAACGAGCGCTCGGAAGCCTGGCTGCCGGCCTACATGGCCGGCGAAGCTTAAGCCTTAGACGAGATCGCCCAACTCGCCCGCTGTGATCCGGCCGAGCAATTTGCCGAGCGAGCCGACCTCGGCATCGCTCCAGCGATCGCGGAACAGCTCCGCCGAGCGGCGCTCCAAAGTCTTGCGCACCTCGCCGACCAGCGTCAGCCCGGCTTCGGTCAACGCGACGTAAGCCAGCCGCGCATCGCGTGGATCGCTCTGACGCGCGACCAGCCCGGTCTTTTCCATTGGCATGGCCATCCGGGTGACAGTCGACGGGCTGGCGTGCAGACGCTTGGCCAGATCGACACGGGTGAGGCGCCGCAGCGGCGCCTTTTCGAGATGCATCAGCAAGAGCGCTTCGTTGAGCGCCAGGCCGTGGACGGAACCCAGTTCGCCGGCAAACCGCTCCTGGACGAGGGCCTCCGCGCGCAACAGGTTGATGACGGTGGTGAAGGGTGCTTTTGACATGGGCCTTGTATAGTCATAAAAGATTGCGAACGCAAGTAATATGCAAATAAAAAGCAAATAAATAGGCCGTAAGTCGGAGCGGCGCTTGCCGGAGCGGCGCTGAATTGCCCGCCGCCGCCGGAATGACATTTTTGCGTGTAAATAGCGCCAATAGGGCTGCCGCCTGCGCCGGCTTCGGCGTATCGTGGCGGTCAAAGGAGAGTGGCGAATGGCGATGGATGCGGGTGAAATCGAGCGGCTGATCAAGGAGGGCATCCCGGATGCCCAGGTCTCGATCAAGGACCTCGCCGGCGATGGCAATCACTATTCCGCAACGGTGATCGCAGCGTCGTTTTCCGGCAAATCGCGGGTTCAGCAGCATCAACTGGTCTATCAGGCGCTGAAAGGCCAGATGGGCGGCGTCCTGCATGCGCTAGCGCTGCAGACCGGCACGCCTTAGAAGCGTTTTCGAGCGAAGTGGGCAGGGGTTCGCGTGATGAAAACGCGCCAAAAACAAAGGGCGCCGGGCTGATATGCGCCATTAACAGCCTTTCGCTTCCGCCTCTTGGGTTTACGCCGCAATTCGCGCTACATATATTCGCAACAAGGGCGTTCGCCGCGCCGGCAGCCTGCCGCGCGACCCCTGTGACAATAGGACCGCAAGCCATGGGCATCGAGCAGTTCATCGATAACGAAGTGAAGGCCAACGACGTCGTGCTGTTCATGAAGGGCACGCCGCAGTTCCCGCAATGCGGATTTTCCGGTCAGGTCGTGCAGATCCTCGACCATCTCGGCGTCGCCTATAAGGGCCTCAACGTTCTGGAATCCGCCGACCTGCGCGACGGCATCAAGGCCTATTCGAACTGGCCGACCATTCCGCAGCTTTACGTGAAGGGCGAGTTCGTCGGCGGCTGCGACATCGTGCGCGAGATGTTCCAGGCCGGCGAGTTGCAGCAGGCGCTCAAGGATGCCGGCGTCCAGGTGGCGGCGCAGGCGTAAAGATAAAACGTCAATGACGGCTCAGACGGCGGCTACAAACCTGTAGGCGCCGTCTTTGCGTTCGACCGTTCCGACGCCCGGATAGGGCAGGTGGAAGCCGATCAGCTTTGAGCGATCGGCGGCGAGGCGGTCGAGCAGCATTTTGCGCGTCGCGACGGCCTGTTCCGGCACGTGATCGGCGGTCGGCCGCCATTCCGGATGCGCGAATGAAATCAGCGGATGCGTCAGCACGTCGCCGCCGATGATCAAGCCGTCGCTGCCGGCCAGCGCCAGCGCGACGTGGCCTTGCGTATGGCCCGGCGTGGCGATGGCGTGAATGCCGCTCAGCACTTCATCCCCGGCCTTGAACGTTTTCACCCGCTCCTTGAGCGCCGCGTAATTGCGCCGCGCGCCGGTGACGAAGCCGGCGCGTTCGGCCGGCAGACCGCGGGTGGCGTCGTCGCTGTGCCAGAAATTCCATTCGGCGCCGGCGACGTAGAACGTCGCGTTCGGCAGCATCATATCGTCGAGGTCGTCGACCGCGCCCCACAGATGGTCGGGATGGCCATGGGTGAAGATCACTTTGGTAATCGCGCTCTTGTCGATGCCGGCGGCTTTGAGGTTGTCCCACACTTTGCCGGCCGTCGGCATGAAGCGGTCGCCCGATCCCATGTCGATCAGGATGAGGTCGGTGCCGGAGCGAATAAGCGTGATGTTGGTCGGCGAATCGTATGTCTCGCCGGTTTGCCCGGCGGCCTTGAGCAAGGCTGCGCGCTGTTCGGGCGTGGCGTCCGGCGCCAGAAAGGCGGTCGGCAAAACCAAATGGCCATCGCTGACCACCGAGACCTCGAACGCGCCGTGCCTGAAGGTCACGGGCGGCGCGGCGGCAAAAGCGGGCAATGCATGCGCCGCCGCAGTCGCGGCGCTGGCGGCAAGCAAAGTGCGGCGGGTGAGGGGCATGACAGCGGCGCCTTGTTGTGGAGCGCCGCCGTTCTACGCTTCGGCGCTGGCCGCGGCTATGCCCGCAGGCGCTGCATGATCGCATAAACCAGCGCCAGGATCACGGCCAGACCGATCAGGCTCGGCGTCGGCACCGCATTGGCGAATTTGGTGACGTTGTCGGCAACCGACAAAACGAACATGCCGGAGTTCTGTCCGAGGATCAGGAAGATCAGCATGATCGCGAGGATGCCGGCAAAAGCGAGTTCGACGAAGGCCCACAAGTAGGTCTTGGCTTTATCGAGGACGTCCATGATCGCTCCCCCCTGACGACGCGCAGAGGCGCAGGGTCATCGAATGCCCGCGCCGCTCCACGATCTGTTTTTTGGCGAGATGCTGGGTGGGGAAATTCCCCACCCAACCGGGCCGATGTCTTTTACCCATCGGCAGTTGCAAGGCCGCGCGATTAGGCCAGCGAGCGATTGGAGAAGAGGTACAGAATGACGCCGAGGGCGATCAGGCCGACGAGGCCATTCGAACCGAGGTCCTTCACCATCGCGACGATGTTGGCGACTACGCCGCCGAAGAACGGCAGGTTGGAACCAACCAGCAGCGACGCAACGATGGCGAAAGCCAGCAGCATCAGACCGATTTCGGTCAACGAACCAACCCAACTCTTCACGTTGTTAAGCGCGTTCATGAGCAGTATCCCCCTATATAGGTTTCTTAGCGCTTCGTGATTACAAAATGTGCCGGTTGCCCGCAAGATGGGCACAATATCCAGTATATCTTTGGAATAAAGGCCCTCAGCGCTGCAATGCGGGAACTCGTTGGTGGCCAACGCAAAAACCCCCGCCCGAAGGGCAGGGGTTTGGAACTTTCGTAGGGGATAAGTCGGCTAAACCACAGTTAGCGCGAGTAATATTCCACGACCAGATGCGGTTCCATCTGCACCGGATAGGGCACATCGGTGAACACCGGGATTCGCGACATCTTGGCGGTGAGCTTGCCGCCATCGACGTCGATATAGTCGGGAACGTCGCGCTCGGTCAGCGCCTGGGCTTCGAGCACCAGGTTCATCTGCTGCGACTTTTCCTTCACTTCGACGACATCGCCAACCTTGACGCGGAAGCTCGAAATGTTGACGCGCTTGCCGTTCACCTTGACGTGGCCGTGGTTGATGAACTGACGGGCGGCGAACACGGTCGGCACGAACTTGGCGCGGTAGACGACGGCGTCGAGACGGCGCTCGAGCAGGCCGATCATGTTGGCGCCCGAGTCACCCTTCATGCGGATGGCTTCATCATAGATGCCGCGGAACTGCTTCTCGGAAATGTTGCCGTAATAGCCACGCAGCTTCTGCTTGGCCTTGAGCTGCACGCCGTAGTCGGAGAGCTTGCTCTTGCGGCGCTGGCCGTGCTGGCCGGGGCCGTATTCACGACGATTCACCGGCGACTTCGGACGGCCCCAGATGTTCTGGCCCATCCGGCGGTCGAGTTTGTACTTGGATTCCATACGCTTGGTCATCGCGTCCTCGTTTTGTGTATCGATTTTGTGAGGAACCGCGCCCTCCTCTGTCCCGGGGGGGACCCCGGAACCGACAGGTGAGCCCTTAAAGCGTAAGGGCCTCCCACGGGTGCGAAACGCCTGAACGGGCTCGAAAATGCCCCGTCAGGTGGGCGGGTTTTAGGGGGCAATGCCGCCCCTGTCAAACCAGCAAAGCGGAGGTATTAGAATACAAGTCCGTGCCGTTTATCCGGTTTTTCGGC
>CAIMEA010000097.1 GCA_903839845.1 uncultured Hyphomicrobiales bacterium
GCGACATCGACGGCGGCCTGACCCACGGAATCGTCGCGTAGCGCCGGCACCAGTTGCAGAATGGTGGCGCCGGCGAGCGAACGCGCCTTGGGGCGGGCAGCAATCACCATCGGCGGCCTCCCCTTGCGGAGTGGCGCGCGTTGAGGCGAGAAGGGGATATCGAAATGCTGCCTGATCCTGAGATGGCCGAACCGTCCCCGATGGTGCCCAACTGGTTTCCAAGATGACTATGAGCCAAGCGCGTCTGACAAGCCTGATTGTCGAATCGCCGCCGCCAGCGCGGACAATTGCCGTGCGCGCGCGCGAGAGCAAGGGGAAGGATCAGGGCCCCGGCCTGGTTTGGCTCGGCGGCTTCAAGTCCGACATGATCGGCAGCAAGGCTATGGCGCTGGATGCCTGGGCCGAGTGGCAAGGCCGCGCCTGCCTGCGCTTCGATTATTCGGGCCACGGCGAATCCGGCGGCGACTTCAAGGACGGCACCATCGGCCGCTGGCTGGCGGAAGCCGTCGCGGTCTACCTGAAGTTTTGCCAGGGTCCACAGGTGCTGATCGGCTCGTCGATGGGCGGCTGGCTGGCATTGCTCTTGGCGCGACGGCTGCATGAATTGAAAGACGCGGCGCCGCAATTTGCGCCGCTTGCCGGCATGGTGCTGATCGCGCCGGCGGTCGACTTCACCGAAGAGCTGATGTGGAAACAGTTCTCCGATGCGATCAAGCGCGAGATCGAGGACAAGGGTTTCTGGACGCGGCCGTCGGACTATTCGCCGGAGGGCTATCCGGTCACCCGGCAACTGATCGAGGAAGGCCGCAACCATCTTTTGATGGGCGGGCTGATCGAGCCGGGCTGCCCGGTGCATATCCTGCAAGGCGTGCAGGACCCGGACGTGCCGTGGCGGCACGCGGTCGAACTGGTATCGCGATTCTCGCGCGACGATGTGGTGCTGACCTTGATCAAGGATGGCGATCATCGGCTTTCAAGGCCGGAGGATATCGAGCGGCTGTTGAATGCGGTAGCGGAGTTTTAATTTCCGATGGAAATAGCGGCGAACTTGGTGCGCTCCCTCTCCCCGGCGGGGAGAGGGCTGGGGTGAGGGGGTCTAAATCCCTCGATAAACCGAAACCCCTCACCGGCCGCGCTTCGCGCGTCGACCTCTCCCTATGGGAGAGGTGAAGAAAGCGCCGCGGCCCATTCTTCCTGAACCGTCTCATCGACTTCATTGCGCTGCGCGCGCATCGCCGCGAATTTTTCTTTCGGCAACAACCGAGACAACGCCCACACCGCCGCGCCGCGTACCAAGGGCGACGTATCAGTCAACAAGCGTTCAGCTTCCGGGACCAAGCTCGCGTCGCCGGAATTGCCGATCGCGTTGAGCACATTGCGGATGAAACGGTCACGGCCGGTGCGCTTGATCGAGGTCTTCGAAAATAACGTGCGGAATTGCGCGTCATCGAGCCGCGACAGTTCGACGAGCGTCGGTGCGCGCAACACATCGCGCGCGGCGAGCTTAGCCTCACGGCCCTGCTCGGCAAATTTATTCCATGGGCAGACGGCGAGACAATCGTCGCAGCCGTAAATGCGATTACCCATCAGCGGCCGCAAGTCGCGCGGGATCGGGCCTTTGTGCTCGATGGTGAGGTACGAAATGCAGCGCCGCGCATCGAGTCGATAAGGCGCGGGAAAGGCCGCGGTCGGACAGGCATCGAGGCAGGCATGGCAACTGCCGCAACTATCCGCCGCCGCTTCGTCCGCCGGCAGGTCGAGCGTGGTGAAAATGGCGCCGAGAAACAGCCACGAGCCGAAATCGTGCGACACGACGTTGGTATGTTTGCCCTGCCAGCCCAGGCCCGCTTTCGCGGCCAACGGCTTTTCCATCACCGCCGCGGTGTCGACAAAGACCTTCACGTCGCCGCCGGCATTGGCGACCAACCAGCGTGCAATTTCTTTCAAACGCGCCTTGATCAGTTCGTGATAGTCGTCGCCTTTGGCATAGACCGAAATCGCGGCGCGGTCGCGCTGCTGCAAGATCGTCAGCGGATCTTCGTCCGGCCCGTAATTCATGCCGAGCATGATCACCGAGCGGACATCCGGCCACAGAGTCAAAGGCGAACCGCGCCGCTCGGCGGTGGTTGCCAACCAGATCATGTCGCCATGCGCGCCGTCGGCGATGAATTGCTCGAGCCGTGCTTTGGCTTCCGGCACCGCTTCCGGCCGTGTCACGCCAATAGCGTCGAAGCCGCGCAAGCGCGCTTGCGCAATTAACGCGGATTTTATTTCTTCGGCGGACATTGCATTTGGCACATGATCTTGTCCGAAAACCGGTTCCCACTTTTCGGGATCATGCGCTAAAAATCTAGGTCGGCGTAATGCTTGGCCGGCGGAATCCCCGCCAGCGTGTCCGCCAGCAGCGGACGAAACGCCGGCCGCGACTTCACCCGCGCGTACCAGTTCCTGGCGGCTTCGTCTTCGTTCCACGGCACATCGCCCAGATAGTCGACAGCGGATAAATGCGCGGCCGCGGCGAGGTCCGCCAGGCTCAGCCGCTCGCCGGCCAGCCAGTCGCGCGTGCGCACCAGCCAGCCGATATAGGCTAGATGATAGCGGATATTGTGGCGTGCGGCGCGCAACAGTGCGGTGTCCGGCGGCCCGCCGCCCTGCTCCAGCGTCATGTGGCGCTTGAACACCCGTTCGGTCACCAAAGGTCCGCTGACTTCGGCGTGGAATTTGTCGTTGAACCAGCTGGCCAGCCGGCGGACTTCAACGCGCTGGCCGGGGCCGCCGGGCATCAGCCATGAGGCATTGTCCTCGACAGGTCGGCTCTCTTGCCGGGTCTCGTTGATATATTCGGCGATGATGGCGGCGCCGGGGATCGCCGGTTCGCCATCGGCGACCAGGACCGGAATGGTACCGGCCGGATTAATGCGCAGGAAATCCTCGCGCCGCTCCCAGAACCGCTCCTCCACCAGCCGCGCGTCGATGCCATATTCATTGAGCATCAGCCGCACGAAGCGCGACAGCGGACAAAGCGGATGATGCAGCAGCGTCAGCATGAAAGTCCGGAGGAAGGAGGTGTGCTTGATGCCAAATTTATGCCTGCACTACACAAACCCATAAGGCAGCGCAAATTGCGGCAGTGCCGCCGACTTTTCCATTGCCTGAGTGCAGCGGGTAAGCCAAAAACCATACGACCCCCGCGAATCGCCCATCGGCGTTTAACCGCGTGTCTCCTTCCGGAGCCCTAATTCATGTCATTCCTGCCGGCGGCCGTTACCGACCTGATCTCGAGCCACATCGACCTGATCAAAGCCGCCATCCTCGGCGTGGTCGAGGGCCTGACTGAATTTCTGCCGGTTTCCTCCACCGGGCATCTGCTGCTGATGGAACACTTCCTCGGCTGGGGCGACGACTCCTTCGGCAAGTCGTTCGCCATTCTCATCCAGCTCGGCGCCATCCTGGCGCTGCTGACCATCTATTTTGGCCGCATCTGGGCCCTGGCCACAACCATGTTCTCGCAATGGGACGCGGCGCGCTTTGTCATCGGCGTGTTGCTGGCCTTTCTGCCGGCGGCGGTCATCGGCGCGCTGTTCGGCAGCGCCGTGAAGGCGCACCTGTTCGACGTGCGCATCGTCTGCATCATGTTCATTCTTGGCGGCTTCGTGCTGTTGTGGGTCGACCGCATGAATCTGCAGCCGCGTTACCTCGACGCGATGTCGTTCCCGCTTTGGATGTATCCCGCCATCGGACTTTGCCAGTGCGTGGCGATGATCCCCGGTGTGTCGCGCTCCGGTGCAACAATCGTCGGCGCCATGCTGTTCGGCGTCGACCGGCGCACGTCGGCGGAGTTCTCGTTCTGGCTGGCGATGCCGACCATGGTCGGCGCCTTTGCCTATGAGGCGTTCAAGAGCCGTCATGAACTCGCCGACGCCAACCTCACGGCCATCGCGGTCGGCTTCATTTTTTCGTTCATCTTCGGCTGGATCGTGGTGAAGACGTTCCTGCACTATGTGCAGCGCCACTCGTTCGCCGTGTTCGCCTGGTGGCGCATCGTGCTCGGCAGCCTCGGCATCTACGCGCTGTATCTCTTGTAGGCCGACGGCGTCAGCTGTTCCTGCGCGGATCGTCGTAATTGTCGTACAGGATGTCGCGGCTGATGTCGGCGACATCGCGCACGCCGGTCAGCGACATGCCGACCTTGAGTTCTTCCGCGATCAGGCTGATCGCCTTGGCGACACCGGCTTGGCCCATCGCCGCGAGACCGTAGAGATAGGCGCGGCCGATCAGGCAGCCATGCGCGCCGAGGGCCAGCGCTTTCAGCACGTCCTGGCCGGAGCGAACGCCGCCGTCGAACAACACTTCGAGGCGATCGCGCACGGCGTCGGCGATGCGCGGCAAGACCGTCGCGGTGCCGGGCGTGCCGTCAAGCTGACGGCCGCCATGGTTCGACACGACGATGCCATCGACGCCCATGGCGGCGGCGCGCTTGGCGTCTTCCGGATCGAGAATGCCCTTCAACACCAGTTTGCCGGGCCATAATTTACGAATCCAGTTGACGTCGTCCCACGACAGCGACCGGTCGAAATTGTCGCCGCCCCAGCGGCCGGCGGCCCAGATGCCGCCTTTGTTCTTGAGATAGTGATCGACATTGCCGAAGGATTTGCGCCGGCCCATCAGCACGCCGGCGAGCCAGCGCGGCTTGGTGACGATGTCGAAGGCGTTGCGCGCGGTCAGGCGCGGCGGCACCTGCAGGCCGTTCTTGATGTCGCAATGGCGCTGGCCGCGCATCGGCAGATCGACCGTGAGAAACAGCGCGCTGCAGCCGGCTTCCTTGGCGCGCTCGATCACGGACTCGCTGAAACCGCGGTCCTTGAAGACATAGAGCTGAAACCAGAACGGCGCCTTGGTCACGGAGCGCACATCTTCGATCGAACAGATCGACATTGTCGACAGCGTGTAGCGGATGCCGGCGGCTTCGGCCGCCTTCGCCGCCAGCATTTCGCCGTTGCCGTGCATGAGACCGGTGAGGCCGGTCGGTGCAATGGCCAAAGGCATCGACACCTTTTCGCCGAGCATCGTCGTGGCCAGCGATCGGTTATCGGCGTCGATCAGAACGCGCTGACGGAAGCGAACGGCGTCGAGGTCTTTGCGATTGGCTTTGAGACTCAACTGATCGTAGGAGCCGTGGTCTATATATTCGAAAATCGCCTTGGGGACTTTGCGCTTCGCCAGCTGACGAAGGTCCTCGACATTGGTGATAACCGGCATAGCTCCCCCCGGGCGTTTTCTTATGTCGTTAGGCGCGCGACTTTCGCCGGATATGCTTCCGGCTTTTTAAAGTCGAACGTTCAGGCGACGCGGCTTCTGAACTGTCCGGCCTTGCGGAATCGCCAGAGATAAGACGGCACGATTGCCTCGATCGAGGCAGGTTCGATGCCCATGCCGGCGAAGGTCCGCTTCTCAGCCTTGGCCGCTTCGGACACGATGTTATCGACACGCAACAGATCGACCTGGCCGGGCGTCAGCGTCAGCGGCGCCGGCGCATATTGCAGGAACATCGCCTGGAATTTGGCGGCGAAGAACGGCAACGGCACCAGCAGGCGGCGGCGCTCGATGGTGGCGAGCATATACTGCATCAATTCCTTGAACGTGCGGACTTCCGGCCCGCCCAGTTCGTAGATCGTGCCGGCGCGCAACTTGCCTTCCGTCGCATCGGCGATCGCCTGGGCGACATCGCCGACGAAAGCCGGCTGGAATTTCGTGTGACCGCCGCCGATCAACGGCAGCACCGGCGAGATGCGGGCAAGCGCGGCGAATCGGTTGAAGAAACCGTCTTCCGGCCCGAACAGGACCGAGGGGCGCATGATCACCGCTTGCGGCTGCGCCGCCAGCACCAGCCGTTCCGCGGCCGCCTTGGTGCGAGCATAGGCCGCCGGTGAATTTTCGTCGGCGCCAATGGCCGAGACGTGAACCATGCCGGCGCCGTGGGCGCTGGCCGCGAGCGCTATCTGCTCGGCGCCAAAGCTGTGGATCGAATCGAAGCGCTGACGGCCGCCTTCCTGGAGCAGGCCGACGAGATTGATCAGCACATGGGCGCCGCGCGCGGCCGCGTCGACCGAGGCCGCGTCGCGCAAATTGGCCTGCACCGCGTGAATCTGGCCGACACGGCCGAGCGGTTGCAGGTGGAAGGCCAGATCGGGCCGGCGCACGGCCACTCTGATGCGGTAATCGCGCTTGGCCAGCGCGCGCACGACGTGCCGGCCGAGGAAACCTGAGCCGCCATAGACGGTGATGAGGGTGTCGAAATTGCTTCTGGCGGTCATTTGCCGGTCATTTCCGCGTTTTGCTTCGAGAGGCCTTTTATAGTCCGCTGGCGCCGGGCGGCAAGGTGGTTGGCCTGGTGTTTGGCGGCCGATTTGCAAGCTTATCGGCAAGCCTCAATTGACAAGGGGAAGTCCGATCCGTACCTAGACCCTCGCTTGAGTTCTTAAAGCCTTGCCCAGGTGGCGGAATTGGTAGACGCGCTGGCTTCAGGTGCCAGTGGCCGAAAGGTCGTGAAGGTTCGAGTCCTTTCCTGGGCACCATTAAATCCCGCGTATGATCCCGAATCGCGGGGCTCTCCGGAGCGCTAATCGGGTTCAGGACCGCCTTCTCGCGGGCTAAACCGGAACACCGAATGACCGTCCGTCTGCATCGCGGCGATTTGCCCAACCTGAATGCCTACAAAGGCGCGGTGGCGATCGACACCGAAACCATGGGCCTCGACCCGAGCCGCGACCGGCTCTGCGTGGTTCAATTGTCGCCCGGCGACGGATCCGCCGACGTGGTGCAGATCGCGGCCGGGCAGAAGAGCGCGCCGAATATTCAGCGCCTGCTTGCCGACTCGACGAAGATCAAAATATTTCATTACGGCCGCTTCGACATGGGCGTGCTGTTCAAATCCTTCGGCGTCATGGCCGCGCCGGTCTATTGCACCAAGATCGCCTCGCGCCTCGCGCGCACCTATACCGACCGGCATGGGCTGAAGGATCTGGCGCGCGAAATTCTCGGCGTCGATCTGTCGAAGCAACAGCAGTCATCCGACTGGGGCGCCGACACGCTGACCGACCCGCAGGTCGCCTATGCGGCGACCGATGTGCTGCATCTGCATGCCCTGATGGATAAATTGAACGGGATGCTGGCGCGCGAAGGCCGCGCCGAACTGGCCAATGCCAGCTTCGGCTTTTTACCCGACCGCGTGCGGCTCGATCTGGCCGGCTGGGCCGACGAGGATATTTTCTCGCATTCGGCCAATAGAACGTAAGTCGTTGATTTTCAGTCCGTTTGCCTATGCGAGGGCGTTTTTGCGTTGCCGCGTCGGGGCCATATTCGCCGGGCAGGCTGCGCGAGATTGGGTCGCGTTAGGAAGCGGAGGTAACCTCGGATGATGGCGAGGGCCCAACTGGAACGGAGCGCGGTGAGCTTTCGATCATGAGCCGAGCCATCACAGCCAGAGCCGATCCGGAGGCAGTGCGCGCCTACTGGAATATGAGCCGGGGCGACAGCGAGCGCGCGTTTCGTGCCGCCCGCCGCCATAGCCGGTTCGTGCGATTTCTGCGCGTGGCGCTGCCGGTCGCTGTCGTCCTGATCATGACCGGGATGGCGCTGGTTACCTGGTTCAACCCGCTGCGCATGCTGGCGGCGCTGCCGGTCAACGTCAACGACCTGGTCGTTTCCGGTACCAAGATCACCATGGAGCAGCCGCGCGTGAACGGCTTTACCAAAGATCAGCGCGCCTATGAGTTCACCGCCGAAGCCGCGGCGCAGGATCTGACCAAGCCGGACATCGTCGAACTGCGCAACATCAATGCCAAGGTCGAGATGGAAGACAAAAGCACGATGAACATGAAGGCGGCGACCGGCGTTTACGACACCAAACACGAAATGCTCAAGCTTGAAGGCAACATCTTGCTGACGTCGACCAACGGCAATACCGGCAAATTGAGCGAGGCAATGATCGACGTGCGCAAGGGCAATGTCGTCTCCGACAGCCCGGTCGAGCTGGAAATGCTGCAGGGGATTCTCAACGCCAACAAATTGGAAATCGTCGATTCCGGCACCTTGATTCGCTTTCATGGCGGCGTCAGCATGGTCCTGATGCTCAACGGCACCGCCGTTCCCAAAGCGAAGACAGGCGCAGAATGAACGTATTCGGCAGGTTGAGTGCGCCGGCGCTGCTGGCCGCCGCAGTGCTGATATCCGGCGCCGCGGCGAATGCGCAGCCGGCGTCGAAAGGGCCGCCGAACGCATTGCAGGGCTTCTCGCAGAATCGCGACCAGCCGGTTCATATCGAATCGGCAACGCTGGAAGTGCGCGACAAGGACAAGATGGCGACCTTCAGCGGCGACGTGCGCGTCAAGCAAGGCGATACCGGCATGCGTTGCAAGACGCTGAATGTATTCTACGAACAGAGCAACGATCAGCCCGAAGGCGGCAAGAGCATGCCGGCCGCGCAGCCGGGCCCGGGCGGCGAGCAAAAGATCAAGCGGCTTGAGGCGCGAGGCGGCGTCGTTGTGACGCAGAAGGAGCAGACCGCCACCGGCGACGTCGGCATCTTCGACATGAAGACCAACACGGTCACTCTCACCGGCAATGTGATGATGACGCAGGGCAAGAACGTTTTGCGCGGCGACAAACTGGTCGTCGACATGACCACCGGCGTGTCGCGCGTCGAATCGGGCAAGAGTGGCAATGGACGCGTGCAGGGCCTTTTCCTGCCCGGCAGTCAGCCTGGCGCGCAGGCGCCCGACACCAAACCGGGCGGCAATCCCGCGCCGGCGCCCGCCAGTCCGGCGCCGCCGCGACCGCTATCATTGAAGCCGCAAAATTGATCGAAAGCGTTTCACATTCTGGCTGTGGCGCGCGCCCGGCCAATATGTCTGGCGAGCCTGGGCGTCTGACAACGCGGGAATCAGTTAAGGTCGCACGCAATCGAAGGGGCCGCACGAGGGAACGCCTTGCCGAATCGATCTTGCCGAATCGATCCTGGCGGCGCGGGGTAGCCCAGTGAACATCATATCGCTGTTTCGACGCCGTCAACCGCCCAAGCGCCGTGCCGCCCAGGCCGCGCCGCCTGCCCCGGCGCAAGGCCTGGGGCAAGCCGCGCGCGCGGTGGCGCCCGCCGCCGGTCAACAGCAAGCGGCGAGCCGTCAGCATCGCGACACCGGCCGGCAGGCTGCCCGTAACTATCTCGCCGCCCATGGCATCGAAAAAAGTTTCGGTGCCCGCAAGGTCGTCAAAGGCATCACGTTGTATGTCCGGCGCGGCGAAGCGGTCGGCCTGCTCGGTCCGAACGGCGCCGGCAAGACCACGGCGTTTTATATGATCACCGGCCTGATCAAGGCGGACCGCGGCCGCATCGAA
>CAIMEA010000098.1 GCA_903839845.1 uncultured Hyphomicrobiales bacterium
CGCGAGCATCGGCGACGGCGCGAGCATCGGCAACGGCGTGAGCATCGGCAACGGCGTGAGCATCGGCAACCGCGCGAGCATCGGCAACCGCGCGAGCATCGGCAACGGCGTGAGCATCGGCAACGGCGTGAGCATCGGCAACGGCGTGAGCATCGGCAACGGCGCGAGCATCGGCGACGGCGCGAAGTATAACGCGGGCGACTGGCTGTTCGTTTTTGGCCCGCAGGGTCCCAATAACATGTTGGCCACGGTGGTTTGGTCCGTGGAAAATAGGGAGTTGCAATGGTGGGTCGGATGCCGACACGCCAAAACTACCGAACAAATGCTTGAGAAAATTGAGCGCGAGCACGGCGCAACGGCGCATGGCGACGATTATCGGCACGCGGTCCAATGCGTTGTAAATCACCCCGGCCTCGCTCGCGCCATTGCCTGCGCCACGAAAAAGGAGGCGTGACCATGATCCGCTCTTTCCACAAGACCAAGCGCGGCGAGATCATGTGGGGCGATAGCAGGGCGTGGCTTCTCAATGTTGCTAAGCCCGCATCGGTCGATTTGATCATGACCAGTCCGCCCTTCGGCCTGGTCAGGAAGAAGAGCTACGGCAACGAGGACGCAGACCAATATTGCGATTGGTTCCGGCCCTTCGCCGAGGGTTTCAAGCGTGTCCTGACTGACAAGGGCAGCTTGGTCATCGACATAGGCGGAGCCTGGATTCCAGGGCAGCCAACCCGAAGCCTCTACCATTTCAAGCTGCTTATCATGCTGGTGGAGGAATTCGGATTCCACCTGTGCCAAGAGCACTATTGGTGGAATCCGTCGAAACTTCCGTCCCCGGCAGAGTGGGTGAACATCCGGCGGGTGCGGGTTAAGGACGCGGTGAACTGTGTCTGGTGGCTTTCAAAATCACCGTTTCCCAAGGCGAGCAACCGTCGTGTGTTGCAGCCCTACAGCAAATCGATGGAAGACCTTCTGCAGAACGGCTACGTGGCAAAGCTGCGCCCTTCCGGGCATGACATTTCCTCCAAATTCTCGAAAGACAATGGCGGGTCAGTGCCGCCGAACTTGCTCGCCGTCGCCAACACTGAATCGAACGGGCGCTATCAAGACTTTTGTCGCGAGAAGAATCTTCCGATCCATCCGGCGCGCTTTCCTGCCGCGTTGCCTGAGTATTTCGTTCGGATGCTGACCGATGCCGGCGACCTGGTCGTTGATCCCTTCGCCGGGTCGTGCGTCACCGGAGCTGTCGCGGAGGCCCTCGATCGTCGCTGGGTTTGTTGCGAACTATCCGAGGAATACCTTCAGGGCGGTCTCGCGCGGTTCAACCCCAACGTCCAGCCTTTGCCGAATGGGAAAGGCGTGATCTACGAAATCAGCCCCCCTTGCCCGATTCCTCTCGACAAGGACCACATGCTCCCCGTGGACGGTGGCGAGGCCCGTCCGCCTGAGATGAGCCGCCGCGCGCCCCAGGAACCTGCGAAGCCAGCCAAGGTTATCAGTGCAGCCGCTGAGCCCATTCGGCGAGTTGCCCGCGCCTGCGTCTACCGCGAGATCATCTGCCACGAGGGTGACGGGCTGGAGGACGGGAAATGACCGACCTCCCTATTCTTTTCAGCGCGCCCATGATCCGCGCATTGATCGCGGGACGGAAAACGCCGGAGATCGCGGTCTTGATGAAAAAACAGCCGCCCTATGCCGGTGCAATCCGGCTTGCGGAAAAACGCGGGCGCGTAACATTTGACGACGCCGCGCTGAATGGCGTCATCGCGGGCGACGATGACGATCTGCTGACGGCGCTCGTGACCGGCCATCACCGCACCCGGCGCGGCGTTTACGATCTGCTCTACCGCGCCCTTCGCGCCTGTGGCCTCGACACGAGGAACCCATGACCCGCCGCGCCCCGCACCGTCCAGCATCA
>CAIMEA010000099.1 GCA_903839845.1 uncultured Hyphomicrobiales bacterium
AGCCAGAGCCGGTCAGGCGCGCGGCCAGCTTTTTCTTCGTCATGCCCGGGCTTGGGCCGGGCATCCACGTCTTGCTCCTTGATCATCAAGGCAGTCGTGGATGGCCGGGACAAGCCCGGCCATGACGGCGTTTTAAGAATGGCATGAATAGTCGCGAGGTAAAGCAGCAGCGTCGCCAACTGCCAGACGATCAGCGCCGGTACGTAAGGCAAGGCGGCGAGCGCTCCGGCGACCAGCAGGAATACCGGCGGATATTGGAACGCATAATATTGGGTGGCGGGACCGAAGATCGCCTGCTCGCGGGCGAAATGGACGGCCTGGTCGAAAGCCTGTGCCGCCAGCCCGTCGCGGACCAGAGTGCCGGCAGCGTAGAAACTGGCGAAATCGGTGCCGAGCGGGCGGCCATGACTATCGTTCGGGCCGCTGGCCCCGGCCCCCAGGTAGACAAGTCCGACCAGCGACGCCGCCAGAACGAAGAACGCCACCAGGCGCACCCGCTCGCGGGTCAGGAAGGCGCCTGAGCGCAAAAGGGCAATGAATCCGGCCATGGCGGGAGGATACAAGGGGCGGACTTAAGGGAGAGTTAGGTCCATCAACAAGCTTGATCTCAGCATCAATCTTTGCGACTTGCTGTTGCCCAATTGGGCCTTTACGACACCCAAACTGAAGCCTTTCGGACCGATTTTTGGAGCCCTCAATGGCCTTTATCGCGGACAGTCTCAAGCGCATCAAGCCGTCGCCGACCATCGCGGTGACCGACAAGGCGCGCGCGCTCAAAGCGGCGGGGCGCAACGTCATTGGCCTGGGCGCCGGCGAGCCGGATTTCGACACGCCCGACAACATCAAGGAAGCCGCGATCAAGGCGATCCGCGAAGGCCGCGCGTCGAAATATACCGCCGTCGATGGCATCGCCGAGCTGAAGGAAGCGGTCGCGGGCAAGTTCAAGCGCGAGAACGGCCTTGAGTACAAGCCGGCGCAGATCATCGTCGGCACCGGCGGCAAGCAGGTTTTGTACAACGCCTTCGTGGCGACGCTGAACCCGGGCGATGAGGTCATCATCCCGGCGCCGTACTGGGTCAGTTACCCGGACATGGTCTATCTCGCCGGCGGCACGCCGGTGGAGGTGGTTTGCACCATGGAGTCGGGCTTCAAGCTGACCGCCGCGCAACTGGAAAAGGCGATCACGCCCAAGACCAAGTGGCTCTTGCTGAACTCGCCGTCGAATCCGACCGGCGCCGCCTATACGCGCGCCGAGTTGAAGGCCTTGACCGACGTGCTGATGAAGCACCCGCATGTCTATGTCATGACCGACGACATGTACGAGCATCTGACCTATGACGACTTCGTGTTCACGACGCCGGCGCAGGTCGAGCCGGCGCTTTATCCGCGCACCTTGACGATCAACGGCACGTCGAAGGCCTATTGCATGACCGGGTGGCGCATCGGTTACGCCGGCGGCCCGGTCGAACTCATCAAGGCGATGGCGATGATCCAGTCGCAGTCGACCTCGAACCCGGCGGCGGTGTCGCAATGGGCGGCGGTCGAGGCGCTGAACGGACCGCAGGACTTCATCGCCAAGCACAACGTCATCTTCAAGGAGCGGCGCGATCTCGTCGTGTCGATGCTCAATCAGGCCAACGGTATCAAGTGCCCGACGCCGGAAGGCGCATTCTACGTCTATCCGTCCTGCGCCGGCACTATCGGCAAGGCGACGCCGGCCGGCAAGAAGCTGGCCAGCGACGAGGACTTCGTCACCGAGTTGCTGGAAGCCGAAGGCGTCGCGGTGGTGCAGGGCACTGCCTTTGGCCTTGGCCCGGCGTTCCGCATTTCCTACGCGACCAAGACGTCGGACCTGGAAGATGCCTGCACGCGCATCCAGCGCTTTTGCGGGAATTTGAAATAGCACCAGCTGTCGTCCCGGCCTAGCGTAAGCGACGGCCGGGACCCATACTCTGCGGCCCCTCGATAACGCACGGCGTATGGGTCCCCGCTTTCGCGGGGATGACAGCGGAGTGGGCGAATCGGCTCCGCCTTCGCTATGGTTCGCGCATGATTCGTCCCGCCCTTGCCGCCCTTGCTGCCCTCTCGCTCATCGCCGCTCTGCTGACGCCCGCCGCCGCGCAGGAGCGCGTTACCGTCGGCACCACGCGCAGCATTGCCAACGCCGTGCTGTTTCTCGGCGTCGAGCAGGGCCACTTCAAGGCCGAGGGCCTCGATGTCGAGATGAC
>CAIMEA010000100.1 GCA_903839845.1 uncultured Hyphomicrobiales bacterium
CGTCAGCGGGCCGCATTTCCGCGACTATCATTTGATGTTCGACGAACAGGCGGCGGAATTGTTCGCCTCGACCGACGAACTGGCCGAGCGCGTGCGCAAGATCGGCGGCAACACGTTGCGCTCGATCGGCGACATCGCCAAACATCAGACGATTGCCGATAACGACGCGAAATACGTGTCGCCGGAAGACATGCTGGCCGAATTGCGCGCGGATACGCAAGCTACGATAGAAGCCATGCGCAAGGCGCACAAGCTTTGCGACGATCACGACGATGTCGCGACCGCGAGTCTCCTGGAAAACTTCATCGATGCGGCGGAAAAGCGCGCCTGGTTCCTGTTCGAGGCCGGCCGCAACAGCGACGGCGGCGGGCACTGACCTTATGCGAGCTCTTGCTCTGGCGCCGGTTTGCGATTGAGCCGGCGCAGAACGAGCGCCGCCAGCAACAGCAGCACGCCGGCGATCAAGACCGACACCGGCGTGGCACCCAGCCGCTCGAACCATTGCGTGTAAAAGTGAATGGCGCCGAACACGGCGACGGTGTTGACCAGCCAGGGCCGCCCGGCGCGCATGGCCCAGACCATCGCCGCGACCAGCAGCAACGCCCAGGCAATGCCGAAGGCGTAATCGGGAATGACGATCTTGATAGCCGCGACCGAACGCGGCGGCACGCGCTGGCCGTTGAACATGAAAAACGGATCGCCCCACAGCGAGCCGATCCAGAAGCCGCAATTGACCAGCACGATCGACATGCGCGCGGCGGCGAGCGCGATGCGCTCGTAGCCGGCATTCAAGCGATGTGAGACCTGATAGGCGACAAGCGCCAGCGCCGAAAACAATGCAATGGTCAGAGTCGGCTCGAAAATCGCCAGCGAATAGGCCGCATGGCTGTAGCCGGTGCGCGCGCCAAGGCAGGCGGACGCCGCCAGCACGGCAAAGCACATCAACAGGCTTGAGCGCGCGGCGATCGCCGCCAGCGTCAAGGCGGCGGTGACAACAAGCGTCGAGGCGAGCGAGCCGTCGCCCAAAGCCAGCACGCCGCCGCAAAACATCAGCGCGCCGACGATCAGACAAATCTCGCCGAGCACAAACCACGGCGGCTGGCGCACGATGACAAGTCCGCCGGCGAAGATCGCGACGCCCATGGCGACTGCGGTCGCCGGCGTCGGCACCAGCGCCACCGCGCCGGCGGCGACCCCGACCACGCCAAAGCCGATCAGGATATTAAAGGCGAGCGTACCGACATCCGACGAGGCAAGGCCCTTGAGGCGCTCGGCCTCCTCGGCCGTCAGCTTGCCCTCTTCGACCAGTTTGGAAATATCGAGTGTTATTTTCATGTGCCCGCCCCTGCCGGTTTTTACCAGCGTATCACGAACGGAACCAAGCGGGCGCCGCCGCCTTGCATGTGACTCTTATCGCCAAGACTGAAATGCGGCTATGATATAATCAACGAGTCGTGCCGCGATGGAATTTAGATAAGGCACGGGACGTCAATTTACGCATACAGCCGATACATTGAAATGACCGACAGTCCAGCCGTCAGTGGAATCCCCCGCCTGATTTTGCGCGCGGAAGGCCTGGCAATATGCGGGCTGGCCATCCTGCTCTACTCGAAGGCCGGCGACTCTTGGTGGCTCTTCGCCATCTTGTTCCTTGCACCCGATCTGAGCTTCCTCGGCTATCTCGGCGGCGCGCGCGTGGGCGCCATCGTCTACAACGCCGCGCACACGTTGGTTGCGCCGCTGGCCCTGGCCGCTGCCGGGCTTTTGCTGCCGGCCTTCATCCTTGTTCCCCTGGCGCTGATCTGGGCCGCACATATCGGCTTCGACCGCCTGCTCGGCTATGGTTTAAAATACGGCGCAGGCTTTGCGTTCACCCATCTCGGCCGGATCGGCAAAGCATCAGCCGACAAACCGTAGCACCGTCGCCGCCGCCATGAATTCGGCAAAGCGGCCTTCGCGGCGCTTGAGCGCCATGTCGTCGAGGCCCCATTGCGCCATCTGGTAGTCCTCGTCGGCATGCGCGGCCTTCCACGCCGCCGCGGGATCGAGCGCCCCGGCATTGAGCGCCAGCGCGATCAGGGCCGAGCCGGTCAGGGTCATGATCGAGGCGACGGCGCCGAGGCGCCATAGGTTTTTCGGGATGCTCGCCGACGCGGCGACGATCACTTCTTCCGGCTGCGGCGCATAGACGATGCCCTCGATCAGGATGAAGCGTGCGCCAAGCGCGTCGCGCGCCCAGGCAATCACCGGGTCCCATTCGGCTTTTTGCAATTCGACCAGGCCCGGCGGCGTGTCGGCGCGATAGCATATGAGGTCGGAGCCGAGATATTGCACGATCTCGTCGATCACAGGCTGCGGCGTCGCGGCGACGCCGTCGATGATGACATTGGCCAGCCGGGTCAGCGACATGGCGAAGGGATCGATCACCTCGACCTGCGCTTCCCATTCTTGGGCGATTTGTTCAGCCAGTTCGCGCTGAGGCGCGACCAGCGCCTTGCGCGCCGGCGTCATCACCTGCTTGCCGTCGAGCAACAGCGGGAAGCCCTCGCCATTGTTCTCGCCCACCTGCGCCTGCTTGTAGAAGCGCTTCCGCAAACTGGCACGCGCGCCCTGCCGCGCCGACACCATCGGATCGAGCGGCTGGTTGATGAAGATTTCCTCGATGAACTCACGCATGGCCGGCATCCACCTTCACATCGGCGCGCAGGCGCGGCCATAAATTGTCGAGCGCGGAATCCAGCGCGGCGAAATCGTCGATGACCGACACAGCGCCGGCCTCGTGCAGTTCGGCGACCGGATGATAGCCCCACGACACGCCGATGGCGGACGCTTGGGCGTTTCGCGCCATCGCCATATCGAACACGGTGTCGCCGATGACCACCGTATCCTCCGGCCCGATGCCGGTCTCGCGCATGGCCTCCAGCACCATGCCGGGATGCGGCTTCGACGGAGAAGTGTCGGCGGTTTGTACCGTGGCGAACACACCTTCGAGCGCATGGGTCTCGACCATGGCCGCGACGCCGCGCCGCGATTTTCCAGTGGCAATGCCGAGCACACAGTCGTCGCGCCGCGTCAGGCTTTCGATCGCCGCGCGCGCGCCTGGATAAAGCGGCGCCTTCCAGGTGCCGGCCGCGCGCATGGTCGTGAAGGCCTGTTTGTAACCAGCTACCAGCTCGTCGATCGGATGATCCGCGCCGGCCGACAGGCACTCCATCGCAGTGCTCAACGACAGGCCGATGATGGCGCGCACCGCCGCCGGCTCGGGACAGGCAAGGCCTTGCCCGCGCCAGGCCATGTCCATCGCCGCGCAGATCATGTGCTGACTGTCCATCAGCGTGCCGTCGACATCGAAAAGGATGAGTTTCATGCGATTTTTTTAGCGATAGTTTATGGCTACGTCGGGATGCATAGCGCCTCCCCCGTCCCAAGGGAACCGGATTGTGCGTTGCAATACGGGGTTGGCGCTCAGCCGCAAAAAGGCCCCGCCATGGTCGGCAAAGCGACATGCCGCGTTGCGAAAATAAAGCGCCGCGGCCTTGCGCTATGTCATGGCGCGTCTTGTTTCGGAGCGCGAAAAGAGGCCCTCGGCATATCGTTGAAAGAACAGCGTTATGACGGAAGGATAAGTAGCTTTGGAGGAATTCTGCCCATAATATCGCCTTCGGAGTCGGGCCGCTCAACAAGGCCGACCCGGAGGAAACCGGCCCGCCAAGGCTTGCGATCATTGGCTGCAACGCGAACCGCTTGTACAGAGATCACTTGCGGGCGCGTTTTGAGGAAGCAATGAAGAATACCGACATTTCCGACCCGCAATATTTCCACAAAGTCGTGGACTGCCAATACGCCTGTCCGGCGCACACGCCCGTTCCCGAATATATCCGCATGATCGCCGCCGGCCGTTACGGCGACGCCTACATGGTGAACTGGAAGTCGAATGTGTTTCCGGGAATTCTCGGACGCACCTGCGACCGCCCGTGCGAACCGGCCTGCCGGCGTGTGCGCGTCGAGGAAGAACCGGTGGCGATCTGCCGCTTGAAGCGCGTCGCCGCCGATTTCAAGGAAGACGTCACCGCGCGCATGCCCAAGCCGGCGGCGCGCCGCAACGGCAAGCGCGTCGCTTTGGTCGGTGGCGGCCCCGCGTCGCTGACCGTGGCGCGCGATCTGGTGCCGCTCGGCTACAGCGTCACCGTGTTCGATGCCGACGCCAAGGCCGGCGGCATGATCCGCACGCAGATCCCGAAATTCCGCCTGCCCGATTCAGTCATCGACGAAGAGACCGATTACGTTCTCAATCTCGGCGTCGATTTCCGTGGCGGTCAGCGCATCGAGTCGATGAAGGCGCTGCTGGCGCAGGACTGGGACGCGATCTTCGTCGGCACCGGCGCGCCGCGCGGCCGCGACCTCGACATTCCCGGCCGCAAGGAAGCAGCCGCCAATATTCATATCGGCATCGACTGGCTGTCGTCGGTGTCGTTCGGCCATATCAGCAAGATCGGCCGGCGCGTCATCGTGCTCGGCGGCGGCAACACGGCCATGGATTGCTGCCGCTCGTCGCGCCGCCTGGGCGGCGAAGAGGTGCAGGTCGTCGTGCGCTCCGGCTTCGACGAGATGAAGGCGAGCCCGTGGGAAAAGGAAGACGCCCAGCACGAAGGCATTCCGATTCATAATTTCCTGGTGCCGAAGGAATTCACCCACGAGAACGGCAAGCTCACCGGCGTCATCTTCGAAAAGGTCAAGGCGGAGTTCGACGCCAAGGGCCGCCGCAAGCTGGTGAACGCCGGCGAACCGGATCAGCATTTCCCCTGCGACGATGTGCTGGTCGCGGTCGGCCAGGAGAATGCGTTTCCGTGGATCGAGCGCGACGCCGGCATCGATTTCGATGAATGGAACATGCCGAAGGTCGACGAGAAGACCTTCCAGTCGAGCAACCCGCGCGTCTTCTTCGGCGGCGACGCCGCCTTTGGCCCGAAGAACATCATCTGGGCGGTGGCGCATGGCCACGAGGCCGCGGTGTCGATCGACAAGATGCTCAACGGCGAGGACATCACGCAGCGCCCACTGCCGGCGGTCGAGGTGATGAGCCAGAAGATGGGCATCCACGAATGGTCCTACGATAACGAGATCGATCTCGACAAGCGATACAAGGTGCCGCACCGCGATCTCGGCATCGCGCTCAAGGATATCAAGTCCGAGGTCGAACTCGGCTTCGACGTCGAACTGGCGCTGAAAGAAGCCGGCCGCTGCCTGAATTGCGACGTGCAGACCGTGTTCAATGCGCCTCTGTGCATCGAATGCGACGCCTGCGTCGACATCTGCCCGATGGACTGCATCACCTTCACGCAGAATGGCGAAGAAACCGAGTTGCGCACGCGGCTGACCGCGCCGGCCAAGAACCTCGCGCAGGCGCTCTACGTGCAGGACGGCCTCAAGACCGGCCGCGCCATGATCAAGGATGAAGACGTCTGCCTGCATTGCGGCCTGTGCGCCGAACGCTGTCCGACCGGCGCCTGGGACATGCAGAAATATCTGCTCGAAGTAACACACGCAGGAAGCTCATGCCGAACGCCTCGCCGATCAGCCGCGTAAACGACTTCGTCGTCCGCTTCGCCAACGTCAACGGCTCCGGCTCCGCCAGCGCCAATGAGATGTTCGCCCGCGCCATCATGCGCATGGGCGTGCCGGTGGCGCCGCGCAACATCTTCCCGTCGAACATTCAGGGCCTGCCGACCTGGTACGAAGTGCGCGTCACCGAGGCCAACCATCTCGGCGCGCGCGGCGGCGTCGACCTGATGGTGGCGATGAACCCGCAGACCTTCGACAAGGACATCGCCGGCATCGAGGCCGGCGGCTATCTGTTCTACGATTCGACCAAGGAACTGCCGGCGTCGAAATTCCGACCCGATATCACCGTCATCGGCATGCCGCTGACCGCGATCTGCAACCGCGAATACACCGATCCGCGTCAGCGCCAGCTGTTCAAGAACATCATCTATATCGGCGCGCTGACCGCGCTTCTGGACATGGATGTGAAGGCGGTCGAGCAGCTGATCGGCGAGCAATACAAGAGCAAGCCGAAGCTGATCGAGCCGAACCTTAAAGCGCTCAATATCGGCCGCGACTACGCCATCCTCAATCTGGCCTGCCCGATCGGGCTGACCGTGAAGAAGGCCGACAAGGTCGGCGACCGCATCTTCATCGAGGGCAATGCCTCGGCGGCATTGGGCGCGGTCTATGGCGGCGCCACGGTCTGCGCCTGGTATCCGATCACGCCCTCCTCGGGCCTCGCCGACGCCTTCACCCGCTACTGCGAAAAACTGCGCGTCGATCCGGAAACCAAGAAAGCCAAATACGCCATCGTCCAGGCCGAGGACGAACTGGCCTCGATCGGCATGGTGATTGGCGCTGCCTGGAACGGCGCCCGCGCCTTTACGGCAACCTCCGGCCCCGGCATTTCGCTGATGCAGGAGTTCATCGGGCTGGCCTATTTCGCCGAAATCCCGGCGGTGATTTTCGACGTGCAGCGCGCCGGCCCGTCGACCGGCATGCCGACGCGCACGCAGCAATGCGATATCATTTCATGCGCCTATGCCTCGCATGGCGACACCAAGCACATCCTGCTGTTCCCGGAGAACCCGGCGGAAGCCTTCGAATTCGGCGCCATCGCCTTCGATCTCGCCGACCGGCTGCAGACGCCGGTTTTCGTCATGCTCGATCTCGACATCGGCATGAACCATCATCTGTCGCGGCCGCTCACCTGGGACGACAGCAAGAAGTTCGATCGCGGCAAGGTGATGACGGCGGAAGAACTTGAGGCCGGCAAGGACTTCGGCCGCTATCTCGATGTCGACGGCGACGGCATTCCGTTCCGTACCTATCCCGGTACGCACCCGACCAAGGGCTCGTTCTTCACCCGTGGAACGTCGCGCGACCGCTACGCCAAATACACCGAGGAAGGCGCGCCTTACGTCGACAACATGCAGCGTCTGGTGCGCAAGTTCGACACCGCCAAGGACATGGTGCCGCGTCCGTTGCAGGCGACCTCGGTCAACCAGACCAAATACGGCGTTCTCTATTTCGGCTCGACCGCGCCGGCGATGGACGAAGCGATCCACATGATCGAGGCGCGCGGCCACGCGCTCGACCGCATGCGCATTCGTGCCTTCCCGTTCCACTCCAGCGTCAACTCGTTCGTCGCCGACCACGATTTCGTCTTCGTCGTCGAGCAGAACCGCGACGCGCAATTGCGCTCGCTGATCGTCAATGAATGCGGCATCGACCCGGTGCGGCTGGTGCCGATCCTGCATTATGACGGCACGCCGATCACCGCGCGTTTCATCGCCAAGGCGATCGGCGACCATCTCGACGCGCTGAAGGTAACGCCGATGAAGGTGAATTCATGACCTATCTCGCCAAGCCGAAATTCCATCACCCCGGTCTGCCGAAGAACGATCTCGGCTACACGCACCGCGACTACGAAGGCACGGTGTCGACTTTGTGCGCCGGCTGCGGCCATGACTCGATCACCGCCGCGATCATCCAGGCCTGTTTCGAGCTGTCGATCGAGCCGCACCGGGTCGCCAAGATTTCCGGCATCGGCTGCTCGTCGAAGACGCCGACCTATTTCCTCGGCAACTCGCACGGCTTCAATTCGGTGCACGGGCGCATGCCGTCGGTGCTGACCGGCGCCAATCTGGCCAACCGCGATCTGATTTATCTTGGCGTCTCGGGCGACGGCGATTCAGCCTCCATCGGCTTCGGCCAGTTCGCGCACGCGCTGCGGCGCGGCGTCAATATGGCCTATATCGTCGAGAATAACGGCGTCTACGGCCTGACCAAAGGCCAGTTCTCGGCCACCGCCGACCGCGGTTCGAAGTCGAAGCGCGGCGTCACCAATACCGACAATTCCATCGATCTGGCCGCCATCGCTTTGCAGCTCGGCGCCTCCTTCGTCGCGCGTTCCTTTTCCGGCGACAAGCAACAGCTGGTGCCGATCATCAAGGCGGCGATCGCGCACAAGGGCGCCGCCTTCATCGATGTGATCAGCCCGTGCGTCGCCTTCAACAACCACGCCGGCTCGACCAAGAGCTTCGATTTCGTCCGCGAGCACAACGAGGCGGTCAACCGGCTCGACGTCATTTCCGGCCGCATGCCGATCGAAGTGCAATACGAGCCCGGCAAGGTCGAGATCGTCGAGCAGCATGACGGCTCAACGATCGCGCTGCGCAAGCTCGATGCCGATTATCAGGTGCACGACCGCGCCGCGGCGCAAGCGTTCCTCCAGCATCACGCGGCCAAGGGCCAGATCGTCACCGGCCTGCTGTATGTCGAAAAGGACGCCGACGACCTGCACGGGCATCTACACACGGTCGATACGCCGCTCAATGCGCTGAACGAGAAGGAACTGTGCCCCGGCCAGTCCGCGCTCGACAAATTCAACGCCAGCATGCGGTAACCCCGCCGGCGCAGGATGGCGGGATGCGGACCGCTCAGGCCGCGCGAAGCGCGCCAGCGGCCGGCAACTGTCCGACCGAGACCTGGTTGCGGCCAGCGGCCTTGGCGGCATAAAGAAGCCGGTCGGCAAATTCGACCAGGGCGGCCGGCTTGCCATTGAGGTTTCTTGCGGTCGCGGCGCCGATGCTGATGGTTATGCGCGGACCGGCCGGCGAACGCGGGTGCGTGATGTCGGCATGGCGTAGAGCGGCCGCGAGTTTGTTGGCCACGGCCAGAGCGCCGGCGGTGCCGATGTCGGGCATCAGCACCACGAATTCCTCGCCGCCGTAGCGCGCGACGATATCGCCCGGCCGCTTGATCGTATCGACCAGCAATTGCGCGAGCTGGCGCAGGCAGGCATCGCCCTGCGGATGGCCGCAATAATCGTTATAGGCCTTGAAGTGGTCGACATCGATCATCAACAGCGATAGCGGCGCGCCGGCGCGGCGGCAGCGGCGCCATTCGCGCTCCAGCGCGGCGTCGAAGCGGCGGCGGTTGGCAATGCCGGTCATCGCGTCGGTCGACAGCAGGTGGGTCATCACCAGCCCTTGCGCATATTGCATGCGCTGACTGCGCTGCAGCAAATTGGCGGCGGTGAAACCGAGCGCATTGGCGAGGAATATCCACACCAGCGCGCGATAAAACACGTCGGGCGCCAACGCATCGCCAAGCACCTGCGACCACCATATCGGCGCGATGCTGGAAAAGGTGATGGCGAGCACGGTCGATCCGGTCAGCCGAAGCGGCAGATAGAGGTAGATGACGAACACGATGCCGACCATCAAAGTCGGCCACATTCCAATCATATCCGGGCGGAGCGTCAGCATGCCCAAGCGACCGACGAGGCCGATGGCGAGGCTCGCCAGCGTCATCGCTTCGAGGAGTTGCGGCGAACGAATGCGCATGCCGATCGCCAAACCGACGAGCGGCAGCCAGATCAGGATAAAGGCCTGCGCCAACGCCGCCTTGTTACTGACGCCACGGCTGTAGGCGTCGAGTTCGATAAAAAAATTCAGGCCGCTGGCGGCGGCGACCAGCACCAGCAGAAGGAGAACACGGCTCCGATCCTCGCGAAAACGATGCTGCTGATAATCGCGCTCGCATTTCGGGTCTGCCAGGCGCGCAGTCCAGCGCGTCACAGGGACCGGTGCGAAGTCCGCATCGGCGCCGTTGCGTTCAACCCGTGCCTCTGCTCGCGCGTCGATCAACGTCCACTCCCGATGTTCGGTATAGGACGGCAGCTGTTGACAAAGTCCTAGCGCGGGTCTGCCACCGGAAACTTCTGTGGTTATAAACCTCCTTTATTTCAGATGGTTAACGCTTCAGCGCGGCGAGCGCGTCGAGCATTTCTCGGGGCGGCTGCATCTTGATGGCCAAAGGTTTACCGGTCTCCAGCAGGCTCTTGAGGCTGGATAGAATGGCCGGCCAGCCGGCCCGGCCACCCGACAGAAGAGCGTCCGGCACGTCCCATTGGTGCGCCTCGGTCATCGTCAAGCGAACGCTGTCGCCGGCCTGTTCGATGTCGTAGCTCACCAGGCAATCCGGCACGTCGCGCATCTGCGGCAACCAGCGCACGCCCCAAGTGACAGCCAAGCGGCGCGGCGGCGACCATTCGACCACCTCGCCGGAGACGTCGATTGTGCCGTCCGGCTTGCGCATGACGAATGCCCCGCCCTCTTTCGGCTCGATCTCGATCGCCGCACCGAGGAAATAGGCCGTGGTGAATTCGGGCGTAGTCAACGCCGCCCATATTTTTTCCGGCGTCGCTGCGATGTAGATGACGTAAACCGTTTTCGGTTTGAACCTGGCCATGTCGATCATGATCAAGCTCCGGCGGCGGCGCGCTTTTGCGCCTCGTCATCCCAGGACGGCGCAAGCCCCTTGCCGGTTTCAAGAAAACTTTTCAGGCTTGATAGCACCGCCGGCCAGCCTTTGCTGATCATGCGGAACATGATGCTGCCGTCGTCAAAATCGTCATGCGTGACGGTCAGGCGCGTCTGGTCCTTAAACAACTCCAGTTCGAAGGTGACACGCGACATCCGCTCATCGGGCAAATCCTTGTACAGCGGCTTCCAGCCGTAAACGAGACGGCGCGGCGGATCGCTCTCGATGATCGGATCGTCATGTGCCTTCACACCCGCCGGGTTAAAGGCGGTCATGCGGTCTCCGGGTTTGCCGGAGGCCTCGACGCGATAGCCGAACCAATATTGTTCGGAGAGGTCGGCTTTGGTCAGCGCCTGCCACACTTTCTCCGGCGGCGCGGCGATATAGGTGACGTAGACGAATGTCGGTTTACTCATTTCGCATGCTCCTGAAATGCGATGTCGCCGGTTTCGAGCAACGATTTGAGATTTGACAGCACCTTCGGCCAGCCGCCGGACACCGCCTCGATGAACTTTGCACCGCCCCCGCCTTCGGGCTCGTGATGAATGGTAAGCTTCACCGCCTTGCCGCCGCGGTCGGGATAATAGTCGGCCAGCTCAATCAGCATTGTGCAGCGCGACCAGCCTTCGGCCTTCAACTCCGGTCTGAACTCATTGCGCCACCGGATGACGAGGCGGCGCGGCGGCTCCGCTTCAAGAATCTCGCCGATATCGGCCGTGCGGCCATCTTCAAATTTAAGCGCCCATGGCGACCCCGGCTTGAAATCGCTTTCGGCGGTGATGCCAAACCAGAATTTACCGATCGTCTGCGGATCGGTGAGCGCGGCCCATAGCTTCTCGGGTGTGGTGCGGATATAGGTTACGTAGACAAAGCTCGGTTTACTCATCGGACTGCTCCAAGGCCTTCTTCATATCAACGAGGGCCTGAAGGCGGCCCCTTTCGAATTTTCCGATCCAGCGCTCGGCGATCTCATGAATCGGCACCGGGTTGAGGTAGTGCAGTTTCTCGCGCCCGCGTTTGACGGTGGCGACGAGATTGGCCTCCTCCAGAATGGCGAGATGCTTGCTCACCGCCTGCCGGCTCATACCGATGCCGGTTTTCGCAAGCCGCTCGCACAACTCGCCCAATGTCTGGCCGTTCTCGGCACGCAGACGATCGAGCAACTCCCGGCGGCTCGCATCGGCCAGCGCTTTGAAGACGGCATCCATGGAAACAATATGCAACCTTTTGGTTGCGTGTCAAGTCACTCTATCCCGGTTCCAAAGGCGGAACCTGGCCCCCGCCCCCACGTTGAACCCCGGCTGTATCCCCGAGGGCGCGCGATGGCGACGACACTGAGCAAGATCAAGCGCGCCCGACAGTCCAGGGACACGCCGAAGGGCATCAGCGAAAAGGAAGTCCACGACGTCGAGGAAATGTCGGCGCCGCGCACGCCGGTCATTTACGAGGTGGTGCGGCGGCTGGGCGACGACGAGATGGCGCGGCCGATCACGTCGCTGTGGTGGTCCGGCGTCGCCGCCGGCCTCTCGATCAGCTTTTCACTTCTGGCGCAGGCGATCCTGCAGGCGCATTTGCCGGACGCGCCGTGGCGGCCGCTGGTCGTCAGCTTCGGCTATTGCGTCGGCTTCCTGATGGTCGTTCTCGGCAATCAGCAACTGTTCACTGAAAGCACGATCACCGTGGTGCTGCCGGTGTTCAAGGACATCAACTGGCGCAATATCTGGCGCATGGGCCGGCTGTGGGCGATCGTGCTGAGCGCGAATTTCGTCGGTACTCTCATCGCGGCGGCATTCTGCACCTACACACCGGCGCTGGAGCCCGCGCTACTGCACGGCATGCAGGATATCAGCCGCGTCCTGCTGGGTTTGAGCTGGTCGGACATGATGTTTAAGGGAATCTCGTCGGGATTTCTCATCGCCGCCATGGTGTGGATGATTCCGAGCGCCGAGAGCGCCAAGTTCGCCGTCATCACGCTGATGACCTATCTCATCGCGATCGGCGGATTTACCCATATCGTCGCCGGCAGCATGGAAGCCAACATGCTGATCATGTGCGGCGACTGGGAATGGTGGCGCATGCTCGGACAATTCTTCGCACCCGTCTTGCTCGGCAATATGATCGGCGGCACCGCGCTGTTCGCGCTGATATCCTACGCGCAGGTGATGGAGGAGATTTGATTTCTACTGATTGATGCACGCGCCGACGTAAGCATCGCGGTTGCCGGCGGCCTGCCCGTAAACGCCGGCCTGATGCGCGCAGCGCATGGCGCGGTCCTGCCCGGTCTCGGCGCCGCCGACGCCCGCCCCCGGCAGTCCCGGCAGATTCGGCAACAGGCGGCCGGTTTCCGGCACATAGATCGGCGGCGGCGTTGGCGGATAGGCCTGCACGCCGGGCTCCCTGACGCGCGGCAGATGCGCATGTTGCTTGGTGCCGCGCGGCGACTTGTATTTGGGCGCGAGCCAGGGCTCTGACGGCTTTGGCTGCCGGGTGCCCGGCTCCCGCCGCATGATCGTGTAGGGATCGTCGGCGCTCTGGGCGCGCGCCGAAAGCGGCGGCGCGACCGCCGCGGCAATCAGCATGCCGATGGCCATCAGGTTTCGCATAGCCTCAAGATGGCATGAAAAGCGCGAGGCGCTAGTCCTCTTCCGGCGCATCGACGATCGGGTCGTACTGGCTGACGTCGAGCCCAAGCAAGTTCCAGGAGTGCAACATATGCGGCGGTAACGGCGCCGATATGTCGATGGTTCCACCGCGCGGATGCGGCACGACGATGCGCCGCGCCAGCAGATGCAGCTTGTTTTGGATGCCGCCGGGCAGTTCCCAGTTCTCGATGTTGAAATATTTCGGATCGCCGATGATCGGATTACCGACATGGGCCATGTGCGCGCGCAATTGATGGGTGCGCCCGGTGACCGGCTTGAGCGAAATCCAGGCGAGCTTCTGCGCCGAGGTTTCGACCACGGCGTAATAGGTCACCGCGTGCACGGCATCCTTCTCGCCATGTTTGGCGATGCGCATGTAGGAATCTTCCTCGTCCTCGTACTTCGCCAGATAGGTCGAGATGCGGCCCTGCTTCGGCTTCGGCACGCCGGCGACCAGCGCCCAGTAGATCTTGCGCGCGGCGCGGGTACGGAACGTCTTGGCCAGCGCGGCGGCGGCAAAGCGCGTCTTGGCGACGAGCAGACAGCCGGCGGTGTCCTTGTCGAGACGATGCACCAGACGGGGACGCTGCGCATCGGCATGCGGCGCGCGCAATGACTCCAGCATGTCATCGACGTTTTCCTTGATGCCGGAGCCGCCCTGCACGGCGAGACCGGCCGGCTTGTTCAGCACCAGCACGTCGTCGTCTTCCGACAAGGTGATCGAGCGCAAGAATTCGCGATCCTTCATCGCTTGAGGGGCTTCCTCACGCACCTTCGGCGCTTCCAGTTGCAGCGGCGGAATGCGCACGGCCTGGCCGGCGACGAGACGGCTCTTCGGCTCGGTGCGGCGGCTGTTCACGCGCACCTCGCCCTTGCGGACGATGCGCTGGATGTGACTGAACGACAGGCCGGGAAAGCGCGCCTCGAACCAGCGATCGACGCGCATGCCGTCTTCATCGGGCGTGACGAAGATGGTCTGCACGCCGGCGGAATAATTGGCCGGATTGGGTGCGGCTTTCGGCTTTGGCGCGGGCGCCGCCGCCATCACGGCTTTGGTCGAAAATGAATTGTCGCGCGGCGGACGGGCCGGAAAAGCGCGGCCCTTTTCATTGCGGAATGAATCGGCGCGCGGTTCGGGCCGCGTCCGCGAACGCGATCCGGGCCTGTCACCGGGCTGCGCGGCAGCGCGACCTGGCTTGACGTCGAACTTGGCGTCGAAGCGGCGGGCGGGCCGGCCTTCTGGCTTTGCCGCGGACCGGGCGCCCGGCTTGCCGGTGCGCTTGGCCTTAAAGTCGCCGCGCATATCGCGGCTCTTGCCGTCGGCCTTGCCGGCGAATTTGCTGCCCGGCTTGCCGTCGCCGCGATCCCGCTGCCGGTCCTGGCGGCCGCCACGCCCGGCGGGCGGTCTGCCGACGGACGATTTGCCGCCGCCGGGCCGCGGGCCGTTACCGTTACGGGTCATCGTTCGTTCCTTTTGCAACGTCGGGTCATGGTGCCCCGGCGGTCAGTCGCGCAAGCGCGGTATCGAGGCCGTCGAGGCCGGCAATCCGGACCCTGAATAAATCCGTGAGCGCGTCGCGCAATTCCGCCACCGAGCGCAGCACGCGCTTTTCGCTGCCGTCCTTGCGATGCACCGAAAGCGTATTGTTGGCCAGCGCATAGCGGCGGTCGCCTTCGGCGCGCGCGCCCATCAGCCCGTTAACGAAGATCGATTGCGGGTGGGTGGAGACAAACCAGCTACCCTGTTCATGGTCGCTCTGCAACTGTTCCGAGAGATCGAAGCGATAAAGCTTCATCCAGCGGTCCTGGAGCCTGAATTGCAGCGTATAATGGTCGCCTTCGCGTAGTACCTGGAACGGCTCGTGCGGGGTTTCCTGCTCGGCGACCGAATTGAGCAGAAGCGGGGCGGTCAGCACATTGCCGCCGAAACCGGCGTCGACCAGGTAGCGCTCGCCGTCGAGATCGACCACCAGCAGCATGTGCACGCGCGGCGTCTGCACCCCGGCCGGCACCTGCCACAGCACCCGCGCGGCGTGCTCGCTGACCGCAAAACCCATCGCCCGCAGCGCATGCGCGAACAACAGGTTCTGCTCGTAGCAGTAACCGCCGCGGCCGTCGTGGATGAGCTTCCGCTCGATCGCCTGGGCGTCGAGCCGCACCGGACGGCCGAGCAAAGGGTCCAGGTTTTCAAAAGCGATGGCCTGCGGCTGTAACAGGTGCAGCGCCTTCAACGTGTCGAGCGTGGCCGAACGCCCGCCCGCGTAGTCGATCCGGGCAAAATAAGCGTCGAGGTCGATTGTCATGACGGCCGCTCCCTCATGCCCGGATTCACGCGCGCTGCTGCGGGCGTCACGGGCACCGCTGCAAATCGCCGCGCGGGCCACGGTCCCAACTCACGGAAAGCCGCCCCGCATGCGGGTGCAAAGATACCGGGATCGAGCGTTCGCCGGCCTCGCCCCAGCAGAAAGCCTGAATGTAGGTCGTCTCGCCGGCCTTGTACATGCGGCCGATCCGGCAGCTGTCGCCCTGCCAGCGCACCGCGTAACTGGTGACGACCAATAGCGGCGCGGCGCCGGCTTCAAAAAGACCGCCTTCACAGGCCGCCGGATTCGCGGCCCAGCGGCCGCTGATGGCGTCGGCGGCGTGCAGCGGCACGGACAAGGCGGCCAGCATCAGAGCCGCCGCCGCGCACTTCAAAAACGTCATTCCCCGCCCTTTTCTTTCCTCAACTTTGCCCAGTAATCGAGGCGCTTTTTGATCTCGCGCTCGAACCCGCGCTCCGGCGGGTTGTAGAATTGCTGGCGCGGCAGCGCATCGGGAAAATAGTTCTGGCCCGAGAACGCTTCCTCGGTGTCGTGGTCGTAGGAATAGCCGCGGCCATAGCCTTCCGACTTCATCAGGTTGGTCGGCGCATTGAGGATGTGCTTGGGCGGCACCAGCGAGCCGGCACTCTTGGCCACCTGCTTGGCTGCGCCATAGGCGGCATAACCGGCATTCGACTTCGGCGCGGTGGCGACATAGAGCACGGCCTGCGCGATGGCCAGTTCGCCTTCGGGTGACCCAAGAAAATCGTAAGCTTCCTTGGCGGCATTGGCGATGACCAAAGCCTGCGGATCGGCAAGCCCAATATCCTCGATCGCCATGCGCACGACACGGCGGCAGATGTAGAGCGGCGGCTCGCCGGCATCCAGCATGCGCGCGAGATAATACAGCGCTGCATCCGGGTCGGAGCCGCGCACCGATTTATGCAGCGCGGAAATCAGATTGTAGTGGCCGTCCTGCGCCTTGTCGTAGATCGGCGCGCGGCGCTGCACGATGTCCTGCAAGCGGGCCTGATCGAAGACTTCGCCGGGACGGGCCGCGCGCCAGACTTCCTCGGCTAACGTCAGCGACGCGCGGCCGTCGCCGTCGGCCATGTTGGCCAGCGCGGTGCGTGCGCCGTCATCGAGCGGCAGCTTCTTGCCTTCCAGTTCCTCGGCGCGCGTGAGCAGTTTTTCGATCGCCGCCGCGTCGAGCGAACGAAACACCAGAACCCGCGCGCGCGACAAAAGAGCGGCGTTGAGTTCAAACGACGGGTTCTCGGTGGTAGCGCCGACCAGCACGATGGTGCCGTCTTCCATCACCGGCAGGAAACTATCCTGCTGCGCGCGGTTGAAGCGATGCACCTCGTCGACGAACAGCAAGGTGCCCTTGCCGCTTTCGCGGCGCAGGCGCGCGGCGTCGAACACCTTCTTCAGATCGGCGACGCCGGAAAACACCGCGGAAATCTGCTCGAATTGCAGGTCGGTAGCGTCGGCCAGCAACCGCGCCACCGTGGTCTTGCCGGTGCCGGGCGGTCCCCAGAAAACGAGCGAGCCGAGCGAGCGCGTCGCCAGCATGCGGGTCAGCGCGCCGTCCGGGCCGAGCAGATGGTCCTGTCCCACGACTTCGTCGAGTTTGGCAGGACGCAGCTTGTCGGCGAGCGGCCGCGGCGCGTCCTTGTCGAGGCCGGCGGCGGCGAACAGATTGGGCCCTTGATTGGGGCGGGTTACCATTTAGCGCCTGCCCCGGACGCGGCGCGGCGCAATAAGCGCGTACACGCGCGTCTTTGACGCGCTATGGCAAAGCGTTGTGACGAACCGCAGAGCCGGGGCCGTTCCAAAGACAGAGTGCGTAACGGTCCCGGTTCTGCAGCGCAGCGTTGCACGCTGCGCTGCGCCCGGGACAGGAAGCGGTGCGCGTTCTCCCTCATCCGCCGAAGACCGCGGAAATCTTCTGGCCGCGCCGCGACAGGACAATGCGCCATGAAGCGCTTTGCGTCTTGCTGGCTGTGTCGAGGTCGCGCGTCTTGCCGATATGCGCGCCATTGACTTCCAGGATCACGTCGCCGCGCTGGAAGCCGAGATTGCTGGCATAAGAGCCATTGTCGACATCGAGAACGACGACGCCATTGTCGACATTCTGCAACTGCAGTTCGTCGGCCAGAGCGGGCGACAGATTGGCCACCTTGGCGCCGGAGAATGGCGAGCGCGAACGGATGGTGATTTCCTCGCGCGGCAATTCCGGCGCGGTCTGCAAGGCGACCGTGGCGACAAGCTCCTGCCCGGCGCGCATGATGCCGAGCTTGGCATTGCCGCCGAGCGGCTTGGTGGCAAACCGATAGTCGAACGCATTGGTGTCGTCGACCGCCTGCCCGTCGACCGAAATGATCAGGTCGCCGGCTTTAAGCCCTGCCTGCGCCGCCGAGCCGGCCGGCGTCACATTGGCGATCAGGGCGCCAGCCGGGCGTTTCAGGTTCATGCTGTCGGCGATGTCGGCGGTGACGGCTTGTAACTTAGCCCCCAGCCACGGCCGTTTGACGGCGCTGCCGCCGGTCTTGGCCGAGGCCACGACCACGCGCACCATATTGGCGGGGATGGCAAAGCCGACGCCTTGCGAGCCGCCCGAGCGCGAGAAGATCGCGGTATTGATGCCGACAAGCTTGCCGGTGAGATCGACCAGCGCGCCGCCGGAATTGCCGGGATTAATGGCGGCATCGGTCTGGATGAAGAACTGGTAGTCCGACACGCCGACCTGCGTGCGCGCCAAAGCCGAGACGATGCCATGCGTCACGGTCTGCCCGACGCCGAACGGATTGCCGATAGCGAGCACGACGTCGCCGACCTCGAGCGCATCGGAATTGGCGAAGTCGAGAACCGGAAACTTCTCCCGGGCGTCCTTGACGCGCAGCACGGCGAGATCCGTGCGCGGGTCCTTGAGGACGACGGTCGCCTCGAATTCGCGTTTGTCGGACAGCGACACCTTGATCTCGTCGGCGCCTTCGATGACGTGCACATTGGTGACGATCAGGCCCGACGCATCGACGATGACGCCGGAGCCGAGCGAGCGCTGCAACTGGTTGCCGGCGTCGCCCGGCACGCCGAAGAAGCGGCGGAAGATCGGATCGTCGAACAGCGGATTGCGGTTCACCACCGTCTTGGCGGCATAGACATTGACCACGGCCGGCGCGACGCGCTGCACGACTGGCGCATAGGACAGCCGCAGCTCGGCCGCGTTCGGCACCCGTCGCTCCAGCAGCTGCGCCTGCGCCGGCGCAAAGACCGGGGCCAAAAGCCCCGCCGCCAGCGTGGCCCCGAGCCCTGCAAGTCGCACGTTCAAACCCATGTCGATTCTCTCCGGCTGCCGTGCCTCCGATATAGGCCGGGGCCCGCGCGGATTGAAGGCGTGGCCGCCGATTTGGCCGTTTTTACGGTGGTTTTTTACGCTCCGCCCGCCCTTGCCGTCGCTTGCCAACCCTTGCCGGGCGCGGCATGGAAGGCCAGCAATCCCGTCACGGGCGCCGGACAGGCGCGCAAGGAGCCCCGCATGAAGGCCGTCGGTTATTTCAAGTCCCTGCCGCTCAGCGAGGCGGATTCGCTGATCGACATCACTGCCGACAACCCTGCCCCAACGGGTCGCGACCTGCGGGTGGCGGTGAAGGCGGTGTCGGTCAACCCGGTCGATGCCAAGGTGCGCATGCGCGCCGCCGCCGGCCCCGGCGAGCCGGCCAAGATCCTCGGCTACGACGCCGCCGGCGTGGTCGAGGCGGTCGGCCCCGACGTGACCTTGTTCAAGACCGGCGACGAGGTTTACTACGCCGGCTCGGTGGTGCGGCAAGGCACCAATTCCGAATTCCACCTGGTCGATGAGCGCATTGTCGGCCGCAAGCCGAAAGCGCTGACCTTCGCGCAGGCCGCCGCGATCCCGCTCACCGGCATCACCGCCTGGGAAATGCTGTTCGATCGCCTTGGCGTCGTGCGAGGCGCCGCTTCGGACGGCCGCGCGCTATTGGTGATGGGCGGCGCCGGCGGCGTTGGCTCGATCCTGATCCAGATCGCGCGCAAGCTGACCGGTCTGACGATCATCGCCACCGCGTCGCGGCCGGAAACGCGCGACTGGTGCCTCAAGCGCGGCGCGCATCACGTCATCGATCACTCAAAGCCGATGGCCGAGCAGATCAAGGCGCTCGGTACTCTCAACGTCGCGCTGGTCGCCAGCATCAACGGCACCGCCAAGCATCTGCCGGCGATCGTCGATCTGATCGCGCCGCAGGGCAAAGTCGGCTTGATCGAAGTGCCGCCGACGATCGATGCCGCGCCGGTCATGCGCAAGGCGGTGTCGCTGCATTGGGAATCGATGTTCACGCGCTCGATGTTCGGCACGCCAGATATGATCGAGCAGCACAAGTTGCTCAACGAGATTTCCGCGATGATCGATCGCGGCGATATCGTCACCACGGCGGCGATGGAGCTCACGCCGATCAACGCGGCCAACCTCAAAAAGGCGCATGCGCAGATCGAAAGCGGCACCACCATCGGCAAGGTGGTGCTGAGCGGGTGGTGAATAACCCGCTCGTCCCCGCGAAGGCGGGGACCCAGTGCCAAGAACTGGATTCCCGCCTGCGCGGGAATGAGCGGAGTTTGTTGCTTACTCCTTCACCGGCACCGTGCGCAGATAGGCGACGACGGCGTCGAGATCGCCGCCGGTCATGTGGCTATAATATGCAAAGCCCATCGGCGGCTTGAGCTTGCTGCCGTCCTTGCTGACGCCGGTGGTGATCGCGGTCTTGATCTCGGCATCGCTCCACCCACCGATTCCCTTGGTCTTGCTCGGCGTAATGTTCCGTGACACCGAGACGCCCCACGGGCCGGGAAATTCCATGCCGCCCTTGCCGAGATCGCCGACGAAATCCTTGCCCTTGGCGCCGAACGGCGTGTGGCATTCCATGCAGTGGCCGATGGTGGCGAGGTAGAAGCCGTTCTTCACTTTGTCGGTCAGCATCGCCTCAGTGTAGGGCTTCTCCGAACCGGGAAATGCAATGTGCGGCAGCGCGATTTTGTAGACCGGCGCCGGCACGGTGTTCTTGATTGGCTTGACCGTGCGCAGATAGGCGACGATGGCGTCGAGGTCCTTCTCGGTAAGAATGCCGTAGAACGCCGTCGGCATGACCTCGGCGACCTGCACGCCGTTCGGCCGCTTGCCAGTGCGCAGCAGCGTCTTGATCTGCGCGTCGGTCCAGGCGCCGATGCCGGTTTCCTTGTCCTGCGTGATGTTCGACGCCGTCACCTTGAACGGCGGCTCGTCCCAGGAAATGCCGCCGGACAGAGCCTTGCTGAAATCGGGGCCGTTCGGCCCGATCGGCGTATGGCAGTTCTGGCAGGTCATAATCGTGTTGACGAGATAGCCGCCGCGCTCGACCGGCGATTGCGCCTGCGCCGCGCCAATAGACCCTGCCATCGCGACGCCCAACGCCAGCGCCACTAATCCACCGCGAAACATGAAAGCCTCCCCTGAAAAGCGCGCAGTCGCGCGCCGCCCCGATACCATGATACCGGGCGACCGATGTGACGGCCAACACGGTTTTTGCGGTTTCCAGCAGAAACTTCTCAATCGCTCCCGCCGCCCAACAGAAAAAGCCCGGACATGGGTCCGGGCTTTTCCAATCGGTTGGGTTCGGGAAGGGGATTTTACGCCGAAGCGTTCGCCTCTTCCGAGACCTTCTTGGCCTGCACCGGACCTGAGTCCTTGCCCTTGGCCTCGACGTCGCGGTCGACGAATTCGATCACCGCCACCGCGGCATTGTCGCCGTGACGGAAGCCGGCCTTCATGATGCGGCAGTAGCCGCCCTGCCGGTCCTTGTAACGCGGCGCGATCACGTCGAACAGCTTGCGGACCATGTCCTTGTCGCGCAGCTCGGAGATCGCCAGACGGCGGGCGGCGAGATCGCCCTTCTTGCCGATGGTGACGAGCTTCTCGACGATCGGGCGAAGTTCCTTCGCCTTCGGGAGTGTCGTGACGATCTGCTCATGCTTGATGAGCGAAGCCGCCATATTGGCGAACATCGCCATTCGATGTGACGAATGTCGCCCTAACTTGCGGTAAACTTTGCCGTGACGCATCGCGAAACTCCCTGCCTCTATCCTGTATGCACCGGAGAATTCCGGCACGCCGCGGAAGGCGGCTATAAGTCCGAACCGGGCGACGCCCGGTTCGGGAAATCTCTTCCTTGGTCGCAATCCCGGACGGAAAACCGGTTCCCACTTTTCCTGGGATTGCTCCGCCTAGTAGTGATCTTCGAAGCGCTTGGCCAGCTCTTCGATGTTTTCCGGCGGCCAGCCCGGCACTTCCATGCCGAGATGCAGGCCCATCTGCGCCAGCACTTCCTTGATCTCGTTGAGCGACTTGCGGCCGAAGTTCGGCGTGCGCAGCATTTCGGCTTCGGTCTTCTGCACGAGATCGCCGATGTAGACGATGTTGTCGTTCTTGAGACAGTTGGCCGAACGCACCGACAGCTCCAGCTCGTCGACCTTTTTGAGGAAGGCCGGGTTGAAGGCGAGGTCCGGGATGGTTTCCTGGGCCTGTTCCTTGCGCGGCTCTTCGAAGTTCACGAACACGTTGAGCTGGTCCTGGAGGATGCGCGCCGCGTAAGCGAGCGTATCGTCCGGCGTGACCGCGCCATTGGTCTCGATGGTCATGGTCAGCTTGTCGTAATCGAGGATCTGACCTTCGCGGGTGTTCTCGACCTTGTAGGACACCTTGCGCACCGGCGAGTACAGCGAGTCGACCGGGATCAGGCCAATCGGCGCGTCTTCCGGACGGTTGCGCTCGGCCGGGACATAGCCCTTGCCGGTGTTGACGGTGAATTCCATGCGGATCTCGGCGCCCTCGTCCAGCGTGCAGAGCACGAGGTCGGGGTTGAGCACGACGACATCGCCGACGGTCTGGATGTCGCCGGCGGTGACGGTGCCGGGACCCTGTTTCTTGACCACCATGCGCTTGGGGCCTTCGCCCTGCATCTTGATGGCGATGTCCTTGATATTGAGGACCATGTCGGTCACATCCTCGCGCACGCCGGCAATCGAGGAGAACTCATGCAGCACGCCATCGATGTGCACCGACTGCACGGCGGCGCCCTGCAACGACGACAACAGAATGCGGCGCAGCGCGTTGCCGAGGGTCACGCCAAAGCCGCGCTCGAGCGGCTCGGCAACGACCGTGGCGATACGCGCCGGGTCGGACCCGGCGGTCACCTGGAGCTTGTTCGGCCTGATCAATTCCTGCCAATTTTTCTGGATCACATCTTCACCCATTATGCAGCGCTGGTTCCACGCCCGAAGGCTTCTGCCAGCGCACCCCACCCGCCGTGTGGGGGGAAAAATTCGGCGGCAGCGGACGCGCCCGTGCGCATCCGCTTCAATAAGTTTGGTCTTAAACGCGACGACGTTTACGCGGACGGCAACCGTTGTGCGGGATCGTGGTGACATCGCGGATCGAGGTGACGGTGAAGCCCGCCGCCTGCAGCGCGCGCAAAGCCGACTCGCGGCCCGAACCGGGACCCGACACTTCGACCTCGAGGGTCTTCATGCCGTGTTCCTGCGCCTTCTTGGCGGCGTCCTCGGCGGCCATCTGCGCCGCGTACGGCGTCGACTTGCGCGAGCCCTTGAAGCCCATCGTGCCCGACGACGACCAGGCGATGGCGTTGCCCTGCGCGTCGGTGATGGTGATCATGGTGTTGTTGAACGACGCATTGACGTGCGCGACGCCCGAGGCGATGTTTTTGCGTTCGCGCCGGCGGACGCGGGTGGCTTCTTTGGCCATAGTCAGTCCTTTCGAGGTCCACGACGGTTCGCCGTTTCAAGGGCGAAGCGCGGACGAGTTCAGCTAATTAAGCGGTCTTTTTCTTGCCGGCGATGGTCTTGGCCGGGCCCTTGCGGGTGCGCGCATTGGTATGCGTGCGCTGACCGCGAACGGGCAGACCCTTGCGGTGACGCAGGCCACGGTAGCAACCGAGGTCCATGAGCCGCTTGATGTTCATCGACGTTTCGCGGCGCAGATCGCCTTCGACCAGGAAGTCGTGATCGATCATTTCGCGAATCTGCAGCACCTCGGCGTCGGTGAGCTGCGAGACACGCCGTTCCGCCGGCAAGTTAACCTTGGCGACGATTTCCTTGGCGATCTTGGGACCGATGCCATGAATATATTGGAGCGCGATGACGACACGCTTGTTGGTGGGCAAATTCACGCCCGCGATACGAGCCACGGATTGTCTCTCCTGTTATCGGTCGGCGGCGCTTGAAGCGCCGAATTCTGTTGTCCCCTGAAGGGGATAGCGCAAAGCGTAACACGACACCCGCCCCCGCCCTTCGGGGGACCGGCATCGCGCCAAGACTCTGAATGCGTTACTTATTAGGGGATTCATGAGGCCTTCGTCAACCTCCGTCGGGCCTTGGCTTTGACCCGTCCCTGCTTACCTTTGGCCGGACGGCCCTTGCCGCCGGTTTTGACTTTTTTGGCTTTCTTGGCGCTCTTGGCAGCCTTCGCAGCCTTCGCAGCCAGTTTCCTGGCGGCCTTTTTGGCCGCTTTCTTGGCGGCCTCAGCCTTCCTGGCTGCCTTTTTGGCAGCTTTCGCGGCTTTTTTGGCGGCCTTCTTCTCAGCCTTCGTGTCGGCCTTCTTGGCGACCTTCTTAGTCTTGGCTTTCGCCTTGGCCCGCTTTGCCTTGGCGGCCGATTTGCCGGCCGGCTTCTTGGCCAGCTTTTTTCCAGCGGCCTTGCCGCCCAGTATGCGGCCAATGGCGGCCGTCACCTCGTCGATCGGCGCCATGCCGTCGACGCCCTTGAGCATGCCTTTGGCGTCGTAATAGCCGGCGAGCGGCGCGGTCTGCGTCCGGTAGGCGGCGAGACGGCCCTTGAGCACTTCCGGATTGTCGTCCTTGCGCAGCGGCTCGCCGCGCGCGGTCATTTCGGCAACGCGCGTTTCGATGCGCTTGACCAGAATGCCTTCGTCGACCTTGAGTTCAATGACGGCATCGAGCTTGAGGCCGCGTTCGGCCAAAAGATTATCCAGCGCCTCGGCCTGCGGCACGGTGCGCGGAAAGCCGTCGAGCACGAATCCGTTCTTGGCATCGGCCTGGCCAATGCGGTCGGCGATGATGGCGACGACGACTTCATCGGGCACCAGTTGCCCGGCGTCCATGATGCTTTTGGCACGAAGGCCGACCGGCGTACCGGCGGCGACAGCAGCGCGCAACATGTCGCCGGTCGAGAGCTGCACGATTTTGTGCTTCGCGACCAGACGCTGCGCTTGCGTGCCCTTCCCCGCCCCTGGCGGTCCGAGCAGAATCAGTCTCATCGATTGCGCCCCCGCAATTTCGACCGTTTGATCAGGCCTTCATATTGATGCGCCAGCAGATAGCCCTGCACTTGCGCCACCGTATCCATCGTCACGCTGACGACGATCAGCAACGAGGTGCCGCCGAAATAGAACGGCACCGCCGCGTAGGAGATCAGGATTTCCGGCACCAGACAGACGATTGCGAGATAAAGCGCGCCGACGACGGTGATGCGCGACAGCACATAGTCGATGTATTCCGCGGTGCGCTCGCCGGGACGAATGCCGGGCACGAAGCCGCCGTGCTTCTTCAGATTGTCGGCGGTCTCGGTCGGATTGAACACGACCGCCGTATAGAAGAAGGCGAAGAACACGATCAGCGCGATGTACAGCACCAGAAACAGCGGCCGGCCGTGGCCGAGCAGCGCGGTCACCGTGGTGAGCCATTCCGGACCCGAACCCGCATTGAAATTGGCGACGGTCGTCGGCAGCAGCAGCAGCGACGAGGCGAAGATCGGCGGGATGACGCCCGACGTGTTCAGCTTCAGCGGCAGATGCGAGGACTGGCCCTCAAACATGCGGTTGCCGACCTGGCGCTTGGGATACTGGATCAAGAGGCGGCGCTGGGCGCGCTCCATAAAGACGATGAAGGCGATCACGGCGACCGCCATCACGATCACGAGCAGGATGAGACCGGTCGAGATCGCGCCCTGACGGCCGAGTTCGAGCGTGTTGGCGACCGCCGCCGGCAATTCGGCGACGATGCCGGACAGAATGATCAGCGAGATGCCGTTGCCAATGCCGCGCGCGGTGATCTGCTCGCCGAGCCACATCAGGAACATGGTGCCGCCGGTCAGCGTGATCGTGGTCGACATCAGGAAGAACACGCCCGGCTCGCTGACGACGCTGCCGGTGCCCTGCAGGCCGACGGCGATGCCGTAGGACTGGAACGTGGCCAGCACGACGGTGAGATATCGCGTGTACTGATTCATGACCTTGCGGCCGCTTTCGCCCTCCTTCTTGAGGGCTTCAAGCTGCGGCGACACCGTCGTCATCAACTGAATGATGATCGAGGCCGAGATGTAAGGCATGATGTTGAGCGCGAAGATCGCCATGCGGTGGATGCCGCCCCCGGAGAACATGTTGAACATGCCGAGGATGCCGCCGGACTGCGTATTGAAGATCTGCGCCCAGGCGGTCGGGTCGATGCCGGGCAGCGGGATATAGGTGCCCAGGCGATAGACCAGGAGCGCGCCGACGGTGAACCAGATTCGCTTTTTCAGCTCGTCGGCTTTGGCGAGCGCGCCGAAATTGAGATTGGCCGCTAATTGTTCTGCTGCCGAAACCATTCTCTTCGCTCCTGCCGCACTAGCCCCCGGCCTAAGCCCTCGCCGCCTGGAGGCTCAAAAACCCGAGAGCCTTACATAGGCGCCGTCGTCCAAACTTGTAACCGGCAGGTAGTCGCACCGGCCGCCGATGGGCAGCCGGCGTCTAACCTGCCGAAATTATTCGGCTTTCTTCGGCTTCGCCGGCTTGGCAGCTTCAAGCGCCATGCGCTTGTTCTTGCCGCGCGGCTCGGCGTCTTCCTCGACGACCGGCTTGGTGATCTTGACCGAACCACCGGCCTTTTCGATGGCTTCCAGCGCCGACTTCGACGCGCCGAACACCGCGAAATTCGCCTTCGCCTTGAACTCGGTGCCACCGAGCAGCTTGACGCCGCCCTTGGCGCGCCGCATCAGCCCGGCCTTGACCATGGCTTCGGCGTCGACCGTCGCCTTGATGTCGAGCTTGCCGGCGTCGATCGCGGCCTGCAGCTTGTCGAGACCGATTTCGTTGAGCTTGACCGCGAACGACGTGTTGCGGAAGCCGCGCTTCGGCAGGCGGCGATGCAGCGGCATCTGGCCGCCTTCGAAGCCCTTGATACGCACGCCCGAACGCGCGGTCTGGCCCTTGCCGCCACGGCCGCCGGTCTTGCCCTTGCCGGAGCCGATGCCGCGGCCGATGCGCATGCGGTTCTTGCGGGCGCCGGGATTGTCGGCGATCTGGTTCAGTTTCATCTCACGTCCTCGTTCTATCCACCCGTAAGGCGTGGATGGCCGGGACAAGCCCGGCCATGACAGAAATCGTTACTTCTTGGCTTCGACCACGCGCACCAGGTGGCGGATCTTGCGGACCATGCCGTGGGTTTCCGGCGTGTCCGGCAGATCCTTGACCCGGCCGACCTTGTTCAGGCCGAGACCGATCAGCGTTTCGCGCTGATCGTGATGACAGCGCAGCGGGCTGGCATATTGCTCGAGCTTGATCGTCTTTTTCGCGGTAGCCATAACTTAAGTTCCTACTTTTTAGTCAGCCGCGACTTCGTCGGCGCCTTCGCGGCGGCGAGCCTGCAGCGTGGAAACCTTGACGTTGCGGCGGGACGCGACCGAACGCGGCGAGTCCTGATGCTTGAGCGCGTCGAAAGTGGCGCGCACGACGTTGTACGGGTTCGACGAACCGAGCGACTTGGCGACAATGTCCTGCATACCAAGCGTTTCGAACACGGCGCGCATCGGGCCGCCGGCGATGATGCCGGTACCGGCCGGAGCGGCGCGCAGGAACACCTTGCCGGCGCCATGACGCCCGGCAACATCGTGATGCAGCGTACGGCCGTCGCGCAACGCAACGCGGGTCAGCGAGCGCTTGGCGGCTTCGGTCGCCTTGCGGATGGCTTCAGGCACTTCGCGCGCCTTGCCATGGCCGAAACCGACGCGGCCCTTCTGGTCGCCAACAACGACGAGTGCCGCGAAACCGAAGCGCTTGCCGCCCTTGACCACCTTGGCCACACGATTGATGTGCACCAACTTGTCAGTGAACTCGCTGTCGCGCTCTTCGCGGCCACCTGGGCCACCACGCGGACGGTCTCGTCGGGGTTCTTGTGCCATATTCAGTGTTCCCTGCGCATCATCTTGTCCGAAAACCGGTTCCCACTTTTCGGGATGATGCGTGTTCCGTTAAAAGTTGAGTCCGCCTTCGCGCGCGGCATCCGCCAGCGCCTTGATGCGTCCGTGATAGAGATAGCCGCCACGATCGAACACCACTTCCTTGATGCCCTTTTCCTTGGCGCGTTCGGCGATCAACTTGCCGACTGCCTTGGCAGCTTCGATGTTGGCGCCCGTCTTCTGCTTTTCACGCATCGTCTTCTCGAGCGACGAAGCGGCCGCGATGGTCACGCCCTTCTCGTCGTCGATGAGCTGAGCGTGGATATGCTGCGACGAGCGGAACACGGAAAGCCGCGCCCGTCCACGCGCCGCAAGTTTCACCTTGCGTCGCACTGTCGCCGTCCGCCGCGCGGTCCGGTCACTTAATCTCGACATGGCGTTATGCCCTCTACTTCTTCTTGCCTTCCTTGCGGAAGATATATTCACCGGCGTATTTCACGCCCTTGCCCTTGTACGGTTCCGGCGGACGATAACCGCGGATTTCCGCGGCGACCTGCCCGACAGTCTGCTTGTTGATGCCGGAAATGTTGATTTCGGTAGGCTTCGGCGTCGCAATCGTGATTCCTTCCGGGATCGGGAAGGTGACGTCGTGTGAGAACCCGAGCTGCAGGTTCAGGCTCTTGCCCTGCACCGCGGCGCGATAACCGACGCCGGTAATCTCGAGCTTTTCTTCAAAGCCCTTGGTCACGCCAGTCACCAGGTTCGACACCAACGTGCGATAGGTGCCCCACATCGAGCGCGCGCGCTTGCTATCGTTGCGCGGATCGATCTTCACCATGCCCTTGTCGAGCGCGACGATGACGTCGTCATGCACGACCAGCTGGACCGCGCCCTTCGGACCCTTGACCTTGACGGTCTGGCCTTCGACGGTGGCGGTGACGCCGGACGGAACGGATACGGGTTTTTTGCCAATGCGTGACATTAGAACACCGTGCAGATGATTTCGCCGCCAACATTGGCTTCGCGAGCGTCGTGGTCGGCCATCACGCCCTTCGGCGTGGAGACGATGGCAACACCAAGACCATTGTTGATACGCGGCAGCGCCTTGACCGAAGCGTAAACGCGACGGCCCGGCTTGGAGACGCGCGCGATTTCACGGATGACGGGCTCGCCTTCGAAATACTTCAGTTCGATTTCAAGCTCGCTGCGGCCGTTGGCATGCGCCACGGCAGCGTAACCGCGGATGTAGCCTTCCGCCTTGAGCACTTCGGCAACGCGTTCGCGCTGCTTGGAGCCCGGCATTGAGACCTTGGCCTTGGCGCGCATCTGCGCGTTGCGGATGCGGGTGATCATATCGCCGATCGGATCGTTTACCATCTCGGCCCCCTTACCAGCTCGACTTCACAAGGCCTGGAATCAGGCCCTTGTTGCCCATATCGCGCAGCGCGATACGGCTCAGTCGATGCTTGCGGTAATATGCGTGCGGACGGCCCGTCAGTTCGCAGCGGTTGTGAATGCGCACGGCGGACGAATTGCGCGGCAGCTCGGCCAGCTTCAGCGTCGCGGCGTAGCGCTCCTCCATCGGGAGGGTCTTGTCGTGAGCGATAGCCTTGAGCTTCGCGCGGCGCGGGGCGAATTTCTTCGTCATCCGCTTCCGTCGATTGTTCTTCTCGATCGAACTCTTCTTCGCCATGTACCTTAGCTCCTTATTTCCGCGTTTGAGGTGGCTTTGAGGCCCCTCACTGCCGGAACGGGAATTGGAATGCGGCTAGCAACGCGCGGGCTTCTTCGTCGGTGCGCGCGCTGGTGCAGACTGTGATGTCCATGCCCCAGGAATCGACGACCTTGTCGAAGTCGATTTCCGGGAAAATGATATGTTCCTTGACGCCGATCGAATAGTTGCCGCGGCCGTCGAAGCTCTTCGGGTTCAGTCCGCGGAAATCGCGGATGCGCGGCAGCGCGATATTCACCAGCCGGTCGATAAAGTCATACATGCGCGTCTTGCGCAAAGTGACCTTGGTGCCGATGGCCTGGCCGTCGCGCAGCTTGTAGGTCGCGATCGACTTGCGCGACTTGGTGATGACCGGCTTCTGGCCGGCGATCAACGCGAGGTCGCCCGCGGCCTGATCGACCTTCTTGCGGTCGGCAACGCCCTCGCCGATGCCCATGTTGAGAACCACTTTCGTGATCCGCGGCACCTGCATGACGTTCTTGTAGCCGAACTGCTTGGTCATTTCCGGACGGATGACCTTCTCGTAGTGCGTCGTCAGACGCGCCACATAGTCGGACGCAACGCGCGCCTTCTTGACCTTCGGCGCGTCGCCCTCGGCGGGCTTGGCGACCTTCGGCTTTTTGACCTTGGGTTCTGTCTGCGTATCAGCCATCGATGTCTGCTCCGGAGCGCTTGGCGAAACGCACTTTCTTGGCGTTGTCGCCTTCGCCGATAATCTTGAACCCGACGCGGGTCGGCTTGCCATCCTTCGGATCGGCCAGCGCCAGGTTGGACAGGTGGATCGCGCTCTCTTTCGAGATGATCCCGCCTTCCTGCTGGGCCGACTGACGCTGATGGCGCTTGATCATGTTGATGCCGCGCACCAGCGCGCGATCGGCATCCGGGCGCACTTCGACGACTTCGCCGGTGCGGCCCTTGTCGCGGCCGGTCAGGACGATGACCTTGTCGCCTTTACGGATCTTGGCAGCCATTACAGCACCTCCGGGGCGAGCGAGAGAATCTTCATGTGGTTCTTGGCGCGCAGTTCGCGCGGCACGGGCCCGAAGATACGGGTGCCGACCGGCTCGCTCTGCGCCGTGATCAGCACCGCGGCGTTGCGATCGAAGCGGATGACCGACCCGTCGGCGCGCTTGATATCCTTGCGGATGCGCACGACGACGGCCTTCATCACTTCGCCCTTTTTCACGCGGCCGCGCGGAATGGCTTCTTTCACCGAGACGACGATGATGTCGCCGATGGTCGCGTACTTCCGCTTCGAACCGCCCAGCACTTTGATGCACATGACGCGGCGCGCGCCGGAATTGTCGGCGACGTCGAGGTTGGTTTGCATCTGAATCATGATGCGGCTCTCATTCTTTTTGGGCGGGTAAGGCTCTCAAGGCCTCGGCACCCAGGTTTAACTAAATAGCGGCGTTTAGACTTTTTGCTTCTTCTCGCCGCGGATCACTTCCCAAGTTTTCAGCTTGGAAATCGGGCGGCGCTCCTCGATCCACACCACGTCGCCAACCGAGTACTGGTTGGTTTCGTCATGCGCGTGATACTTCTTGGAGCGGCTGATGGTCTTCTTCATCGTCGCATGGGCAAAGCGCCGGTCAACACGCACGACCACGGTCTTGGCCTGCTTGTCGCTGACGACGACGCCCTGGAGCGTGCGTTTCGGCATCTATGACCCCTACTTCTTCGACTTGTTGGGCTTGTGGGCAATCGCGCGCTTGGCGGCGCGCGGCGGAGATTGAGTGGCGGCCTTGCGGCGCGCCGACTTCGGCGTTTTGTTGGTCTTGACGGCGGGCTTCGCCGTCGTCGTCTTCGCGGCCGGCTCGGTGCCGACGCGCTTCTGGGCGGCGATCGTCTTCATGCGCGCGATGTCGCGGCGGATGACGCGAACGCGCGAGGTGTTCTCGAGCTGGCCGGTGGCCCGCTGGAAGCGCAGGTTGAACTGCTCCTTCTTCAGCTTGAGCACCTCGTCGTCGAGTTGGTCGAGCGTCATCGCTCTTACGTCGGCGGATTTCATGGTTCTTACTCGGCGATGCGTTCGATGAAACGGGTTTTGACCGGCAGCTTGGCGGCCGCGAGCGTGAGAGCTTCCTTGGCGATGCCGACCGGGATGCCGTCGACCTCGAACAGAATGCGGCCCGGCTTGACGCGGCACACCCAGACTTCCGGCGTGCCCTTGCCTTTGCCCATGCGCACTTCGATCGGCTTCTTCGACACCGGCACGTCCGGGTAAACCCGGATCCAGACGCGGCCGGCGCGCTTCATGAAGCGGGTCAGCGCGCGGCGCGCGGCTTCGATCTGGCGCGCGGTGACGCGATCAGGCTCGAGCGCCTTGAGGCCGAACTGGCCGAAGGCCAGCGTGGCGCCGGACGTCGCGGTGCCGTGGATGCGGCCCTTGAACGCCTTGCGGAATTTGGTTTTTTTCGGTTGCAGCATGTTCTTGTCTCTTTAGGCCGCATTGTCGCGGCGCGGGCGGCCGCTATCGCCTTCGGCGAGCTTCTTGTCCTGCGCCATCGGATCGTGCTCAAGGATTTCGCCCTTGAAGATCCAGACCTTGACGCCGCAAGTGCCGTAGGTGGTGAAAGCGGTCGACACGCCGTAATCGATATCGGCGCGAAGCGTGTGCAGCGGCACGCGCCCTTCGCGATACCATTCCATGCGGGCGATTTCCGAGCCGCCGAGACGGCCCGAGCAGTTGATACGAATGCCTTCGGCGCCGAGACGCATCGCCGACTGAACGGCGCGCTTCATGGCGCGGCGGAACGCGACGCGGCGCTCGAGCTGCTGCGAGATCGACTCAGCCACCAGCTGGGCGTCGAGTTCCGGCTTGCGGATTTCGACGATGTTGATGACGACGTCGCTGTCGGTCAGCTTGGCGACCGACTTGCGCAGCTTCTCGATGTCGGCGCCCTTCTTGCCGATCACCACGCCCGGACGGGCCGAATGAACGGTGACGCGGCACTTCTTGTGCGGGCGCTCGATGATGATCTTGGACACCGCCGCCTGCTTCAGCTCTTTCATGAGCGAGGCGCGGATCTTGATGTCTTCATGCAGCAGCGTGCCGTACTCGGTCTTGCCGGCGAACCAGCGCGAATCCCAGGTGCGGTTGATGCCGAGGCGAAGCCCAATCGGATTGATCTTTTGACCCACTACTATCCTCCTCAGGCGTTCGCTTCAGCCGCCGCGACCTGACGAACGATGATCGTCAGATGCGAGAACGGCTTGAGAATTTGACCGACGCGGCCGCGGCCGCGCGGGGAGAAGCGCTTGATGACCAGCGCCTTGCCGACATGCGCCTCGGCGACGATGAGATCGTCGACGTCGAGGTCGTGATTGTTCTCGGCGTTGGCGATCGCCGACTCGAGGCACTTGCGCACATCCTTGGCGATTCGCTTGCGCGAAAACTCGAGGTCGGCCAGTGCGCCGGCGACCTTCTTGCCGCGGATCATCTGCGCGACCAGGTTAAGCTTCTGCGGCGAGATCCGGATCATCCGGGTCACGGCCTTGGCCTCGTTGGCGGGGAGGTCCCGTTCGCGTGCGCGCTTGCCCATAACGTTTCTCTGTCCTGCGCGGCCTTAAGCCGTTTTCTTGGCTTTACGGTCCGACGTATGGCCGTAAAAAATTCGGGTCGGCGAGAACTCGCCGAACTTGTGACCGACCATCTCCTCGGTGACCATCACCGGAACGTGCTTCTGGCCGTTGTAGACGGCGAAGTTCAGGCCGACGAACTGCGGCAGAATCGTCGAGCGCCGGCTCCAGATCTTGATCATGTCGTGACGGCCGGACGCGCGCGCGGCTTCCGCCTTCTTAAGCAGATAACCGTCGACGAACGGGCCTTTCCATGCGGAACGCGTCATTGCTCTTGTCCCTAACTCTGCTTTTTCTTGCGGTCATGGCGGCTGACCATGATGAATTTGGTGGTGCGCTTGTTCTTGCGGGTCTTCTTGCCCTTGGTCGGGAAGCCCCACGGCGTGGTCCAGTGACCGCCGCCCTTGGTGCGGCCGCCGTGCGGATGGTCGACCGGGTTCATGGTGATGCCGCGGTTATGCGGCAAACGGCCACGCCAGCGCTGGCGACCGGCCTTGCCGATCGTCGTGTTCATTTTATCGGGGTTCGATACGGCCCCAATCGTCGCCATGCAGCGGCCGTGCACGAGGCGCTGTTCCGACGTCGACAGGCGGATGATTACGTAATCGCCATCGCGGCCGACGATCTGAACGTAGGTGCCGGCCGAACGGGCGAGCTGGCCACCCTTGCCGATTTTCAGTTCGACATTGTGGACGATGGTGCCGACCGGAATGGCGCCGAGCGGCATCGCATTGCCCGGCTTCACGTCGGCTGAGTCGGCCGAGATGACCTTGTCGCCGGCGGCCAGACGCTGCGGCGCCAGGATGTAGGCCTGCTCGCCGTCTTCGTACTTGATCAGCGCGATGAAGGCGGTGCGGTTCGGATCGTATTCGAGACGCTCGACCGTCGCGACCATGTCCTTCTTGTTGCGCCGGAAATCGATGATCCGGTAGGCCTGCTTGTGGCCGCCGCCGCGGAAACGCGAGGTGATGCGGCCGTTATTGTTGCGACCGCCCGTAGAGTGCTGACCTTCGGTCAGTGCCTTGACCGGCGCGCCTTTGTACAACGTCGAACGATCGACGGTGACCAGGTGGCGCTGGCTCGGTGTGGTCGGATTGTAGGTCTTTAACGCCATCGATCCGCTCCTTACAGTCCGGTGGTCACGTCGATGCGATGACCTTCTTCGAGGGTCACGATCGCGCGCTTCACATCAGACTGCTGTCCGACTTTATTCTTGAAAACCTTGACCTTGCCCTGGCGGATCAGCGTGTTGACGTTCTTGACCTTGACGTCGAACAGCTTCTCCACCGCTTCCTTGATCTGCGGCTTGGTCGCGGTGCGGGCGACCTTGAAGGTCACCTTGTTGAACTCCGAACCCATGGTCGCCTTTTCGGTGATCACGGGAGAGAGAATGATGTCGTAATGACGCGGATCGCTGGTGCTCATTTGAAACGCGCCTCCAGCGCATCGAGCGCGGCTTTCGTCAGCACGAGAGTCTTGCGCCGCATGATGTCGTAAACGTTGATGCCCTGGATCGGCAGCACGTCGATGTTCGGAATGTTGCGCGCGGCCGAGGCGAAGTTCACCTCGAGCTCGGCGCCGTCGATGATCAGCGCGTTGGCCAGGCTCATCTTGCCGAACTGGGCGAGCAGCGACTTGGTCTTTGCCTTGTCCAGCGACGCCTTGTCGATGACGATGATGCCGCCGTCCTTGGCCTTCGACGACAAAGCGTGCTTGAGCGCGAGCGCCCGCACCTTCTTCGGCAGATCGATGGCATGGCTGCGCACGACCGGACCAAAGGCGCGACCGCCGCCGCGGAACTGCGGAACGCGGGCCGAACCGTGGCGAGCGCCGCCGGTGCCCTTCTGGCCGTACATCTTCTTGCCGGTACGCCAGATCTCGGAGCGATCCTTGGTCTTGTGCGTGCCGCGCTGGCGGCGAGCCAGCTGCCAGTTGACGCAGCGCTGAATGATGTCGATGCGCGGCTCAAGCCCGAAGATGGCGTCGGACAGACTGACCGAGCCGGCTTCCTTGCCCTCAAGCGTGGTGATTTTCATATCCATATTATTCGCCCTCCTTCGCAGCGGGGGCTTCCGAGGCGGCAGCTTCGGCGAGGCGGAATTTGCCCGGCTTCGGCGCGTCCTTGTGCAGCTTCTTTTTGACGGCGTCGCGCAACGTTATCCAGCCGCCCTTCGAGCCCGGCACCGCGCCTTCGACCATGACCAGGCCGCGCTCGATGTCGATCTTGGCAACCTTCAGGTTGAGCGTGGTGATGCGGGTGTTGCCCATGTGGCCCGGCATCTTCTTGTTCTTGAAGGTCTTGCCCGGGTCCTGACGGCCGCCGGTCGAACCGATCGAACGATGCGACACCGACACGCCGTGCGAGGCGCGAAGACCGCCGAAATTCCAGCGCTTCATGCCGCCGGCAAAGCCCTTGCCGATCGAGATGCCGCAGACGTCGACGAACTGACCTTCGACAAAATGGTCGGCGGTGATTTCGGCGCCAACCGGGATCATCGCATCGTCGCTGACGCGGAATTCCGCGAGCTTGCGCTTCGGCTCGACCTTGGCAGCGGCGAAATAGCCGCGGTCCGCCTTGCTCATGTTACCGGCGCGACGTTCGCCCGAACCGAGCTGAAGCGCGACGTAACCGTTTTTGTCTTTGCTGCGATGAGCAATGACCTGGCACTGCGCCAAGCGCAGGACCGTGACCGGAACATGTTCACCGGCTTCGGTGAACAACCGGGTCATACCCATTTTCTGTGCGACGACACCCGAACGCATTTGTATGTCCTCACCCGGCCTTTAGAGCTTGATCTCGACGTCGACACCGGCGGCCAGGTCGAGCTTCATCAGCGCGTCCACGGTCTGCGGCGTCGGGTCGACGATGTCGAGAAGGCGCTTGTGCGTGCGCATCTCGAATTGTTCGCGGCTCTTCTTGTCCACGTGCGGCGAGCGGTTCACCGTGAACTTCTCGATGCGCGTCGGCAACGGGATCGGTCCACGCACCTGCGCGCCCGTGCGCTTGGCGGTGTTGACGATCTCGCGCGTCGACGCATCGAGGATGCGGTGATCGAACGCCTTGAGCCGGATCCGAATATTCTGGCCGTTCATTTGTCTGTCTCTCTGGACTGTCATCATCCGTACAAACGGATGATCCAGTATTCGCTAACCGTCTCGACTTCCCTGGTGAGTCGCGCGGCTCAAGCCTTGCGCCAAACCCGGTTACTGAGCTCCCCGCTTTTTACGGCGGGGAGCCAGTGTTTGTCTTACTCGATGATGCTGGCGACCACGCCGGCGCCGACGGTGCGGCCACCTTCACGGATCGCGAAGCGGAGCTTTTCTTCCATGGCGATCGGCACAATCAGGTGCACTTCCATCGCCACGTTGTCGCCCGGCATCACCATTTCGGTGCCTTCCGGCAGATGAACCACGCCCGTCACGTCGGTCGTGCGGAAGTAGAACTGCGGACGGTAGTTGGTGAAGAACGGGGTATGACGGCCGCCCTCTTCCTTGGTCAGGATGTAGGCTTCGGCCTTGAACTTGGTGTGCGGCTTGACTGAGCCAGGCTTGCAGAGAACCTGACCGCGCTCGACTTCCTCACGCTTGGTGCCGCGCAGCAGCGCGCCGATGTTGTCGCCGGCCTGACCCTGATCGAGCAGCTTGCGGAACATTTCAACGCCGGTGACGATGGTCTTCTGGGTCGGCTTGATGCCGACGATCTCGACTTCCTCGCCGACCTTGACGATGCCGCGCTCGACGCGACCGGTGCAGACCGTGCCGCGGCCGGAGATCGAGAACACGTCTTCAACCGGCATCAGGAACGGCTGGTCGATCGGACGTTCCGGCTGCGGAATGTACTCGTCGACGGCCTTCATCAGCTCGAGAACGGCGTCGTGGCCGAGCTTCGGCTCCTTGCCGTCGAGCGCCATCAGCGCCGAGCCCTTGATGATCGGGATCTTGTCGCCCGGGTAGTTATACTTGGACAGGAGCTCGCGAACTTCGAGTTCGACGAGTTCGAGCAGTTCCGGATCGTCGACCATGTCGCACTTGTTCATGAACACGACGAGCGCGGGAACGCCGACCTGACGGGCGAGCAGGATGTGCTCGCGGGTCTGCGGCATCGGGCCGTCGGCGGCCGACACGACCAGGATCGCGCCATCCATCTGCGCGGCGCCCGTGATCATGTTCTTCACATAGTCGGCGTGGCCGGGGCAGTCGACGTGCGCGTAGTGGCGGTTGGCGGTCTCGTACTCGACGTGCGCGGTCGAGATCGTGATGCCGCGCGCCTTTTCTTCCGGCGCCTTGTCGATCTGGTCGTAGGCGGTGAAGGTCGCGCCGCCGGTCTCGGCGAGCACCTTGGTGATCGCCGCGGTCAGCGACGTCTTGCCATGGTCGACGTGACCGATGGTGCCGATGTTGCAATGCGGCTTATTGCGGTTGAATTTTTCTTTGGCCATGGAGCTCTCCGTTCAGAAACTTCAGGTTTCGTTTGGCGACCGGTTACGCGAATTTCTTCTGAACTTCCGCCGACACGTTGGCGGGCAGTTCTGCGTAATGATCGAATTGCATGGTGAAGGTGGCGCGTCCCTGCGACATCGACCGCAGGGTGTTGACGTAGCCGAACATGTTCATCAGCGGCACCATCGCGTTGATCACGTTGGCGTTGCCGCGCATGTCCTGGCCCTGAATCTGGCCGCGGCGTGAGTTCAAGTCGCCGATGACCGAACCGGTATAGTCTTCCGGGGTCACGCATTCGACCTTCATGATCGGCTCGAGCAGCACCGGCTTGGCGCGCTGCATCGCTTCACGCAAACCGGCGCGGGAGGCGATTTCGAAGGCGAGCGCCGACGAGTCGACGTCATGATAGCGGCCGTCAACCAGCGTCACCTTCATGTCGACGACCGGGAAGCCGGCCAGCGGGCCCGAACCCAGAACCGACTCGAGACCCTTTTCGACGCCCGGGATGTATTCTTTCGGCACCGAGCCGCCGACCGTGTCGTTGATGAACTCGAACGGAGCGCCCGGCTCCGACGGCTCGACCACGAACTTGACTTCGGCGTACTGGCCCGAACCGCCCGACTGCTTCTTGTGGGTGTAGGTGTGTTCGACCTTCTGCGTGATCTTCTCGCGGAACGCCACCTGCGGCGCGCCGATATTGGCGTCCACTTTGTAGGTGCGGCGCAGAATGTCGACCTTGATGTCGAGATGCAGTTCGCCCATGCCCTTGAGGATGGTCTGGCCGCTTTCGTGATCGGTCGACACGCGGAAGGACGGATCCTCGGCGGCCAACTTGGCCAGCGCGACGCCGAGCTTTTCCTGGTCGGCCTTCGACTTCGGCTCGATGGCGATTTCGATGACCGGCTCGGGGAATTCCATCTTTTCGAGAATGACCGGGAACTTCGGATCGCAAAGCGTATCGCCGGTGCGGGTTTCCTTGAGGCCGGCCAAAGCGACGATGTCGCCGGCAAAGGCTTCCTTGATGTCTTCGCGGTTGTTGGCATGCATCAGCAACATGCGGCCGATGCGCTCTTTGCGCTCTTTGGTCGAGTTGATGACGCCGGTGCCGCTCGACAGCGTGCCCGAATAGATGCGGCAGAAGGTGATGGTGCCGACGAAGGGGTCGTCCATGATCTTGAAGCCGAGCAGCGACAGCGGCGCGTCGTCCTTCGGCTCGCGGGTCACTTCTTCGCCGTTGTCCGGGTTGATGCCCTTGATCGCCGGCACGTCGAGCGGCGACGGCAGGAAATCGACGACCGCGTCGAGCAGCGGCTGCACGCCCTTGTTCTTGAAGGCCGAGCCGCAGAGAACGGGAAAGAAAGCGCCGGTGATGACGGCCTTGCGGATGAGGCCCTTGAGGGTCGCCTCGTCCGGCTCCTTGCCTTCGAAGAAGGCGGCCATGGCGGTGTCGTCGAGTTCGACGGCGGCCTCGATCAGCATCTCGCGATACTTCTTGGCGTCGTCGAGCAGGTCGGCCGGAATGTCGATGTCTTTATAGTTGGCGCCGAGCGCCTCGTCTTCCCAGATCACGCCCTTCATGCGGACCAGATCGACGACGCCCTTGAAGGTGTTTTCCGCGCCGATCGGCAGCTGGATCGCAATCGGCTTGGCGCCGAGGCGGGTCTTGATGTCGTCCATGCACTTGAAGAAGTCGGCGCCGATCTTGTCCATCTTGTTGGCGAAGACGATGCGCGGCACGCGGTACTTGTCGCCCTGACGCCAGACGGTTTCGGTCTGCGGCTCGACGCCCTGGTTGCCGTCGAGCACGACGACGGCGCCGTCGAGGACGCGGAGCGAACGCTCGACTTCAATGGTGAAGTCGACGTGGCCGGGCGTGTCGATGATGTTCAGGCGCTTGCCGTTCCAGAATGCGGTCGTCGCGGCCGACGTAATGGTGATGCCGCGCTCCTGCTCCTGCTCCATCCAGTCCATCGTCGCGGCACCTTCGTGCACTTCGCCGATTTTATGGCTCTTGCCGGTATAATAGAGAATCCGCTCAGTCGTCGTCGTCTTGCCGGCATCAATGTGAGCCATGACGCCGAAGTTGCGGTAGTCCTCAATGGCATGGAGACGAGGCATATCGATCTACTTCCTGAATAAGGTCGCCGCTACTACCAGCGGTAATGCGAGAAGGCCCGGTTGGCTTCCGCCATCTTGTGGGTGTCTTCGCGCTTCTTGACCGCGTTGCCGCGGTTGTTGGAGGCGTCGAGCAGTTCGGCGGAGAGCCGCTCGGTCATGGTGCGTTCGTTGCGCTCGCGCGCGGCCGAGATGATCCAGCGAATGCCGAGCGCCTGGCGGCGCGTCGTGCGCACTTCGACCGGCACCTGATAGGTGGCGCCGCCGACGCGACGGGACCGCACTTCGATCGAAGGCATCACGTTGTCGAGGGCCTGCTGGAACACGCTGAGCGGGTTCGCCTTGGTCTTGGCTTCGATCGTCTCGAGGGCACCGTAAACGATGCCTTCGGCGACCGACTTCTTGCCGTCATACATGACGGCATTCATGAACTTGGACACGACCGCCGACTGAAACTTCGGGTCGATCGTGATTTCGCGTTTTTCTGCGGCGTGACGACGAGACATGGATCTGACCCTTACTTCGGACGCTTGGCGCCGTATTTCGAACGGCGCTGCTTGCGGTTCTTGACGCCCTGCGTATCGAGGACGCCGCGCAGGATGTGATAGCGCACGCCCGGCAAATCCTTGACGCGGCCGCCGCGGATCATGACCACGGAATGCTCTTGCAGGTTATGGCCTTCGCCCGGGATGTAGCCGATCACTTCAAAGCCGTTGGTGAGACGAACCTTGGCGACCTTACGCAGCGCCGAGTTCGGCTTCTTCGGCGTCGTCGTATAGACGCGCGTGCAGACGCCGCGCTTCTGAGGGCTCGACTGCAGCGCCGGGACCTTGTTGCGGGTCTTGAGCGGCTGCCGCGGATTGGCAATCAGCTGGTTGATCGTCGGCATCGTTCGCCTTCGTAACTGTTGGGCACTTGCCCGGAATTAAGGGCTTGCGCCCGGAATTGATTGGGCCTTGCGGCCCGCGCGTGTTCTCTCTGTGTGCTTTGTCGGCACGCAAAACGAAATCGCGCCATCCGCATCAATCGCGGGGGCGCTCTTTCCAGTTCTGACAACTGCGCAGTCGTTTGCACGACCAAGCAGCCGTTTCGTCTCGTAACCTGACAGTCGTTGTCAGCGGCAGCGTCTGAGCTTCAATAGTTCGAGGCGAATGCGCCAGCCTGTGCTTGAGAAAGTAGAGAATTCTCAAAGACTTGGCCGGGCGGCCGTTCCGAAGCAAGCGAAGCTCACCGCCTGCCGTTAAGTGCCGCGTATGTATCGGCCTGATACCCCCAAGTCAAGGCGAAAAGGGCCGAAAAACCGGGGCTCCGGAGCGGTTGCGGGGCCGCCCGGCTAGCTATCGCGCAATATGATTAGCCCCTCGTCGGCGCGCAAGGTGAGATATCCGGCGATCGCCTCCCCGGTCCGGCCGGGGCCTGAGGACAGCAAAACGGTACCTCGATAAGCATCTGGTAATACGACGTTATTTGCGACTTCACGGCCGAAATTGAGCGCCACCAGGAGCGCCTCGCCGTCCATAACTCGTTCAAAGGCCAACACATTGTCTGACACATTCCCGGACTGAGCCACTGGCCTATAGGCTCCTCGTGTCAGCGCCGGGCGGGCGCGGCGCAGGGCGATCAATCGCCGGTACAGGGCCAACAGAGAGTCTGGGTTGGCGCCAGCCGATTCTGTGTTGGAAACCGCCGAATCGGCGGCCAAAGGCAGCCAGGGCTCGCCGCTCGAAAATCCGGCATGGCGGGAGGCATCCCAGGGCATCGGCGTGCGGCAGCCGTCGCGGCCCTGCCCCGGCACATTGAGCCCCCACGGATCGCGCACACGTTCCGGCGGGATCGGCACCTGGGTCATGCCGATCTCGTCGCCATAATAGAGCGTCGGCGTGCCGCGCAAGGTGAGCAGCAGCATCGCCGCCACCCTCGCCTGCTCAGGACCGACGCGGCTGGCCAGGCGCGGCCGGTCGTGATTGCCCAATACCCAGTTCGGCCAGGCGCCTGCCGGCAGAGATCCCTCGTAACGATCGATCAGCGAAGCGACCGCGTCGGCCCGCCATGGCGTCTCGATCAGCGCGAAGTTGAACGGCAGGTGCGCCCCATCGAGACCCACGCCGTAATAGGCGGCGAGCTTCTCGACCGGCAGATAGATTTCGCCGATCAGCACGCGGTCGGGGAATTCGTCGACAACCGCGCGCAGCTCGCGAATGACCTCGTGAACTTGCCGTTGGTCGGTCGAATTGATCGGCAGCAGCGATTTGTACGCCGGCTCGCCGTCGCGATAATCCGGGTTGGGCGGATTGTCGCGCAGCGCTTCGTCCTTGATCAGATGCCAGATCACATCGACGCGGAAGCCATCGACGCCGCGCAGGAGCCAGAAGCGCATGACCTCGTGCATCGCCGCGCGCACCTGCGGGTTGCGCCAGTTCAGATCCGGCTGCTCGCTTAAGAAAGCATGATAGTAATATTGATCGCTCGCCGCATCGTATTCCCAGGCCGAGCCGCCGAATTCCGACAGCCAGTTGTTGGGCGGCCCGCCTTGCGGCGCGCCATTGCGCCAGATGTACCAATCGCGTTTCGCCGATTGGCGCGACACACGGCTCTCGGCGAACCAGGGATGCCGGTTCGACGTGTGATTAGGCACGAAATCGAGGATCACTTTCAGACCCAGCGCATGCGCGCGCGCAATCAATGCATCGAAATCGGCCAATGTGCCGAACAAGGGATCGATGCCGGTGTAGTCGGAAATGTCGTAACCGAAATCGGCCATCGGCGAGGGAAACACCGGCGACAGCCAGATCGCGTCGACGCCCAATTCAGCGAGATAAGGCAGCCGCGCGGCGATGCCCTTGAGATCGCCGACGCCGTCGCCGTTCGTGTCCTGAAACGAGCGCGGGTAGATCTGGTAGATGACGCCGGTTTGCCACCAGTGCATGAGCGCACCTTTATCCGACCGAGCGTAACGCCCGTGTGACGGCATCCGCCAACGAAAAAGGGCCGCCCTTGCGGACGGCCCTTTGATCCTTTTTGCTTCAGCCGGATTACTCGGCCGCCGGCAGCGCCGGCGCCGCCATCGCTTCGGCGGCGGAAGCGGCCTTGGCCGCATCCTTCTCGCGCTCTTCCAGGATGAGCGCGTCGCGCTTGATGGCGATCTCGCGCAGACGGTTCATCATGGCGCCGGTGCCGGCCGGGATCAGCCGGCCGACGATGACGTTTTCCTTCAGGCCGTCGAGCGTATCCGCCTTGCCGTTGACGGCGGCCTCGGTGAGCACGCGCGTGGTCTCCTGGAACGACGCCGCCGAGATGAACGAACGGGTCTGCAACGAGGCCTTGGTGATGCCGAGCAGCACGGGGTGACCCGACGCCGGCTTCTTGCCTTCTTCGACAGCCTTGAGATTGATCGCGTCCATCTCGCTGCGGTCGATCTGTTCGCTGGCCAAGAGTTCGGTTTCGCCGGCGTCGTCGATCTCGACCTTCTGCAGCATCTGGCGAACGATCACCTCGATGTGCTTGTCGTTGATCATAACGCCCTGCAAGCGATAGACCTCCTGGATTTCGTTGACCAGGTAAGCCGCCAGTTCCTCGACGCCCTTGATGGCAAGGATGTCATGCGGAGCCGGATTGCCTTCGACGATATAATCGCCCTTCTCCAGCACGTCGCCGTCCTGCAGATGGATGTGCTTGCCCTTCGGGATCAGATATTCCCGCGGCTCCTCACCCTTGTCAGTCGGCTCAATCGTCAGGCGGCGCTTGTTCTTGTAGTCCTTGCCGAAGCGCACGACGCCGCCGATTTCGGCGATGATCGCCGCGTCCTTCGGCTTGCGCGCCTCGAACAGTTCGGCCACCCGCGGCAGACCGCCGGTGATGTCGCGCGTCTTGGCGCTTTCGGTCGGGATACGCGCAATGACGTCGCCCGCCTTCACGCTGCCGCCGGGATCGACCGAGATGATGGCGTCGACCGCCAGCAGGTAGCGGGCTTCGCCGCCGCGCGCCAGCTTGAGGATCTTGCCGTCCTTGCCCTTGACGATCATGGCCGGACGCAGGTCGGCCTGATTACGGGACGAACCCGTGCGCCAGTCGATGACCACGCGCTTGGCGATGCCGGTCGATTCGTCGAGTTGTTCCGACATCGACAGACCGTCCACCATGTCCTCGAAGGCGACTTCGCCATCGACTTCGGTGAGGATCGGCCGGGTGTAGGGATCCCATTCGGCGATACGCTGGCCGCGCTTGATCTTGTCGTTCTCGTCGACGCGCATGCGCGCGCCGTACGGGATGCGGTGATGGGCGCGCTCGGTGCCGTCGGGATCAACCACCGCGAC